>JAUNLD010000116.1 GCA_030532425.1 Lautropia sp. | reverse complement strand
TTTGCGGAAAAACTACGATGCGGATAGCCAAGAAGGCACTGACATTCGACGACGTACTGCTCGTCCCCGCTTACTCCGATTTCATTCCCCGTGACGCCTCGCTGCGCACGCGCCTTACCCGGAACATTTCCCTCAACATCCCGCTCGTCTCGGCGGCGATGGATACCGTCACCGAAAGCCCGATGGCCATCGTCATGGCCCAGCTCGGCGGTATCGGCATCATCCACAAGAACCTCACGCCCGCCCAGCAGGCCGCCGAAGTTTTGGCTGTCAAGCGCTTCGAGTCTGGCGTGGTGGGCGACCCCATCACCATCAAGCCCGACATGACGGTGCGTGAAGTCATCGCGCTCACGCGTCAGCATCGCATCTCGGGCCTGCCCGTGGTCGAGGGCAAACAGGTCATCGGTATCGTCACCAACCGGGATCTGCGCTTCGAATCCGAGCTGGATCAGCCCGTGCGCAACATCATGACGCCCAAGGAGCGGCTGATCACGGTGAAGGAGGGCGCCAGTCTTGAAGAAGCCCAGCGCCTGATGCACAAGCACCGCCTGGAGCGCGTGCTGGTCGTCAACAACGATTTCGAGCTGCGCGGCCTGATGACCGTCAAGGACATCCTCAAGGCCGACACGCACCCCGATGCCTCGAAGGACAGCAGCGGCAAGCTGCGCGTGGGCGCCGCCATCGGCACCGCCGGTGACAGCATGCAGCGGCTGGAGCTGCTGGTGGGCGCGGGCGTCGATGTCGTCGTCGTCGACACGGCGCACGGCCACTCGCGCGGCGTCATCGAGCGCGTGCGGGAAATCAAGCGCCAGTATCCGAACCTCGATGTCATCGCCGGCAACATCGCCACCGGTGACGCCGCCCGCATGCTGGTCGATGCGGGCGTCGATGCAGTCAAGGTCGGTATCGGCCCCGGCTCCATCTGCACCACCCGTATCGTGGCCGGTGTGGGCGTGCCCCAGCTCACCGCCATCAGCGATGTGGCCGCTGCACTCGACGGCACCGGCGTGCCCCTGATCGGTGATGGCGGCATCCGCTACTCAGGCGATGCCGCCAAAGCACTGGCCGCAGGCGCCTCGGCCGTGATGATGGGATCGATGTTTGCCGGCACCGAAGAGGCGCCCGGTGAAATCGTGCTCTACAAGGGCCGCTCCTACAAGTTCTACCGTGGCATGGGATCGCTTGGCGCCATGCAGCAGGGCGCAGCCGATCGTTATTTTCAGGACGCCTCGGCCGCTGCCGAAAAAATGGTGCCCGAAGGCATCGAAGGCCGCGTGCCTTTCAAGGGAACCGTCACGGCCATCGTGTACCAGCTCACCGGCGGCATCCGCTCCAGCATGGGCTATTGCGGTTGCCAGACCATCGAAACCCTGCATAAGCAGGCCCAGTTCGTCGAGATCAGCGGCGCCGGCATTCGCGAATCCCACGTCCATGACGTGCAGATCGTGAAGGAAGCGCCCAACTATCACATCGGCGAATAAGTCCTGTGCTTCCGCCAGGGATGCTTTGAACAAGGCCCGCGAGGCACGGCGTTCAAGCGGGCTTGTTCAGTGTATTCCTGGGTTTGAACCCCGGCTGGCCGGTGTGTTTCGTGCCATCCCGTCAATCTGTCGGGATCTCGGGATGGAACGAACACACCGGCCCTGCCTTTTTCTGTCACCGCTGTCAGATTGTCTGCCACTTCTGTCAGTCATCGTCCTGCCAGACACCCGCCATTTCACGGCTGACCGCACCTTTCGGATCATCCCATGACCCACCAAAAGATCCTGATCCTGGACTTCGGCTCCCAAGTCACCCAGCTCATCGCCCGCCGCATCCGCGAGGCGCATGTCTACTGCGAAGTGCATCCCTGCGATGTCTGCAGCGACTGGATCAGACAATATGCGGCGGACGGCCAGCTGAAAGGCGTGATCCTCTCCGGCAGCCATGCGAGCGTCTACGAGGTGGATGACCGCGCCCCCGATGCCGTCTTCGAGCTGGGCATCCCCGTGCTCGGCATCTGCTACGGCATGCAGACGATGGCCATGCAGCTGGGCGGCCAGGTCGAAGGCAGCCACACCCGCGAATTCGGCTACGCCGAAGTCCGCGCCCGCGGCCACACCAGACTGCTCGACGGCATCCAGGACTTCCATACCCCCGAAGGCCACGGCATGCTGAAAGTGTGGATGAGCCACGGCGACAAGGTCACCGAACTGCCCAGCGGCTTCAAACTGATGGCCAGCACCCCCAGCTGTCCCATCGCCGGCATGGCCGACGAAGACCGCCGTTTTTATGGCGTGCAGTTTCACCCCGAAGTGACCCACACCGTGCAGGGCAGGGCGATGCTGGAACGCTTCGTGCTCGACATCTGCGACGCCAAGCCCGACTGGGTGATGCGCGACCACATCGAAGAAGCCGTGGCCGCCATCCGCGAGCAAGTGGGCGATGAGGAAGTGATCCTCGGCCTCTCCGGCGGCGTGGACTCCAGCGT
This sequence comes from Lautropia sp., assembly GCA_030532425.1. Classification (GTDB taxonomy): domain Bacteria; phylum Pseudomonadota; class Gammaproteobacteria; order Burkholderiales; family Burkholderiaceae_E; genus Lautropia. Next base: position 896 of record JAUNLD010000116.1, on the reverse strand, counting down.
GGCTGCCGCGCTCATCCACCGCGCCATCGGCGATCAGCTCACCTGTGTCTTCGTCGACCACGGCCTCTTGCGCCTCAACGAAGGCGACATGGTGATGGACATGTTCGCTGGCAAACTGCATGCCAAGGTCGTGCGTGTCGATGCCAGCCAGCTCTTTCTCGACGCGTTGAAAGGCGTCTCGGATCCCGAACAGAAACGCAAGATCATCGGCAAGCTTTTCGTGGATGTCTTCAAGGCCGAGGCTGAAAAGCTCAAGGCCAGCGGGGCTGGCCACAAAGGCGCCACCTTCCTCGCCCAGGGCACCATCTACCCCGACGTGATCGAATCCGGCGGTGCCAAGAGCAAGAAAGCCGTCGTCATCAAGAGCCACCACAACGTGGGCGGCCTGCCCGAACAATTAGGTCTCAAATTGCTGGAGCCGTTGCGCGACCTCTTCAAGGACGAAGTGCGCGAACTGGGCGTGGCCCTCGGCCTGCCGCACGACATGGTCTACCGCCACCCCTTCCCCGGCCCCGGCCTCGGCGTGCGCATCCTGGGTGAGATCAAGAAGGAATACGCCGACCTGCTGCGTGAAGCCGACGCCATCTTCATCGAAGAACTGCGCTCCACCATCGAACCCAACAGCGGCAAGAGCTGGTACGACCTCACCAGCCAAGCCTTCACCGTCTTCCTGCCCGTAAAGAGCGTCGGCGTCATGGGCGACGGCCGCACCTACGACTACGTCGTCGCGCTGCGCGCTGTGCAAACCAGCGACTTCATGACCGCCGACTGGGCAGAATTGCCTTATGCATTGCTCAAACGGGTGAGTGGGCGGATCATCAATGAGGTTCGGGGGATCAATCGGGTGACTTATGATGTTTCTTCCAAGCCGCCGGCTACTATTGAGTGGGAGTGAG
>JAUNLD010000040.1:13582-28273 GCA_030532425.1 Lautropia sp. | reverse complement strand
CTCAAGCTTACGCTTTAGCGGCCTGAACTGTGCAGGTTCTGGTGGGTCATTACAACTACGCCAGACCCTTTGTTGCACTTGACTCTTGAGAGCGCCAAGTTTATGGAACGTTGAACCTCTCAAAAGGCTAATCATGAATAAGCCCCTTCAAATCAGAAGGATTTGAAACTTCAAGAGCAAGCGCCTCCGACGATCCATTGTAATAAATACAAATATTCGGCTTATTAACAAAATCAACAAGATAATTCAAACCATTCGACACGTACCACCCGGAATACAAGCCAGGAAGCCCAATTCCGTTTCTCTTAAAATCAAAATCAACAACACACTCCTCCCCGACTTGCACAGAGGATATTTTTGAAAAAGGAACTTTCTTAGTATAATAAGTTGTCTTCAAAAAAACCCCCCCTTCGTCCAGCGACAAAGACCTTCGAGGCAGGCCGCCAAAAACTATCAACAATATAAATGCCATGAACGCCGATGAAAAACCCCCACCCACCCTAAACTCGCCTTCTTAAAGTATGCAATCAAATAAGGAAACAATATTGCAAGAACAAATATCAAACCAATAAAAACAAAAGTTCTGGTCGGAATGGGCATTAAGTTCACGATCAACCTCCAAGACAATAATCAAACCTCAAGGGAAAGAGAAAAGTTTTTTTGCACCCTCATCCAGAGAAACTTTAACTGCGTATCGAGACAGAACATCAGGCGCGAACTCCATATATCGCTCCGCCAAAGCTCTCCTGACGCCTGGGTGTTTATGCAAGATAACACACGCCTGACAAATATGTTTTAACTCAGAAAGCTCATTCTCAACATCATCACCAAACAATTTCTCACATCCTTGATGGCGGCATTCTCCAGTGCCAGATCGGCGTACATGCGCTTCAGGCGTGCGTTCTCGGCCTCCAGCTCCTTGACCCGCTTGAGTTCCGGCAGGCTCATGCCTCCGTACTTGCTCTTCCACTGGTAATAGGTGGCGCTGCTGATGCCATGCTTGCGGCATACTTCGGCCACCGGAATGCCGGCTTCGCCTTCCTTCAGGATCGCCAGCATCTGGCTCTCGGTGAATCGGGACTTCCTCATACTGCTTCCTCCTTCTCGGGGAAGCCTCTATTCTCTACTGGTTCGATGATGTGGGAAGTCTACGCTCCGACCTTGTAGCCCAAGTGGTGGGACAGCTCCCCACCCAGCGCCCGCTCGATGAGCGCTTTCTTCAGCGCCATCGAGGCTTCCTGGATCGATTCGGCCGTCATCGGCCCTTGGACGAGCTGATCAATCAACTCAGCTGGAATGGCAGGCAATCTGGCCTCGCGGGCCCTGGCTGATTTCGTCGTCTTTCTGATCGGCATACCGTTTCCTCCTCTCTGTCGTCATGGTATGCCTCACACACAAAATTGCTGACACCCTCTGGCGTTCCTCAAACAGGCTATTTTACTCTGAGAATAGGCGGATAAAAGCGCCGTGCCCATGCGTCTACACCGGCATGAATGGGGCCTGAGCGCTCACCTGCGTAATGGATAACCCCTTCATCCTTGTTGTACCAAGCTGCGTAGACCCGACCATCAGGGTAATAAATAAACACCTCCGAGTGATCGAAAGGATGAATATCCTCACGCCCATAATCAATGTGACGCCAACCATCCAGAATATACCCGCCGTCCTTCAAAAGGGTTGGTTCGGTGATGTCTTGAAAGTTCTCCAGAAACTCATCGTATCGAGCACCTAGCAGCGCCTTCAAGCTAGGCTCCACGCCGATCCTTGCCAAATGACTCCTTCCCTGTTTGATCTTCAAGGAAGCAATCATCGGATTTTCAATGGAGCCACTCCGTCCCGCCTCAACATCATCGCTGGCGTTCACGCTCCCCAGGCACAGCAGAAATGATGCAAAAAGCGCGCCCCTTCCCATTGCCCAACGAGCCAGACAGGAAAGACGAATACTCCTCACAAACCAACCCTCCAAAATGAACAACATTCTCATATTCCAAGATTTGCCAAGTCAAGCTCCCTCCGCCTTGCTGACGCCGAATTAACCACACAAAAGCGATAACGCCGTTCCTAGACAATATCCTTCATGTTCATGACAATGTTCTTCGCCTGGTTCCTGAGTACGGCAAGAACTCCCAAAGGAACAGGAATCCCCCGGTCAGCGCGGCATGCCCATGTCCCGAGCGTGACGAGTCCTTGCCCAGTGCTGCCAGCCGATCATGAGCAGCACACCAAGGTTGGAGAGGAAGATCGTCAGCAGGTACAGCGCATTGATGTCGAAAGGCTGACGGAAATGCCAGGCGGCCAGTGCAGAACCGAGGCTGCCCAGCAGCCAGGTGACGGGGGCTTCGGTGCGCGGCATGGCATGCAGCTTTTTCAGGATCAGCGCGGTGCCGAGCACATCGACGGCCAGATTGATGAGGATGGCCGTCCGGGGGCTGCCGGCCACCAGCCAGATCAGGATGCTGGCGACCACGGCAGCCAGGATGATCTGCTCATGGCGTGAAGGCTTCTGGGCGACGCCCATGCGCAGGCCGATGACGATGATGGCAAACTGGCAGAGCAGACTCAGCCCGGTCGAGATCAGGATGCTGAACGAACCGGTCTGCACCGACGCGGCGATGGTGACCGCCAGCGACAGCGCAAAACAGCTCCAGCCGCTGACCGAAGGCCGGGTCTGGCCACGGGCAATGGACAAAAAGTATGGGATGTACTGGATGGCGCTCAGCAGGGCGATCAGCAGAACGATCATTTGCATGCCCGCCATCCCCCCATGCCCCAGCCCGCCACGGCCAGGGCCAGCACCTGCACGGCCAGCAGCGCCCCCACCACCGCCGGCCAGGCGCTGTGCGCATAGGCCAGCCCACAGGCCCAGGCGCCCACGGTGCCCCCGCTGTAATAGGCCATGTAATACAGCCCCGAGGCCAGCGAGCGCCCTTCCCTCACGTTCAGCGCGATGTAGCTGATGGTGGCCGCCTGGGTGATGAAGACGCCCGAGCACATCGCCGTCAGCCCCAGCACGATCACCGACAGGCTGGCACTGCGGGCAGCCAGCACGCCCAGCATCGACAGCCCCACGGCCAGCATCACGGTGCGCGCACTGCCCACCCGGCCAATCAGCCACGATGACAGCGGCGTGACCACCATGCCCACCAGATAGACGGTGAACAGGTTGGCCAGGCTGCCGCTGTGCAGGTGCCAGGGAGCCCCGGCCAGGTGCAGGTTGATGTAGGTGAAGCAGCCCACCAGCGAGAACAGCACACAGGCCCCCAGCAGGCAGGCCGTCAGCACATGGCGGTTGCGCAGGTGCCCGGCCAGTGTCGCCAGTGCCGCACGCGGGTTGGGCCGCGCCACGAAGCGGCGCGAGGACGGCAGCTGCCAGCCCACGAAGAGGGCGCCGGCCAGGCTGAAGGCCGCCATCAGGCCAAAGGCATGGCGCCAGCCCAGCCATTCGCTCAGGTGCCCCAGCAGGAAACGGCCCATGAAGCCGCCCAGCACCGTACCCGCCACATACAGCGACATCAGGCGGGTCATCAGCCGGCCCTCGTAGTCCTCGCCGATGTAGGCGATCAGCACCACCGTGATGCCCGGAATCGCCACCCCCTGAAAGAAGCGCCACAGCATCATCTGCCCCACATCCGTCACCTGCCCCAGCATCAGCGTGGGCAGCGCCAGAAAGAGCATCGAACCGATGATGAAGCGCTTGCGCCCGAAGGCATCCGACAGCATCCCCATGAAGGGCGACACCAGCGCCACGCCCATCACCGTGGCACCCACCGTCAGCCCCACCTGCACTTCGGTGGCCCGCAGCTCGTGCATCAGCAGCGGCAGCACCGCCTGCACCGAATAGACCTGCAAAAAGGCAAAGAACCCCACCAGCGCAATCGCCAGCAGCAGCAACAGCCCCGGTGCCGGTACCGGCGGCCTCTGTCCCGATGTCTCCATGCCCGCGATGATAGCGCTGCAGTGCCGGCCGTCCTTTCACTGTGCAGCTCTGGCAGAAAGAAGGATGGCAAGAATCATTCCCATTTAATTGTTATCATGAGCCCCGCCCTGCCGGGCTTCCGTGTCATGTCCCTTCCCCTTCTGCCGCTTCTGCTGCTTTTGCCCCTTCTGCCCCACCGATGAGCACCTGCGCCCCGATCCGCCTGCACCACCCCTGGCCCGACGATCCTGCCCAGCGCTACCGCGAGGCCGGCTACTGGCGCAACGAGAGCTTTGGGGCATTGCTGCGCCAGTGGGCCACGGCACATGGCCCACGCACGGCCGTGACCGGTGATGATGGCCGTCAGCTCAGCTATGCCCAGCTGGACGAACAGGCCTCACGGCTGGCGGTGGCCCTGCGGGGCCTGGGCCTGCAGCGCGGCGAGCGCGTCATCGTCCATCTGCCCAACCTGCCGGAGTTCGTCACCACCATCTTCGGCCTGTTCCGCGCCGGGCTGATTCCGGTCTATTCGCTGCCGGTGCAGCGCATCACCGAGATCGCCCACTTTGCCGATACGGGCGATGCCCGCGCCTACCTCTGTGCCGGCCAGCACGGCGGTTTCGATTACACCACCCTGGCCAGCGCATTGCAGGCACGCTGCCCGCAGGTGAAGCATCTGCTGACGGTGGCCGGCGAGGCCGGCCCCTGCACCGATCTGGCCGCGCTGGCACAACAGGTGACCGATGCCGACTGGCAGGCCCACCCCGCCAGCACCAGCACCGGGGCCGACACCGCCTTCTTCCAGATTTCCGGGGGCAGCACGGGCCTGTCCAAGCTGATTCCCCGCACCCACGACGACTACATCTACACGCTGCGCGAAAGCGCCCGCATCTGTGGCCTGGGGCCGGACAGCACCTATCTGTGCGCGCTGCCGATGGCCCACAACTTTCCGATGAGTTCGCCGGGCTTTCTGGGCACGCTGTACGTGGGGGGACGGGTCGTCACCAGCACCTCGCCCGAGGCCGATGCCTGCTTCCGGCTGATCGCGCGCGAGCGTGTCACCGACACCAGCCTGGTGCCACCGCTGCTGCTGCAATGGCTGGATGCGGCCCCCCAGAGCCCGCATGACATCAGCACGCTGAAAGTGATCCAGGTCGGCGGCGCCAAGCTGATTGCCGAGGTGGCCCGGCGGGTGAAGCCCACGCTGGGCGTGACGCTGCAGCAGGTCTTCGGCATGGCCGAAGGGCTGGTCAACTACACCCGGCTCGACGACGACCTCGACACGATCATCGAAACCCAGGGCCGGCCGATCAGCCCCGACGACGAGATCCTGATCGTGGACGACCAGGATCAGCCGGTAGCTGCCGGTGCCAGCGGCAACCTGCTGACCCGTGGCCCCTACACGATCCGCGGCTACTACAACAACCCGGCCGCCAACGAAGCCTCTTTCACCAGCGATGGCTACTACCGCACGGGTGACATCGTCCGGCGCACCGAAGCCGGCTACCTGATCGTGCAGGGCCGCGCCGGCGACCACATCAACCGGGCCGGCGAGAAGATCTCGGCCGAGGAAATCGAGAACTATCTGGTCGCCCATCCGCAGGTCTATGACGCCGCCGTCGTCTCGGTGCCCGACGAGTACCTGGGTGAGCGCAGCTGCGCCTTCATCATCGCCCGCGGCGAGCGCCCCCGCAGCGTCGACATCAAGCGCTGGATGCGTGGCCGCGGTGTGGCCGATTTCAAGGTGCCCGACCAGATCGTCTTTCTCGACAGCTTTGCCTCGACGGCCGCCATGAAGCTGAGCCGCAAGGCTTTGCGCGCGCAGCTGCGTGCCCGGCTGGACGAGGCACCCGGCCGGCGCACCGAAGGATGATGGCGAAGGCATTCGACATCCCTTTTATTCAAGCAACTTGCCATCAAGACACATTGAGAGGAATGCCCCATGAGTTCCCTGCCCGCCCTCAGCCTGGAGATCATGCGCCAGGACGTCGCCCGGCTGCTGCACGAAGACCCGTCGGACATCGCCGATGACGACAACCTGATCGAGCTGGGGCTGGATTCGATGCGGGCCATGGCACTGGCCACCCGCTGGCGTGAGGCCGGTGCCACGCTGGAGTTCTCGGCCATGGCACTGGAGCCGACCCTGGCTGCCTGGTGGGCACTGGTGCAGGCCGCCCCGCCCGCCCGCTGACACGGGTGCAGGCAGCCCCGCCCGCTGAAGCACTCCTGCCACACCTGGGCGCCTGCCGTGGCTGGCAGGCACATCCCCGCCCCGCCCGGTTTCTTCCGCTCCTCGCCACGCCTTTCCCTCACCGTCCCGTCGCCGAGCCTGTGCCATGCCCATCGTGATGGATTCCCCGCAGACCGCTGTTGCCCTGACCGAAGCCCAGGAAGGACTCTGGTATGCCCAGCGTCTCGATCCCGACAATCCGGTCTTCAACACCGGTCACTGCACCGAACTGCATGCACCCTTCGACGCGGCACGGCTGGCCCAGGCCATCGGCCAGACCCTGCAGGAGGCCGACGCCCTGGCACTGGCCTTCATCGATGGTGACGCGGGACCACGCCAGTACATCGACGCCAGCCGCCGGCCAGCACTCGAATGGCTGACACTGCCCGACGACAGCCCCGCCAGCCGCGCCGAAGCCCGGCGGCTGATGCTGGCCGACCTGCACACGCCGGTCGACCCGCTGACGATGCCGCTGGCCCGCCACGTGCTGATCCGTCTGGGTGAGCGCGTCCTGCTCTGGTATCAGCGCGTCCATCACCTGGCAGCCGACGGCTACGGCATGGCCCTGATCGAGCAGCAGGCGATGCAGCATTACCGGGCGCTGGGCGGGGCGGATGGCCATGCCGTCACGCCGCTGCTCTCCTTTGCGCAGGTGGTGGCCGACGACCGCCAGTATCGCCAGAGTGACAAGCGCGGCGACGATGCCCGCTTCTGGCAGCAGCAGCTGCAGGCACGGGACGATGTCTCCAGCCTGGCCGAGGCCAGTGCCCTGAGTGCCGGCAGCGTACTGCTGGCCCGGCAGGAGGCGCCCGCCCGCCTGCAGACGCTGCTGTTGCAGGTGCAGGAACGCAGCCAGTGCAGCTGGCCCGACATCCTGACCCTGCTGGTGGCCGCCTACGTGCAGCGCCACACCGGCCAGCAGACGGTGGTGCTGGGCGTGCCGTGGATGGGGCGACTGGGCAACGCCGCCGCCCGCAGCGTGGCCACCGTCATGAACATCGTGCCCCTGGCCCTCGACATCGACCAGGACCGGCCGCTGGACGAACTGCTGGCCGACTGCAGCCGCCAGCTGCGCCAGGCCCGCCGGCACGGACGCTACCGCAGCGAGCAGATGCGCCGCGACCTGGGCCTGCCCGGAGGACAGGGCCGGATTCACGGCCCGCTGGTCAATGTCCTGCCCTTCGATGCCCCCTACCGCGACGCCGGCCTGGATGCCCGCCAGGAGGTGCTGGCCACCGGACCGGTTGAAGATTTCACCTTCAACGTCCGCGCCGCGCCCGATGGCAGCGGCATGCGCATCGAGATCGAGGCCAATCCACGTCTCTACGATCAGGCCGGCATCGAAGCGCACCTGTCCCGTTTTGCTGCCTTCGCCGAGGCCGCCCTGCAGGCACCGACGCTGCGGCCGGTCCAGACACTGCACGGCGACGAGTTTCGCCACTGGGTGTACACCGTCAACCAGACCGGACACCCTGTGCCCGACACCACGCTGGTGGCCCTGGTGGCCGCCAGCTGTGCACGCCACCCCCGGGCCGAAGCGCTGCGCATGGACGGCCATACCCTCGACTTCGCCGCTTTCGAGGCCCGCATCATCCACGCGGCCCGACAACTGCAGACCGCCGGCGTCGGCCGGGGCAGCATCGTCGCCGTCGCCCTGCCGCGCAGCCTGGCGATGGTGCTGAGCCTGCACGCCATCCAGAAAGCCGGTGGCGCCTGGCTGCCCCTGGACATCGAGCAGCCGGCCGGACGCATCCGCCGCATCCTGGAGGCCGCCCGCCCCTGCGCCTGCATCGTCGATGCCACGACCCGGGCGCTGCTGCCGGAGACGGCCAACTGTCTTGACGAGAAGATTCTTTTCCCCGGCAACGACGACCCCGCATGCGCTGCGCCAAACCGTGCGCCGGCCTCCGCAGACGATGCCGCCCCTGCCACAACCGGCAGCGGGCACAGCGCCGCACCACCGCCCTTGCCCGAGGTGCAACCGGCCGATCCGGCCTATGTCATCTACACCTCCGGCTCGACGGGCGAGCCCAAGGGCGTGGTCGTCAGCCACCGCGCCATCGTCAACCGGCTGCTGTGGATGCAGGCCCATTACGGCCTCTCGTCCAGCCAACGCTTCCTGCAAAAGACGCCTTACACCTTCGATGTCTCGGTGTGGGAGCTGTTTCTGCCGATGCTCTGCGGAGCCCCGCTGGTGGTGGCACCCCCGGGCCTGCACCGCGACCCGCAGGCACTGGCTGCACTGATCCGCACCGAGCAGGTCGATGTCGTCCACTTCGTGCCATCGATGCTGGCCGCCTTTCTTGACGAGCCCGGCAGCCAGGGCCTCTCGATGCACAGCGTTTTCTGCAGTGGCGAAGCCCTGCCGGCCCGCCTGCGCGACCGCTTCCATGCGCAGATGACGGCCGCGCTGCACAATCTCTACGGCCCGACCGAAGCGGCGGTCGATGTCAGCTGGTGGCCGGCTTCGGCCACGGATGTCAGCGATCCGGTACCGATCGGCTTCCCGGTCTGGAACACCCGGCTCCTGATCCTCGATGAGTGTTTGCGCCCGGTGCCCCCCGGCGTCACCGGTACCCTCCATCTGGGCGGGCGGCAACTGGCCGACGGTTACCTCGGCCGCCCCGACCTGACGGCAGCCCGCTTCATTGCCGATCCGCTGCCTGCCGATCCGGCTGGCGAGACCATCGGCGCGCACGCCGCCCAGGCAGGAAGCGGCAGCAGCGACACGCACGCCCTCTCCCCGGCCTCCACCCCACCCCGCAGCGAACGCCTCTACGACACCGGCGACCTGGCCCGCTGGCGGCCCGACGGCGCCGTCGAATATCAGGGACGCATCGACCACCAGGTCAAGCTGCGCGGCCAGCGCATCGAACTGGGCGAGATCGAATCCGCCCTGGCTACCCACCCGCGCTGCCGCCAGGTTGCAGTGCTGGCCCAGCCTGATGCCGCCGGCGAACAGCGGCTGGTGGCCTATGTGGTGCCGGCCGGCCCCACGGCAGCGCCGAGCACCGACACGACGGAGGCCGCTGCCACGGTAATCGACGACACCCAGCTCACGGCATCCCTGCTGGCCCATGCCCAGGCACTGCTGCCCAATGCGATGGTGCCCTCGGCCATCTGCCTGCTGGCCTCGCTGCCGATCAGCACCAACGGCAAGCTTGACCGCAAGACACTGCCGCTGCCCGGTTTTGTCCCCCGTTCGGCACGCCCCGCCCGCACCGGCACCGAGCGTCAGGTGGCCAGCGCCATGCAGGCGCTGCTCGGGCTCGACGCCCCTCCGGGAGTCGACGACGACTTCTTCATGCTGGGCGGCCACTCGCTGCTGGCCACCCGACTGGCCACCCGGCTACGCGAACACAGCGGCACCGGGCTGACGCTGGGCGCGATCTTCGAGCACCCCACCGTCGGCCAGCTGGCCGCCTGGATCGAGCACCTGCATCAGGATGCGGCCCGCGGCGAGGAGGCCGGCTTCGGCCCCGTCTTCCGGCTGCGCGAGGCCCGCAGCGACCAGCCGGCGCTACCCCCGCTGTTCTGCCTGCCCCCCGCCGGAGGCCTTGCCTGGTGCTACGGCCTGCTGGCCCGGCGCCTGCCGGGCAACCGCAGCATCATCGGCCTGCAATCACCGGCACTCACGGGTCAGGCCGATGCCTTCCCGAGCCTGGGCCAGCTGGCCACCCACTACGCCGACCAGATCCAGGCCCTGCATCCGGATGGTCCCTGCCATCTGCTCGGCTGGTCCACCGGCGGCATCCTGGCCCAGGAAGTGGCCTGCGCCCTGCAGGCCCGTGGCCAAGCCCCCGGTGTCGTCTGCCTGCTGGATGCCTACCCGGCCGATGCCTGGCGCGACCGCGCCCCGCCGGAAGCCCACGATGCCCTGCGCGCACTGTTGCACATCGCCGGGCAGGATCCCGATGCCCTCGGCGAGGCACGCTTGAGTCGCGAGCGAGTGATCGGTTTCCTGCGCGAGCGGGGTCATCCGCTGGGAGAGCTGAGCGATGCACAGCTCGGCGGCATCTTCGAGGCCGTCTCAAGCACCAACACACTGGTCCGTGCCCACACGCACCGCCGTTACGCCGGCGAACTGCTCTACATGCGCGCCGCCCTCGACCACGTCGGAGAAGGACTGCACCCGGCCATGTGGCACCCATGGGCCAACGCGCTTCGTGTCCACGAGATCCCGTCGCTGCATGCCCATCTGCCAGGCGAAGCGGCGCTGGCGCACTGGTTGCCCCCGCTGCAGGCCGCCCTGGTGCACGCCGATGCTGCCCTCCCACTCCCATGACCCCCGTCCCCTCTTTGCAGCGGCACCACCCTGCCGGGATCATTCATCACACTCAGGAGAAAACCGTCATGAAACAGTCTTTCAGTGCCCAGCATCATCGTGGATTGCCGCGCTTGCGGCAGCAGGCGCTGGCGCTGGCCCTTGCCACCCTGACGGTGACGGGCACGGCGCAGGCCGCAGACATCTTCACCCAGCCCGACACGGCATTCAAGGGCCGCGTCTCGGTGATGGAGGCCACCCATCCGGGCAGCACCGTCACCCTCCGTGGCCGCGGCTTCAAGCCCGGACAGGAAGTCCGCCTGCTCAGCAACGGTCAGCCGATCACTGCCGAGCCCGTCATCAAGGTCGATGCACAGGGTGGTTTCAGGACCCAGGTCAGCGTGCCGGCCAGCACCGTCGTCGGCCGCCATCCGGTCGTCGTGCAGGTCAGCCATCCCGCCGCTGCCGCCATCTATGAGTTCAAGGTCTCGTCGAAGCTGCCGCTCAGCGGTACCAACCACTACCGCATCGATGCCCAGCCCCTGAAACCGGGCCTTTATGAGAGTGCCTACAGCGCTGCCAGCAAGGCCCTCTTCGTCACGGCCAGCAGCGGCCGCCCGCCGGCGGCGGTCAGCTCCACCCTGATGAAGGTCGACCCCGACACCCTGAAAGCCACGATCTCGGTGAACCCGGCCACCGGCGCCGACGGCACGGCGCATGCCGTCTATGGGGTGGCCGTCGATGATGCGCAGGGCACGGTCTGGGTCTCCGACACCCGCAATGACACGGTGGCGGTCTACCGGCAGAAAGACCTGTCGCTGCTCAAGCAGTTTCCGAACGGTATCGTCAATCACAGCCGCGCCATCGCCATCGACAGCAGGAACGGACGCGCCTATGTCACCTCCACCCGTGGAGGGGAGATCGTCGTTTTCGACACCCGAAAATTCGACAAGATCGGCAGCATCTACCTGAAATCCGCACTGAATCAGGCCCAGATCCCGGTCACTCGCCCGATGGCTCTGGCCCTGGATGCCGACAACGGCAAGCTCTACACCGTCAGTGCCACCACCAACGAGGTCTTCATCATCGATCTCGGTCGGCAAGCGGTCGAGAAGGTGATCCCGCTGCCGGGGGCCCTGAATGCCAGCGGCATCGCCCTTGCGCCGGCGGCAGGCATCCTGTTCATCGCCTCGCAGGACAGCGACAACGTCCTGCTGCTCGACCTGAAGGAGGGTCGCGTCAGGCATGAGGTCACCGTTGGCGCCGGCGCACTCAATGTCGTCTGGGAGCCGGTGAAGCAGCGGGCCTACGTGGCCAGCCGTGCCAGCGGCACCGTCGCCGTCATCGACACGGCAGGCAAGCTGCTGGCCAACCTGCCGGCCGGTCCGCTGGCCAACCAGCTCTCCACCGATGGCCAGGGCAACGTCTTTGCCGTCAACAAGTCGCGAGGCCCGGACGATTCGCAGGGAGATCACATCACCCGCTTCACCGCCAGGTGACGGGACGGGCCGGCTGCGGGGGCGCCCCCGGCCGGCCACCGCAGGCAGATCGACAGGATACAAACGATAAGGTAGCAAACGATAGACCGGGGCTGATGGCCGACGAATGACAGGCGCCCTCTTCCTGCTGCCACCTGTCTGCCACCTGGCTGACGCACGAGTGCCGGTTGCCTGACGGGCAATCACCTGTCAGTCGCAGAGCAGTTTCTTGCGATGCGCATTACCCCGGACACACATCGCATCCAGCACCGGAATCAGTGACACGCCATCATCGGATAGACGATAGTCGACTCGTGGCGGCACCTCGGGATACTGGGTGCGCAGCACCAGACCATCTCGCTCCAGTTCCTTCAGCGTGCTGGATAGCATCTTGTAAGAGACGCCACCAATCAGGCGCTGCAACTCGTTGAAGCGCACTATCTGATTGCGATACAGCCAGTACAGGATCACCATCTTGTACTTTCCGCCGATGAGTGCCAGCGTGTAACCCACGCCGGTATCTTCGATGGACGCCGTGGCCGCATGGCCTGGACCACACGGATAGTGGACAGGAGCGGGGGCGTTCATACTTTCCTCAAGGTAAGTATTGCACCACAAGGTGCGTACTTGTTGGGCAGAGCGCACGATTATAAGATGGCAGCATCGAATCCTTTCACGTTCGGTCGATGCCTGATCAACCTGACTCCCTGTTTTCGCCGATCACGTTGAACAACGGCGTGACGATCCCCAACCGGCTGGTGGTGGCGCCGATGACACATTATGCGTCGCACGAAGATGGCACGCTCAGTGACGAGGAACGGTGCTTCATCGGCAACCGGGCACAGGGGTTCGGGCTGTTCATCACGGCCGCCACCTGCGTATCCTCCGAGGGGAAATCCTTTTATGGCGAACCCGAGGCCAGCGGCGAGCATCATCTGCCCAGCCTGAGGGAAACCGCCCACCTCATTCAGGCGCAGGGTGCCAAGGCCATCCTGCAACTGCATCACGGCGGGCATTCGGTGATACAGCATGGCGGGGTACTTCCGTGGCCAGCCATTCCTCCGGGCAGCCATCGGCTTGCCCCCAGTGACGAGGGCGAAGCCCGCGCAGCCACCGAAGTCGAGATCCACTCCCTGATCGCCGCCTTTGCACATGCCACGCAACTGGCGCTGCGCGCCGGCTTTGACGGCGTGGAAATCCACGGCGCCAACGGCTTCTTGTTGCAACAATTCTGCTCGGGCAAAAGCAATCGACGCACTGATGGCTGGGGAGGCAATCTCACGGCACGGATGCGCTTTGCACTGGCGGTAGTGGATGCGGTGGACGCGGTGCGCCGACAGCAGGGGCGACCGGACTTCATCGTCGGCTACCGGTTTTCGCCCGAAGAGGCAGGAGACAACGGGCTGACGATGGTCGACTGCCTGGCGCTGGTGGACGCGCTGGTGCAAAAACCGCTGCAATACCTGCATGTATCACTGGTGGATTTCTACAAACGCGCAAGACGCGGGGCCGACACCACTCAGGCACGGCTGGCACTCATCCACCACCATCTGGCGGGCCGTCTGCCGCTGATCGGCGTGGGATCGCTGCTGAGCGGAGCGCAGATCCGGGCAGCCTGGCAGACGGGCTGGGTGGATTTCATTGCACTGGGCAAGGCGGTGATGCTGAACCCCAAGCTGGCAGCACTACTGCAGACCGGCCGCGACGAGGCGATCGTCACCGAGCTGGACCCCGAGCGCCCGGATCACTACGGCATCCCGCACCGATTGTGGCAACTATGCCTGGAAGGCCCGGGCTGGCTGCCGCCAGTAAAAGGCAAGCCGTGGCGGCCCCCGGATGTGTGAGGCGGGAACCTGTCACGGGAAGCGGATCCGCGAGAATGCCCGCCCGGCCCGCAATGCCTGCTGCTCAACCTCGGCGGCAGACGCCAGCAAGATCGGGCTTTCGGAATACCCCCTGCCAACTTCCTCACTCGGCATCATAAGCTGCTCAACGCATCCAGAGCCTCAACCATGCCCGCTGTCGTGGCGTCATCGAGCCTGGGCATCGGCAGATGCGCCTGCGCCATCAGCAGGAAGAGGTCTTCATCGCTGTCAAGCCCCAGGCGGTGCATCACCTCATCCGAGCCGATGCGTCCCAAGGAGAATGCAAGGAGCAGCGCGCAATTCTCGTTACACATGATTATTTGTACGGTGCTGTCGACGAATGCCCGCGATGAGTGCGCGGCCAAGGGACGCTGTCCAGACGCCGATCGAGCACCTCGCCGGGCAAGCCATCGAAATCGCGGTACTGCCGGTGCGCAAAGCCCTGGCGCAACAGGATCCGCCGGGACGGCAGATTGGCCGGGTCGATGATGGCAAAGACCTCGGTGATGCCGTGGGCTGCCGCACGGGCCAGCAGATCGGCGGCGATGGCGCTGCCGATGCCCTGCCCCCAGACATGCGGCAGCAGCATGTAGCCCAATTCGGCCCGCCCCTCATCGTCCGCCCCGGGCAGCAGTTTGCCCAGGCCCAGAAAGCGCCCGCCCGCATCCAGCACCCGAAAGGTGCCCAGCTGCGGATGCCGTCCATTGCCCCGCAGCACCTCGGCAAATTCACAGCGCGCCTCGTCCAGCGACAAGGCCCGCCCGGTGACCATCGCCATCACCCGGGCCTCACCGGCCAGCCTCAGGTAGTCGGCAAAATTCCGTGCCCTGAACTTGCGAAAAACGAGCTGCATCGACGGATTCCGGAGGAAGCGGGGGTGGCTGTGCCGGGACAGGAAGGAGACAGGTACAGGGGCCAGGGCCAGGGCCAGGGCCGGG
>JAUNLD010000040.1:0-13572 GCA_030532425.1 Lautropia sp. | reverse complement strand
TCTGGGGTCTGGGGCCTGGGGGCTGGGGTCAGGGGTCAGGGTATTGGGACACGACGGCGGGGCGCTGGTCAAGTCGGGCGAACGGCCCCCTCCTCCTGCCCCTCCCCCTGCCGCTACGCCACACACCCCGGGCAAGACTGCCTGGCGGCAGCAAGCCATGCGATCATGACGGAGGCCACAACGCCCCGGATGCGGACAGCCTGATGCCGGCCGGTCCATCCCGGTCCGGTCGCCACCGGTACCCCGGACCGTCCACGCACCAGCTGTCGCACCTCTCTGGCAGCGCCCGAACGGCCCTGTGCGCCTTTCCCTCAACCCCCTGGAGTCTCGTCCTTTCATGGCCAGCATCCTCTTCTTCAACACCAGCAACAGTAGTCAGTCCATCAATGGCCAGCTTCTGCATGCCGCGGCCGCCCTGCTGCCCCGCCATCAGGCCGACTTTCGCAGCGTGCAGGACTTTCCGCTGCCGCTTTTTGGCGTCGACCTCGAAAAACAGGGCTTTCCAGAAGCCCTGACCACTTTCTTCGCCGCGCTGGATGCGCATGACGCCGTCGTGTTCGGCTGTGCCGAACACAATGGCCACGTCACGGCCGCCTTCAAGAACCTCTTCGACTGGGCCACCCGCTATCCGCGAGGTGAACAGAAGATCTTTTCGGGCAAGCCGGTCCTGCTGCTGAGCACCTCGCCCGGTGCCCGCGGTGCCCAGGGCGCCGCCGCATGGCTGGAAAAGATGCTCGGCTACTACAACGCCGATCTCGTGGGCACCTACAGTCTGGGCAACTTCGGCACGCACTTCAGCCAGGGCCAGCCCGACGAGGCCACCCGACAGGCGCTGGCGCAAGCCGTTGGCCGCCTGGATGACCGCCTGAGCTGATCGGCCAGAGGGTTGCGCGGCCGCTACCGCCTGCTTCAGCCGCAGAGGCCGCACCGATCCGACATCCGGTGCGGCCTCTGCGGGCATTGCCAGCGGCAGTCATAGACTGTATATTTGCACAGTGGACATCGAAACAAAACTTGCAATCCTGGCCGATGCCGCCAAGTACGATGCCAGCTGTGCAGCCAGCGGTGGCACGCGGCGCAGTTCATCACGGGCAGGCGGTGGCAAGGGCGGCATCGGCAGTCATGAAGGCCATGGCATCTGCCACAGCTACACACCCGATGGCCGCTGCATCTCGCTGCTGAAGATCCTGCTGACCAACTTCTGCCTGTATGACTGCCTCTACTGCATCAACCGGCGCAGCAGTGATGTGCGTCGCGCGCGCTTCTCGGTCGAGGAAGTGGTCAACCTGACGCTTGATTTCTACCGGCGCAACTGCATCGACGGCCTGTTCCTGTCCAGTGGCGTGATCCGGAACCCGGACTACACGATGGAACAACTGGTGCGAGTGGCCCGCACGCTGCGCGAGAAACACGATTTTCGCGGATACATCCATCTGAAAACCATCCCCGATGCCTCGCCGGAGCTGCTGTCCCAGGCCGGTCTCTGGGCCGATCGGCTGTCGGTCAACATCGAGCTGCCCACCCAGAGTGGCCTGGCCGCGCTGGCTCCCGAGAAGGATGCCAGCAGCATCCGGCACAGCATGGGTCGGCTGCGTCAGTCCATCGACGAGGCCAGAGCCGAACGGCGGGCTGCACGCACCCAGCCGATCCGGATACTGCCTGGTACCCGGGCCCGGCGTGCCCAACCTCCCAGCTTTGCAGCCGGCGGCCAGAGCACGCAAATGATCGTCGGTGCCGATGGTGCCAGCGATGCACAGATTCTCAGCACCAGTGCACAACTCTATGGCGACTATCGTCTGAAGCGCGTGTATTACTCGGCCTTCAGCCCGATTCCTGATGCCCCTTCCGCATTGCCAGCCCAATCCCCGCCGCTGCTGCGCGAGCACCGCCTCTATCAGGCCGACTGGCTGATGCGCTTCTATGGCTTCTCCGCCCACGAGATCACGCCCACCGACAGCGGCATGCTGGTGTTGCAGGTCGATCCCAAGCTGGCCTGGGCACTGGCTCACCCCGAGCATTTTCCGGTCGATCTGAACCATGCCCCGCGAGAGCTGCTGCTGCGCGTGCCCGGCCTGGGCGTGCGCACGGTGCAGCGCCTGCTCGCCGCACGGCGGGTACGGGCCATCCGGGCCGATGATCTTCGTGCGCTGCGCGTACCCACCCGGCGGGTATTGCCTTTCGTGATACTGGCCGATCATCGTCCGGCAAGCGATGCCGCCCAACACCATGGCAGTGCGGCCCTGACGGGCCTCCCTCCCCGGCACGCCCGCGCACCGGTGCAGGGCAGCCTGTTCTAGGCCTGCCCTCTCATCTGGAGCTCGTCATGCAGGAGATCACCCCTGTCCCCACCCCGCCCCAGGATCCGCCACCAGACGATGATGCCTTCGGGCGCTTCCGCCGAGACGCGCGCCTCCTGCTGGCCGCGGGCATTCCACCGGAGGCAGCGCACGACCACTGGCAGGCATGTGGCCCACCATCGACACAATCCGAACTTTTCTCCCTGCCCCCCAGATCCGGATCGATCGACGATGACGCCAACCGTGGTGGGCACACCGCACCCTCTCCTGTGCGCGTGCCACGTCTTTACCGTGATCTGGCGCAACGGGTGGTACTGCACGCCAGCCCACAACGCTTCACGCTGCTCTATCGGCTGCTCTGGCGCCTGCAGCACGAACCTGCCCTGCGACATGACCTGCTCGACCCCGACTGGCTGACCTTACGGCAGATGGCGCGTGCGGTACGACGGGAGGCCTACAGGATGCGCGCCTTCCTGCGCTTTCGGCCCGTGCACGAATCCACGCACGGCAGCGCACCTGCTGCACCGCCAGCCCCCGGACATCATGGCCATGATCCGGACGCCCATGTCACCGGCATGCCTGCGCCCCTGCACGTCGCGTGGTTCGACCCCGAACATGATGTCCTGTCTCTGGTGGCGCCATGGTTCGTCCGCCGTTTTGCCGGCATGCGCTGGGCCATTCTCACACCACGTGGCAGCATCGACTGGGATCCCGCCAGCCAGCAGCTGCGCCAGGGCCCCGCGGCCCGGGCCGATCAGGCCCCTGCGGCCGACGCCGGTGAGGCCTTGTGGCTGACCTATTACCGTCATACCTTCAACCCGGCACGCCTGAACCTGCCCCTGATGCAGCGACACATGCCGCATCGCTACCGGGCCAGCCTGCCCGAAGCCTGCGAGATCATGAGCCTGGCTGCCGATGCTCCCCGACAGGTGACGGCCATGACCAAAACCGCCAGCCAGGCCCCTGCGCCGTGCTCGTCAGAATGCATGCACGCCCGGGCAGACAAGAGCCGCCGGACACCACGCTCCGGCAATCCGCCTGGATGACAGTCCCTTGCGCTGTAAACCCGACGCGGGCAACAGGCGTTAGTGAGGCGGCAACCCGGATGGATGCGCCGGAGCAGGCCGGACGATGGATGCAGCATGCCATCCCCACTGCTCATCCCGGACATCCCCGGGTGCCCGGCGGGCCGTGACACGAAGCCCGCCGGCCCAGTAACCCTTGCAGCCTGTCTGCTGCCCTGGCCATGTCATGCACAGGCCTTCCGGTGCGGCCAGCGCTGCCCATCAGAACAACGACACCTCCATGTTCCACGCCCGTCACACCACCGCTTCCGGCACGCATCACCACGCCTCCGGCACGGCGGCCCTTGTGGCATCCGCTGCCCGGATGTCGTCGCAGGCCCGGCCTCAGAAGCGCTTCGCGGCCCTGCCCCTGGCAGGCCTGATCGCCCTGGCCCTGGCAGGCTGCGCCCATCTGCCTGCCTCGACAACGGCCACCGACACGGCTCCGGCAGCAGCCAGCGCCGCTGCCGACACCGCACGCATCCGCTTCACGCCGGCCCAGTCCGCCGGCTACCCGGAAGGCATTGCCTGGCACCCGGGCAAGCAGGCGTTTCTGGTTTCGTCCCTGCGCGGTGGCACGATCGGCCTGGTCAGCCCCGATGGCCAGTATCGGGTCTTCGCCGGGGATCCGCGCCTGATCACCACGACCGGCATTCGGGTGGACGAGGCGCGCAACCGTGTGCTGGTGCTGAATTCCGACCCGGGTGCCAGCCACCGCTCCGGCCCGCAGACCGTCAAGCGCACGGCCCAGGTGGTCGAGCTGGCACTGGACAGCGGCGAGGTGCGCCGCATCCACGATCTGTCGCACCTGAGTTCCGGCCCGACGATGGCCAACGATCTGGCGGTGGACCAGGCTGGCAACATTTATGTCACCGACAGTTTCCAGCCGCAGATCTACCGGATCGATCAGGCCACCGGCACGGCCAGCGTCCTGGTGCGTGATCCCCGCCTGGGTGTCGAGAAGCCCGGTACGGAAGGCACGATGGTTCACCTGAACGGCATCGTCTTCCACCCGGATGGTTTCCTGCTGGCCGGTGATTACACGCGTGGCCAGCTCTGGAAGATTCCGCTGCAACAACCGGCTGCCCTGCAGGCGGTACGCCTGCCGGCCCGCCTGACCGGACCGGATGGACTGGTGCTGCGTGATGGCCGCCAGCTGGTGGCCGTGCAAACCGCAGCAGGTGCCGATGGCCAGCTGATGAGCGAAGTCAGCCTGCTGACATCGGATGACGGCTGGCAGAGCGCCCGCGTGAGCCAGGTGGTCCGGCCCGAGGGCATGGACGCCCCCACCACGGCCACACTGCGCGATGGCGCCATCTGGGTGACCAATGCCCGCTTTACCCGGCTGTTTGCCGACCCGTCCGCAGCCGACCAGACGCGCGAGTTCGAGCTGCACCGCGTGACGCTGGACTGAGCTGACACGCTCAGGCTGGCAGCGGGCCAGGCACCGTGGCCCGCTGCCGGCGACTGCCGCATTCATGCGCCCGGTCGCGCCAGGGAGTAAGGAATCCGTCAAAACAACACTTATCCACAAAGGGAAATATTCGTAACCACACCCCGGTTTTCTGGTTACAAAACGGCGTGGAATTGTCGTTTCTCCCGGTGAGACCTCCCTTTTTCACGATCCGGGACTAAGCTGTCATCACGACAGGGCTTCCTGGATTCCAGTCGATCCGGACAGCCCGGTCACGGAACGTTCGAACGTTTTCCCTTGCGTTCACCTTCGGGAATGCAACGGCCTTCTCCGGCTCGTTCAGGGCATTTCCGATTTCAGGGAGGTCCATTCCATGAGCAGCACATTCCTGTCGATCCACACCCCGATGAGCGCTGCCGCGCTGTGCCTGTTGCTGGCTGCCTGCGGTGGCGGCGGTGGCTCGTCCACCACCGACAAGAACGTCTCCAGCAGCCCCGGCAATCCGCCCGCCAGTACGGCACCGTCAGACAGCACAGGCAGCAGCTCAGGCGGCTCCAGCACGACCACCCCGGGTGCGGGCAGCGCCGGAGGCGGCACGGGCACGGTGCCAGTCGCCACCACGCCGTCCGTGACGGCCACCACCGACCAGACCATCACCGATTCGGGCATCCGTGGTGATGTGCTGCGCAGCATGCTGGACCAGCGCATCAATCCGACCGGGCTTCGCGGCACCCGGACCTCGAGCAGCCTGGCCGATGGCCGCTACGGCTGGTACACGCCAGACCCTGCCACCCCGTCCATCGCCAACACGGCCTATCTGACGCCGACCAACTACGTCAGCAAGCCGCTGCCCGGCAACGGCGGCACTTATCTTGACTATCAGCCGTTGAACGGCCGCAGCGAATACACGTTGAGCAGCGTGATCGAGTCCTACTGGAGCGCCAACCAGAACACGACCGTGCTGTTCCGGCCCCTGGAAATGAAAGTCGGCATCCAGGCCGATGCCACCCAGGTGGCCCTGGCCGACACCCTGGCCCTGGAAGTGAAGGCACCGCGTGCCACCGCAACAGCCCAGCCCGAGGGGGCGGAGAGCTTCGCGCTGAAGGCTGCCAGCGCCCCGGCCATCAAGGCGGAGCAGCTGGTTCCCTTTGGCCAGGTGGTGCAAAGCTGGCAGGATGCCCAGGGCAACAAGGTGGAGCTGACGCTGGCCGGGCGCTGCAATGTCGTGCAGGTGGAGGGTCAGAGCGGTCAGGTCGACGGTAACGCCCCCAGGCGCTCACCCGGTGCCGAACTGTGCTGGAACATCACCGTGGACAAGCTCAAGCGCCAGGCCTGCATGATGTTTGCAGTGCCCGAGACCACCATCGCCGCCGGAGCCCAGGCGGGTCAGCTGGCTGAACACCGCTTCGACGAAATGGCCGACGACCGCAGCTTCTACCCCGGTGGCAGCGGCGTGATGGTCTGGCGGGCCGGCAACCATCGTTGCGAGGGCAAGGGCAGCCTGAAATGAACAGGGCCTGAGCCAAGCGGACTATCATAGGAGTCTGGGCCATCCCTCACGGGATGGCCCCTTCTGCTGCCCCACCTGATGTCTGCCATGAATCCTGTCCTCCAGACCCTGCTATCGCATCGCACCTGCCGTCAGTTCGACCCCAAGGCCGGCATTCCGGCCGGGCAGGTGCAGCTGATGCTCGACGCCACCCGCCAGGCGGCCTCGTGGATGAACGGCCAGCACTACACGATCATCCGCATCACCGACCCGGCCCTGCGGCAACGGATTGCCGAACACCAGCCCAACAATCCGCAGATTGGCACCTGTGCCGAATACTGGATCTTCGTGGCCGATGCCCGACGGGCAATGTTGTGCAGCCAGGCCGCCGGGGGCAGTTTTGCCGCCGTGGGCACGCCCGACACGCTCATCACGCTGGTGACCGATGCGGCACTGGCGGCACAGAATGCGGTGGTGGCTGCCGAAAGCCTGGGGTATGGCACCTGCTTCACGGGCGGCATCCGGCTGATCGGGCCGGAGCTGGTGGCGTGGCTGGAGCTGCCGGCACACACCTATCCGCTGTTCGGGCTGTGCATCGGCAAACCGGCCGTGGAAATGCGGATCAAGCCCCGCCTGCCCCAGCAGGCCCAGGTGGCCGAGAATCGTTACCCGAGCGACGAGACGCTGAACGCGGCACTGGCCGATTACGAGGCCACGATGACGGCCTTCGGCGAAGCCCGCGAGAAGTTTCCCTTCCGCACCAAGTTTGCCCGTTACTACAGCCAGGAATACGCACCGCGCAACGCTCAGCTGCTGCGTGCGCAGGGCCTGCTGACGCACCCGCAGGGGCTGGGCGAAGACGCCTGAAGCAGGGCCTCCTTTCTCGCCCCGGGAACCGCCCTTCCTGTCCGCCTCCGCCCTCCCCATCATGCCATGACCGGTGTGTCGCGGCGGCGGAAGTGCCCCTGCCATCGGCACGCTGCGCCCCTGTTGCTCCGTTGCCCTGTCGTCCCGCCTCCCTGCCGCCGGTTCATGGAATTTTCTGAAGACGCGCAGCAGACGCTGCTGCAATTACTGCGCTGGCGGCGGGATGTCAGGCATTTCTCGACGCGACCCGTGCCGGCCGCACTGGTCAGCCGCCTGCAGGAAGCGATGGATCTGGCCCCGTCGGTGGGCAATGCACGTCCGTGGCGTGTGTTCCGGGTGGATTCGACCAGTGCCCGACAGCAGGTTCAGGCCATCTTCCAGGCCGCCAACGAGGCGGCTGCCAGCGCGCTACAGCCGGAGCGCCAGCAGCAGTATCGGCGTTTGAAACTGGCCGGACTGACAGAAGCGCCAGTGCAACTGGCCGTGTTCACCGACACCCAGCCCGTGGCTGGTCATGGCCTCGGCCGCCACAGCATGCCGCAGACGCTGGAACAGAGCACGGCGATGGCCGTCCAGAACCTGAACCTGATGGCCCGCGCCCTGGGGCTGGGCGTGGGCATGCTGTCGATTCTCGAACCGGCCGCCATCGAGCGCCTCTTCGAGGTGCCACCCCACTGGCGCTTCAGCCTGTATCTGTGCATCGGCTGGCCACAGTTCCATGACGACCAGCCCCTGCTGCACCGCCAGGGCTGGCAAGCCAATCAGCCGACGACCTGGCAGCCACGCTGAGCGCGATACCGCGGGCCACGGCCTGGGCGGGCGGTGTCCATGTCCCAGGGGCAGGCATGATCGGCTACACTGGCCCGGTCGGCATCAGGCTCACCCGTATTCTCATGACCGTCAAACGCATCGTTGCCGCCATTGCCTCGGCGCGGCTCAATGAGGCGCGCACCTTTTATGGAGACCTCCTCGGCCTCGACCTGCTGATGGATCACGGCTGGATTCAGGCAAGGCAGATTGTCGTCACGCAGGTTGACCCCTGGGCACCAGGCATGGGTTCGAGGCTGAGCGTTTCCTTCACAGGGTAACGGGCCTCAATCCGGGGATGCTTCCACCTTTAGGATCATCTCCCGGTAGATCGCGAGCTTCGCAGCCAGATGAACCTGATGCTCGGCCAGCACTCTCTGCTGTTCGTGCAGGCGTTGGCTGTGATCCTGAAGCATCTTCTGTCGGGCACACAGCGTGGCATCCCCCTGCTCACGCAGGCGCGAATATTGCCGGATCTGTGCAAGCGGCATCGCTGTCTCCTTCAGGCGACGGATGAAAGCCACCCAGGCGAGATCCGCTTCACTGTACTGGCGATAGCCGTTGTCCGCTCGAAGCGGTTTGAGTAGTCCCGCTTTCTCGTAGTAACGCAGGGTATCGACCGACAGGCCCGTCCGTTCCGAAAACTGGCCGATTCGCATCCGAAACACCTCCCTTTCCTGTCTGCAGTGCTTGCCCTGGAGCAGGCTCCAAGGTCTAGTCTATGTGCGTACCCGTGTCATGCACACGATATCCGACCGTCATCCAAGGAGCGAAAGATGCTGAACCATCAGGAATTGCTGGCGCGCGGGATGGCGCGCTTGAACGACATCGACGGCGAGGCCGGCGAAGCAGTCATGAAGGCCCTGGCTGACGTGGCCCCCGATCTGGGCAAATACATCATCGGCTTCGCCTTCGGCGAGATCTACAACCGTCCGGCACTCGACCTCCAGCAACGCGAACTGATCACGCTGGCAACACTGACTGCACAGGGGGGCTGCGAAAAACAGCTGCACGTTCACCTCAATGCGGCGCTCAATGTCGGTCTCAGCCGGAAACAGATCATCGAGTGCTTCATTCAGTGCGTGCCGTATGTGGGCTTTCCGAAAGTGTTGAATGCGGTGTTCGAGGCAAAGGCCGTATTTGCGTCCCGGGAAGCGCCATGATCGGCCGCGCAGGCCCGACCCGCCCCGAGGTTCACTGATCGGATCCTCCCATGACCCTCAACACGCCTCATCGCCGACATCCGGCCCAGCGGCTGGATGACGCACGCCGCGTTGACGGGCTTTCTCCCGGGCCTGAGGCACCCGTGCGCTGATCCCGTTGCCATGGTGAGGCCCCTGCCGCATGACGTGATGCCATCGCTCACTGGCCGCCGACCAGCTCGCGGTTGAAGTCCAGGGCAAGACGGATCCACGCCCCCAGATCCCGCTGCCCCGTTTCATCGACATCGACATAACCCCTGATCGGCCTGCCTTTCATGATGGTCGGAGAGGCACCGGTCCGCTCCAGCGCGTCGGCATAGGCGTGCGGGCCGACCCGGACCATGATCATGTCCTCATCCGCGCCGCCACCGACGCAGACGCACATCTTGCCGTTGACCATGAAAGCCAGCCCGCCAAACATCCGTTTCTCGTACACATCCGGCTCGGATGAAAGGGCTCGCCGGATGCGATCGGCGGTAAATTCGTTGATGCTCATGGCCTGTTGCCCCGGAAAAGTGCCAAGGATACTCTGAACAAGTCCATACTCTGACAGATTGCAGGATGATGGCCAGTACTTTAGACTGGGCACAATCGAATGACTAAGCCATGAACTAAGTTCATGCCGACCGACGACACTGCCATGCCAACCGAGAAGATCCCCCACATCAACATGCATGCGGCCAAGACCCACTTGTCCCGCCTCATCGAAGACGTGAAGAACTCGGGGCAAGCGGTCATCATCGCCAAGGCCGGCAAACCCCAGGTCAAGATCGTGCCTCTGCGCGCCTCTCCCGGCCGGCCACGTTTCGGCTTTCTGAAGAATCTGTCGACACAGTCCCCTCCCTTCCCGGAGGATTTCGATCGACTCCACGAAACGGAGATTGCCGCCCTGTTCGCTGGCGAGCAGGTCGAAGAGAAACCATGAACCTGCTGCCGGACACACATGTCCTCCTCTGGATGGCCTTCGACGACCGGAGCAGGCTCTCGCCATCTGCCATCAGCTTACTGGAAGATCCGGACAACACGCTGTACTTCAGCCTGGCAAGCCTGTGGGAAGTGTCGATCAAGTCCAGCCTGGGCAAAGCGGATTTCGACATGGATGTCATGACCCTGGAAACGGGTTTGCGGGAAGCCGGCTTTCTCGAATTGTCGATCCGCCTGCCACACATCCTTCGTTCGGGCAGCCTGCCCCTGCTGCACAGGGATCCCTTCGACCGGCTGCTGCTCGCACAGGCAGAAGTCGAAGGCATGCAGCTGCTGACCGCTGATCGCCTGATCCTCCAGTACGACAGCCCGCATGCGCTGGCCGTCAGCTGAGCGCCTTCTCACACCAGACAGGTCCTTTTCCACCCGTCACGGCCCCCCATGAACCCCACCCTTCAGGCCCTGCAATCCCACCGCACCTACCGCCAGTTCGATCCCGAGGCCCGCATCCCGGCCGATCAGCTCCAGGCCATTCTCGATGCCACCCGACAGGCCCCCTCGTGGATGAATGGCCAGCACTACACGATCATCCGCATCACCGATCCTGCCCTGCGCCAGCGGATCGTCGAGCACCAGCCGAACAACCCGCAGATCGGCAGCTGCAGCGAATACTGGATCTTCGTCGGTGATCTCCGCCGGGCCAAGTTGTGCAGCGAAGCCGCCGGTGGCAGCTTTGCGGCCGTGGGCACGCCCGACACGCTGACCACGATCGTGACCGACACGGCACTGGCCGCGCAGAATGCAGTGGTCGCGGCCGAGAGCCTCGGCTATGCCACCTGCTTCACGGGCGGCATCCGGCTGATCGGGCCGGAACTGACCGAATGGCTGGGCCTGCCGGCCCACACCTATCCGCTCTTTGGTCTGTGCATCGGCAAACCGGCCGTAGACATGCGTCTCAAACCTCGACTTCCGCAGCAGGCAGTCGTGGCCGAGAACCGGTACCCGTTGGACGAGACGCTGAACGCCGCACTGGCCGACTACGAGGCCACGATGACAGCCTTCGGCGAAGCACGCGAGAAGTTTCCGTTCCGCGAAAAGTTCGCCCGCTACTACAGCCAGGAATACGCACCGCGCAATGCGAAACTGCTGCCGGATCAGGGATTGCTGACACACCCGCAGGGGCTGGGCGAAGGCGCCTGAAGCCAGGACCTCCATTCGCCCCGGGCGCCTCGCTCCCCGTCTGTCTGTAGCAGACGACCTGGCAGCCACGCCGGGCGCCATGCCTGATCGAGGCCCGGCCGGCCGACGACGCCTGGGGTATTCGCGGTTTCAACACGCGCGCCCCTTTCGGGCGCTGATCAGCATCCTTCAGCATCTATCATGACAGTGCACACGTATCAGACCACCATCACCTGGACAGGCAATTCCACGGGCAGGGGCACCACCGCGTACACGGCCTACGAACGCGATTTTGTTGCCTCTGTCTTCGGAAAAGCTGATATTGCCGGATCAGCTGATCCGGCATTCCGGGGAGATGCAACCCGCTGGAACCCGGAAGAACTGATGTTGGCAGCACTCTCCGCCTGCCACAAACTCTGGTATCTGCATCTGTGCGCCGTCAACGGCATCAAGGTGCTGACGTATGTCGACGAAGCCAGCGCCGAGATGCAAGAAGGTCAAAAAGACAGGCCGGGACATTTTGTCTCTGCCCGCCTTGCACCACGCATCACGATCAGCCATGACAGCGACCCGGACACGGCTCGCGCGCTGCACGATCAGGCGCACGAAGCCTGTTTCATCGCCAACTCGGTGAATTTCCCCGTGTATTGTGCACCGGACGTCGTCCGCGCCGAACAGACACCGCCAGCCTGATCCGCCTGCTCGTGGACTTGGCCGCGGCCGGCTGAAAGCCTGAAGCACAAAAAAACCGCCGTCTCCCCTGCCTGTCGCGGCAAGCTGAGACGGCGGTGGAGGCCGGCACAGGGCCAGCGCTTATTTCTTCTTCTGCGGCGGCAGGTCGGTGCAGACACCCTCGAAGACTTCAGCTGCCATGCCGATCGACTCGCCCAGCGTCGGGTGCGGGTGGATGGTGTGGCCGATGTCGGCCGCATCCGCGCCCATCTCGATCGCCAGCGCCACTTCGCCGATCATGTCACCGGCACCGGTGCCGACGATTCCGCCGCCGATGACACGGTGGGTTTCGGGATCGAACAGCAGCTTCGTGAAGCCCTCGTCACGGCCATTGGCCACGGCGCGGCCCGAGGCAGCCCACGGGAACACAGCCTTGCCGAGCTTGACGCCCTTGGCCTTGGCCTCGTCCTCGGTGATGCCCACCCAGGCCACTTCCGGATCGGTGTAGGCCACCGACGGGATCACGCGGGCATCGAAGTGGCGCTTCTGGCCGGCCGCCGCTTCGGCAGCGACGTGGGCCTCGTGAACGGCCTTGTGCGCCAGCATCGGCTGACCGACGATGTCGCCGATGGCGAAGATGTGCGGCACGTTCGTGCGCATCTGCGTGTCCACGTCGATGAAACCGCGCTCGCCCACGGCCACGCCGGCCTTCTCGGCATCGAGCTTCTTGCCGTTCGGCGTGCGGCCCACGGCCGACAGCACCAGGTCATAGACCTGCGGCTCGGCCGGCGCGTTGGCGCCCTCGAAACTGACCTTGATGCCCTCGGGCGTGGCCTCGGCTGCCGTGGTCTTCGTCTTGACCATGAAGTTGCCGAAGCGCTTTTCGTTGAACTTCTGCCAGACCTTGACCATGTCACGGTCGGCGCCGGCCATCACGCCATCGAGCATCTCGACGACATCGACCTGGGCGCCCAGCGTGGCGTAGACGGTGCCCATCTCCAGACCGATGATGCCGCCGCCGATGACCAGCATGCGCTTGGGCACAGCCTTGAGCGCCAGCGCCCCGGTCGAATCGACGATGCGATCATCCTTCGGCAGGAAGGGCAGCTGCACCGGCTCGCTGCCGGCCGCGATGATCGCCTGCCTGAAGCGGACGACCTTCTGCTGCCCGTTGGTCTGCTGGCCCGTACCCTCGGTGAGCTGCACCTCGACATGGTTCGGGTCGATGAAGCGGGCATAACCGCGGACGATCTCGACCTTGCGACCCTTGGCCATGCCGGCGAGGCCACCGGTCATCTTGGCGATGACCTTGTCCTTCCAGCCGCGCAGCCCGTCGATGTCGATCTCGGGCTTGCCGAAGCGGATGCCGTGCGCCTCGAAGCCCTTGACCTCCTCGACCACCGCCATCGCATGCAGCAGCGCCTTGGACGGGATACAGCCGACATTCAGGCAGACGCCGCCCAGCGTGGCGTAGCGCTCGACCAGCACGACCTTCATGCCCAGGTCAGCCGCGCGGAAGGCGGCGGAATAGCCACCGGGGCCACCCCCGATCACGAGCATGTCGCATTCGACATCGGCATTGCGGTCGGTGGCGGGTGCGGCCTGCGGTGCCGGCTGGGCTGCAACCGGCGCGGGTGCCTGGGCCGGTGCCGCAGGT
>JAUNLD010000115.1 GCA_030532425.1 Lautropia sp. | reverse complement strand
TGCCCGGCATGGTCGAGGACGCGATGAAGGGCGACATCGAGCTGGCCCCCTTCGTGACGCACACGATGCCGCTGGACGAGATCAACACCGCCTTCGACCTGATGCATGAGGGAAAATCGATCCGCAGCGTGGTGCATTTCGGCTGATAACACGCTCCAGGAGGGCACGGACATGAAGAAGATCGAGGAACACGCCTGCTTCGGTGGGCGCCAGGAAGTCTGGCAGCACGACAGCCGCTGCACCGGCACTCCCATGAAGCTTGGCGTCTATCTGCCGCCGGCCGTGCTGGATGGCGAGAAGTGCCCGGTGCTGTACTGGCTGTCGGGCCTCACCTGCACCGAGCAGAACTTCATCACCAAGGCGGGCGCCCAGCAATACGCCGCCCAGCATGGTGTCGTGCTGGTGGCGCCCGACACCAGTCCGCGCGGCGAAGGGGTGGCCGATGATCCCGCCTACGATCTGGGCCAGGGGGCGGGCTTCTATGTCAACGCCACCCAGACGCCGTGGCTGCCGCACTTTCGCATGTACGACTACGTCGTCGACGAGCTGCCGGCCCTGATCGAAAAGCATTTTCCGGTCACGGAGCGGCGGGGCATCAGCGGGCATTCGATGGGCGGGCACGGCGCGCTCACCATCGCGCTGGGCAATCCCGGGCGTTATGCCAGCGTGTCGGCCTTTGCGCCGATCGTGGCGCCCTCACAGGTGCCTTGGGGCCAGAAGGCGCTGACGGCCTATCTGGGCGAGGATCGCCAGGCCTGGCGCCGCCACGATGCGGTCGAACTGGTGAAGACGGCCACCGAACGGTTGCCGCTGCTCATCGACCAGGGCGAAGCCGATGATTTTCTGGTCAGTCAGCTCAAGCCGGAGCTGCTGCGCGCGGCGTGCGATGCGGCCGGCCATCCGCTGGTGCTGAACCTGCGTCCCGGCTACGATCACAGCTACTACTTCATCGCCAGCTTCATCGGCGATCACGTCGGCTGGCACGCCCGCGCGCTGCGCGGTGGCTGAGACGGGGCACAGGCCTTCACCTGAGCCCGCATCAGGCGGGACACAGAGCTTTTCACCTGCACCCCCGTTTTTACCGTGGTGAGTGTCTGAAGCCGCCTGCGGCGCCGTCAGGGCAGGGTCTTTTCCAGAATCCAGTAGACGGTGGCCGACAACAGGGCCGAGGCGGGCACGGTGATGACCCAGGCTGCTGCCACGGTGATGAAGTGCGAGCGGCGCACCAGCCGGCGGCGGGTGCGTTCTTCGACGGCAACGGGCTTGCCCCGGCTGATCTGCAGCAGCCGGGCGCGGCGGGCTTCGTGCCATTCGCGGAAGAAGCCCACCCCGAAGACGGCGCCCACCGCGATATGGGTGGAGCTGACGGGCAGGCCCAGCCACGAGGCGATGATGACGGTGACAGCGGCCGAGATCGCCACGCAATAGGCCCGCATCGGGTTCAGCTTGGTGATCTGGCTGCCGACCAGGTGGATCAGGCGGGGGCCAAACAGCATCAGGCCGACGCTGATGCCCAGGCCGCCCACCACCATCACCCAGAAGGGGATGGAGATCTTGGTGCCGATGTCGCCCGTCTTCAGCACGTGGACGATGGCGGCCAATGGCCCGATGGCGTTGGCCACGTCGTTGGCGCCATGGGCAAAGGAGAGCAGGGCGGCCGAAGCCACCAGCGGCACCGAAAACAGCTTGCGGATCGACTTCTTGCGGTTTTCCAGCCCTTCGGACTGCTTGCGGATGAAGGGGTGCGCCATCAGCCAGGCAAGCACACCGACCACGCAGCCCACCAGCACCGATGTCGTCAGCCCCAGTTTGACAACCTTGGACAGGCCCTTGAGTGCCAGATAGGCCCCGAAGGCACCGGCCATGAAACCGATCAGGACCGGCACCCAGCGCCGGGCCGCTGCGATCTTGTCATCCTGGTACAGGATGCGGGACTTGATGAAGGCCAGGAAGGCGGCCGCGATGATGCCGCCCATGACCGGCGAAATCACCCAGCTGGCAGCGATGCTGCCCAGCCCTCCCCAATTGACCACATGGGGGCCGGCGGCCAGGATGCCTGCCCCGACGACGCCGCCGACGATGGCGTGGGTGGTCGAGACAGGCGCGCCGATGTAGGTGGCCAGGTTCAGCCACAGGGCCGCGGCCAGCAGTGCGGCCAGCATCGTCAGCACAAAGGTGCGCGAATCGGCCACCGCCTCGGGCGAGACGATGCCCGAGGCTACCGTGTTGACGACATCACCACCGGCCAGGAGGGCGCCGGAGGTTTCGAAGACGGCGGCAATCAGCAGTGCACTGCCCAGCGACAGGGCATTGGCGCCCACGGCTGGTCCCATGTTGTTGGCCACGTCGTTGGCACCGATATTGAGCGCCATGTAGGCCCCCACCACGGTGGCCACCACCACCACGAAGGTGCCGGGCTGGATGCCCGTGACCCCGATGGCGGCTGCACCCACCAGGATGATGAAGGCCAGGGCAACACCGGGGGCGACCAGAGGACGGGCGACGAAAGCCGTCGCCTGCTCCAGCAGGCCGACCCGTCGCAGATCGTTGTCCAGGGTCTTCCACTTGGTGCGTTGAACTTTTTGGGGTCCGACAGGTGAACTCATGCCTGAATGGCTCGTGAGAAGGAATGGGATGCGTGCCGGCCGGCCTCGTCAGGAAAGCAGCGAGTCAGGCGCGACCGGCCAGACGGCGCAGCAGGCTTGCCAGACCGGGCTGGTCAACGATGCCGGCGGCCTCGGCCAGCGGCAGCCAGCGGCGTTCACGCTGGCCTGCCTCGGGATAGTCGTCATGAAGGCTGGGTTCATCGATGCGGTAGACGCGTACTTCAAGCTGCTGGACGAAATCTTCGGCATGCACATTGGTGTGCAGATACTGCCCAACCGGCTCGGGGCGCACCGGTCCCTTGGCACCAGCTTCTTCCCAGGCTTCCTGCTGGGCCGAGCTGGGCAGGTCGAGTCCGTTCATCGGCCATCCCTTGGGCAGGATCCAGCGCCGGCGCTTGCGGCCCCGGTTGGTCACCATCAGCACTTCCTGTGTTGTGCCCTGGCCACGCAGGCACAGCGCAGCCACTTGCAAGCGGCGGGGACGGAAGCCAAGCAGGTCACGAAGGATGCGGGGAACGGCCATGAAGCAGGTTTCTTCTCGGGTTTCGGCGGCCCGGGAGAGAAGGGGCGGGCCGCTGCGTCAGACGGGGAAAGCATACCAGCATCCGGACGCCGATGGCGGTCTAACTCCAGTGTCAGGGCCGGCGACAGGGGGCGTGCAGCCACGAAGGCTGAGCAGACACCCACAACCCCCGCAGCCCAAAAGAAAGCCCCCGCAGCCAGCGGGACTGCGGGGGCCTGTCGGGGCAGGGCGCCCCGAAGGGCGCCGCTCTGGCCGACCTCAGTGCCGCGTCCGGCTCATCGGCT
>JAUNLD010000039.1 GCA_030532425.1 Lautropia sp. | reverse complement strand
GCAGCCCCACCACCATCTCCAGGCTGCGCTCCACGCAGATCGCCACCCGCGTGTCGGGGACCACACCCAGCGTGCGCAGCCGGTGTGCCAGCTGATTGGCCTTCGTGTTGAGCTGGGCATAGCTCAGCTGTTCATCCTCGTACACCACGGCCACCGCATCGGGCGTTGCCTGCACCTGCTGCTCGAAGAGCTCGTGGATCAGTGCTTCCCTCGGGTAATCGGCCTGCGTGTCGTTGAACAGCTTCAGGATCTGTTCACGCTCGGCTTCTGGCAGGATCGATAGCTTCAGCACTTCCGTCTGTGGTGCGTGCTCCAGCGCATGAACTACCTGCTCGACGGCGCGCTGCATGTAATCCGCCACTCGCCGTGCGCTTACCACCGATGCTTCCGTCTGTGCTATTAGTAAAAATCCTTCTCCGGAATCCTCTACTGACATGTTGAACGGATAATTGGTGCGCTCCTGCGCAAAATTCAGCTCAACACCATCGAAAGGAAGTAGCACATCCAGGGGCTTGCTGTGCGCGTAGTTCAGGAGCGCACTGAAGAGAGGAAGGCCAGGCTCAACACCGCTGCAAAGTTGTGCCTCTGCCAGCGGCGTCTGCTCGTATCTAAGCAACGCATTCAGCGTTGTCTGAACCGTTTTCATGACCTGAAGAACGCTGACGCCATGCAGACGGACCCGAACCGGCAATGCATTGATGCACAGCCCCTGCATCCTGTCGAGACCGCCAATCCCGCCCATTCTTCCCGAGAGCATGCTGCCAAATACAACATCATGGCGGTTGCAGCAATGTGCCAGCATCAACGCATAGGCCACATGAAAAAGGACGGCCGGACTCATGCCCAGTGACCGAGCGACCGCTCGTGTCTTCCGCGCCGGTTTGTCGTCAAGTTTCAGCCTGACTTCCTCAAGCCCGCTTCCATCGCCATGAACGTTCAGAAGGCCGAAGGGGAGCGTGGGTTCATGTACATCACCCAGCATGGCGTGAAACCATGCCTTGGCTGCGGCAGTATCAGAACGGGCAAGGCTGTGCGCAACAAAAGTGCGATAGTCTGATGGCTCCGGTAGTGACTGGCCACGTCCCGACAGCACCTCGTTCAGCTCTTCGAACAGCAGATCCAGCGCAACATGATCCGTGATGACGTGGTGCATCAACAGAAGGGCGTAGCACTTTTCGTCTCGTTCCTGCTGCACGATCCTGACGCTCAGCAATGGCGCTTGCCCCAGACCAATGATCTGGGGGTCGTGTTCCAGATGATCCCGGAGCTCTACCAGGACATCATCATGATCCTTGGCTTTAAAGGGAACCACGTTCAGTTCGGCATGCCGATAGACAACCTGAACCGCCCGTGGCAAACCTTCCCAGACAATGGCTGTACGAAGCACGTCATGGCGTTCGATCAATGCATTGACGGCCACGATAAAACGGTCAAATACGTCTCTGGAGTCAAACGAAACCAGCGCTTTCAGAACATATGGATCGCCGTCCGTGTCAAGTCGATGATGAAGCACCATGCCTTCCTGCAACGGTGCCAGCGGATAGATGTCCTGAATGTTGGCAGCACCACCCGGCACCGTTGCCACGATCAGGTCGATCTCATCTTGTGACAGATCCACCAGTGGCAACATCTCCGGCGTGATCTTTCCGCTGCCCACAGGGATCCGGTTGGGCGGAACCTGCCATGCGTCCTCTTCTCGCCGTACCTGGAGACTTGCCGCCAACGCGGCCAGATCGCGGGTCTCCAGAATCTCCTGAATTCCTATCTGAAAGTGTCGTTGTTGAATCTGCTCAGCCAACGCCACGAGAAGCAGCGAGTGCCCGCCGAGGTCAAAGAAGTTGTCGTGCCGCCCCACGCGCTCAACCCCCAGCAGCTCCTGCCAGATCGTAGCCAGCATCTGCTCAGTTTCTCCCTGGGGAGGCTCATAGTCTTGTGCCGCATAGGCATCCCCTTCGGGTGCAGGCAGTACCTTCCTGTCGACCTTGCCATTGGGCGTAAGCGGCATCACATCCAACTTCACGAAAGCACTGGGAACCATGTAGCCCGGCAGATGTTCCTGCAGGTACGTACGCAGTGCCTCGATTTCCTGAACACGGCTAACCGCTTGAACACCTTCTTCAGTATCCGCTTGTGATGCAGCAGGCGGCATCACATCGGTTTGAGGCGTCCAGTACGCCACCAGCCGCTTGTCTCCGGGTTGCTCTTCCCGAGCCAGCACCACTGCTTCATGCACCTGTGGCAACTCCGTCAGCCGAGCTTCGATCTCGCCCAGCTCGATCCTCAAACCCCGGATCTTGACCTGGAAGTCGTTGCGGCCCAGGTACTCGATCGCGCCATCGGCTCGCCACCTGCCCAGATCCCCCGTCTTGTACATCCGGGCTCCTGCCCGGTCGCTGAACGGGTCGGGGATGAACTTCTCTTCGGTCAGCTCCGGCCGGTTCAGGTAGCCCCGGGCCACGCCATCGCCGGCGATGTGGATCTCTCCGGCCACGCCGATCGGCACCGGCTGGCCTGCTTCATCCAGAATGTAGATCCGTGCATTGGCTATTGGCTTTCCTATGGGAATGGTCCGCGTCTGCTCGTCAACTACCCCATTCAAACAGCAGGTCGTCGCAAATGTCGTTGTCTCCGTTGGCCCATAGCCGTTGAGCAGATTCTGCGGGGGCGTGTTCTTCAGCACTTTGCGAACAGTAACTGGGTCCAGAACATCCCCGCCTGCCAGCAGATACTTCAACCGAACGAACACATCTCCCAGAGCATCGGCGTACTGGTTGAACAGCCCTGCCGTCAGCCACAATATCGAGACTTTCTGTTCAAGCAGAATTTCCCGGAACTTCAGAGGGTCCATCACCTGCTCATGCGGCACGATCACCACCCGTGCCCCGTTGAGCAGCGCGCCCCAGATCTCGAAGGTCGATGCATCGAAGGCGGGGTTGCTGCAATGCGCGATCGCATCCTCTGGCGTGATCTCGGCATAGCCGTTGTTGATCACCAGCCTGTTGACCGCATGGTGTGGCACCAGCACTCCCTTGGGCGTGCCGGTCGAGCCCGAGGTGTACATCACGTAGGCATCAACCTCTGGAGCGCTGCGTTGCACCGGCGCCAGGTTCTGCATCGGGCATGCCGCGATGTGTGCCACTTGCTCATCGAGGTCGATCCAGACTGCCGAATTCTTGCCGCCTTCGGACACGGGATTGGCTGCGCCGCCCTCCGCAATGATCGCCACAGCTTCGCTGTCCTCGATCATGAAGGCCTGGCGTTCAGCCGGAAACGCCGGATCGATCGGCACATAGGCAGCGCCTGCCTTGAGGGTGGCCAGTTCACCGATGACGCTGTCCAGTCCGCGGCGGACAATGATCACTACCCGTTCACCTGGCTTGACACCATGGTTCTGCAGATGATGTGCCAGCTGGTTGGCCCGGGCGTTGAGTTGGGCGTAGCTCAGCTGCTTATCCTCGTACAACACCGCCACTGCATCGGGCGTTGCCTGCACCTGCTGCTCGAACAGCTCGTGGATCAGCGCTTCTTTCGGGTAATCAGCCTGCGTGTCGTTGAAGCATCGCAGAACCTGCTCACGCTCCTCTTTGCTGAGCAGTGGCAGGTGCTTGAGCTGTTGCTGCTCATCGGCCACCATCGCCCCCAGCAGCACCTTCAAATGCTCCAGCCAGCGCTCAATGGTTGCTCGTTCGAACAGTGCCGTGCTGTACTCCAGCATCCCGTTCAGCCCTTCGGCTGTCTCCTGCAAGGACAGCGTCAGATCGAAGTGCGTGTTCTCGTGCTCCAGCGGTACCGTCGAGATCGTCAATCCCGGCAGCGCAAGCTCACCACCAGGCGTGTTCTGCAGTACCAGCATCGTCTGGAACAGCGGGCTGTGGCTCAGATTGCGCTCGGGCCTGAGCGCCTCCACCACCTGCTCGAACGGCACGTCCTGATGCTCATAGGCCGCCAGTGTCCGTGTCTTGATCTGTTCGATCAGCTCGGCAACGCTCTGCTGCGGGTCAAGCTGCGTGCGTAGCGCCAGCGTGTTGACGAAGAACCCGATCAGCCCTTCAAGCTCGCTGCGGCGGCGGCTGGCCACGGGGGTTCCCACCACAATGTCGTCTTGGCCGCTGAGCCGCCCCATCAGCACGGCCCATCCTGCCTGCAGCACCATGAACAGCGTTGCCTCGTGCCTGTGGGCCAGGGCGTGGAGCCCATCGCTGAGGCCTTTGTCCAGCGCAAATTCGATGGCCGCGCCCGCATAGCTCTGCACCGCCGGCCGAGGCCGGTCGGTGGGCAGCTCCAGCAGCGCTGGCGCGCCTTGGAGCGCTTCTTGCCAGAAGATCAGTTGATTACCGTGCTTCTTTGTCAATGAATCGTGACAATCACCTTGACAAACATCGGAGCTTGCTTTTAAGTCGTTTAAAAGTAATCCATTAACATCATCTTTTTCAGACTTTATTCCGCTCGTGGCATTGTGAGAATTATTCATGACAAAAGTTGGCCCGAGTAAAAGCAAGATCTGCAATAATTATTGCACTATTTCGCCAGAAACAAACCTACCAATTATCGTACTAAACATGATAAATACCGTGACAGCATACATGCAAGGAACGGTCTAAAATTATTGCATTTAATAATTTATGCGCAATTGCTTTCCTTGATAGTAATTTTGGTTCGGCACTCGCCATCATATATGTCGTTCATAAGTCTTTTGGAATTTCCATTGTGATATGTTGTTGAGCGCTAATAAATTGGCCATGATTTTCATACCCAAGACACCTGATGGCCATCCAGGCGGCGTATTTCGGTATGAAATATTGTGGCGCGCCCCGTCTTTTTTTGGATTTGTTGGCGGGTCAATAAAATGACTATTTTTGCATTGGTGGACTTCATGAAAGCATATTTTTGTTTCCGGTTGGCATGATTGTTTTTATGGGCTGGCGCCAATCAATGGTGCAGAGAGAAGACCTCCGAGCTGTTGTGGAAAATTTGCCAACCATAAATATTATTTCTGTTTATTCCGGATCAATCTGATTGAATTGATGCTTACGAGTGAGCAGACGTCTGATGAGTCGTTCCAAGTCATCAACATAAGTAAAGACAGCAGGAACCACCAACAGACTCAGCGCCGTGGACGTGATGAGCCCGCCAAACACAGACAAGGCCATCGGACTGCGGAAACTGCTGTCAGTCGAGTCTGAACCGATGATGATCGGTAGCATCCCAGCGCCCATCGCCACCGTCGTCATGATGATCGGACGGGCCCGCTTGTGGCAGGCGTCCATCAACGCATCCCAACGGCTCATTCCCTGATCGCGACGGGCAACGATGGCGTACTCCACCAGCAGGATTGAGTTTTTCGAGACGATTCCCATCAGCATGACCAGTCCGATCAGTGCCGGCATCGAAAGATCGTGGCCGCCCAGCAGCAAACCCACGAAGGAGCCGCCAATCGCAAGCGGCAGAGCTGACAGGATGGTGGCCGGATGCAGCACATCTTTGAACAGAAGCAGCAATACCAGATAGATGCACAGGATGCCGGCCAGCATGGCCAGGATGAAGCCACCGAACAGCTCCTGCATCAGTTCGGCGTCGCCCGCAGGTTGCAGCTTGATTCCTGCTGGCAGTCCCTTCAACTCTGGCAACTCGTTTACCTGCTGCGCCACTTCACCCAGCCCTTTCTGACCCAGCTCAATGTCGATATTGATGTTCCGCTGCCGGTCGTAGCGCGTGATGACGGATGGGCCTCCTCCCAGTTCCACTGATGCGATCTCGCCCAGCATGACCGGACCGTTGCCGCCCGGGACAGTGACGCGCCGCAGGGCTTCGAGGTCGTGACGAGCCCTGGCATCAAGCCGTGTGACGATCGGTACCTGCCGCGTGTCCAGATTGAGTTTTGGCAGGGACTGTTCGTAGTCTCCCTGTGTGGCCAGCCGCAGGGCATCGGAAATGGACTGTGGGCTGACTCCCAACGCAGCCGCCTTTTCTGTCAGGGGCCGCACGATGATTTCGGGTTGAACCTGATTCTCGCTGGAGGTAATCGTTTGGGTGTGGAGCCCTGGGTGGTCGCGCAGTACCCGCTCAACCTGACCGGCTACCTGGGACAGGACCTGTTCGTCTGAACCCGATACCGAGAGCGTATACTTGTTGCCAGAATCCCCCAGGCCGATACTCACACGCACTCCCGGTACATGCTTGAGCGTTTCACGCATGGCGTTCTCGACCTGCTGCTTGACCGGTCGCCGTCCACGCTGTGTCATCCGGATAATCATGACGGCCTTGTTGACACTACTTGGCGAACCTGTGCCCTGACCTTCGAAGGCATTGGCGCCCACCGTTGTGTAAACACTTTCAACATGCGGGTTCTGCATCAGCAGATGCCGTGCCAGCGCGGCACTTCGTTCCGTCTGGTCGATGCTGGCGCCCGGCGGCAGCGTTAGGGTCACCTGGGTCTGATCGTTGTCATCGGGTGGAATGAAGGATGTCTTGAGGAAGGAGATCAACCCTAAGGAACCGATGAACAGTAGCAACGCATACAACACGGTCTGGAACCGGTGGCGCAACGCCCATTGCGCACACCGCATGTATGCCCGGAGCCAGCGCGGATCATCACCCTGTCCAATCATCGGCTTGAGCAGGTAGGCAGCCATCAGCGGGGTGAGCATGCGCGCCACCACCAGAGAGGCAAATACCGCCAGTACAGCCGTCCAGCCAAACTGCATGAAGAAGCGCCCCACCACCCCACTCATGAAGGCCGTGGGTAGAAAGACCGCGATCAGTGCGAAGGTGGTGGCCACCACCGCGAGGCCGATCTCATCGGCCGCCTCCATGGCGGCTTGCCAGGGCGTCTTGCCCATGCGTAGATGACGAACGATGTTCTCGATTTCGACGATGGCATCATCGACAAGCAGCCCGATGACCAGAGACAGCGCCAGCAGGGTTACGTTATTGAGCGTGAAGCCCAGCAGATGCATGCCGGCAAAAGCGGGTAGGATCGACAGCGGCAGCGCCACGGCCGCGATGAAGGTGGCCCGCCAGTCCCGCAGGAACAGCCATACCACGAAGACCGCCAGCAGGGCCCCCTCGTACAGCAGCTGCATCGAAGCGTCATACTGCTCCTGCACATAACTCACCAGATCCATCGATTCGGTGAAGGTCAGATCCGGTCGTTCCTGCCCCAGCTGGCGGATGCTCTCCCGGACCGCTTTACCAACCGCGATGTCTCCCCCTTCCCGGGTCCGACTGACCTCGAACCCGACCACTTGCTGATCATCCAGCCAGGCCGATGCACTGCGTTTCGCCGTCGAATCCGTGATGGCGGCAATATCGCCCAAGCGCACGCGCCGCTGGTTGGACAGCGACAGCTCGACCTGCTTCAGGGCCTCGGCATTCCTGGCGCGGGCGATCAGCCGTATGGGCTGCTCGCTGCCGGCAAGTTCGGCCTTGCCGCTGCCGCTTTCCACCTCGGTGGCACTGAGCTGCTGCGAAACCTGCTCTACCGTCAGCCCAAGGGCGCGCAGTCGTTGGGGATTTAGATCAACGTGTATCTGCCGATTGACGCCACCGACACGGGTAACCTTGCCCACCCCTGGCAAGGACAGCAGCCTGCGGCTCAGCTCGTCATCCACGTACCAAGACAGCGCCTCCTGATCCATGGAAGGAGACTGTACGGTGAATGCCAGAACAGGCAAGCTGGCCAGCTCGACCTTGGAGACGACAGGGTCGGGCACGGCGGCCGGCAGCTCCGAACGAATCCCCTGGACCGTAGAACGGACCTCGTCCAGCGCCTCCTGCAGGGGCTTCTCCAGCTGGAACTGTACGGAAAGCGCGACGGCACCGTCGGAGATGCTGGTGTTGATGTGTCGGACTCCCTGCACATCGACCAGGGCGTTCTCGATCTTCCGGGCCACCTCATTTTCCAGCTGCCCGGGCGTGGCGCCCGGCAGCGAGGCCGTGATCGTCACCATGGGGAGGTCCATGTCGGGCTGGTTCTGAATACGCATGAAGCCAAAGGACACAAGCCCCGATACCGTCAGCAGCAGAAACAGCACGAGCACGATGAGCGGATTGCGGATCGACCAGGCGGACAGGTTTTTCATGGGCTGACGGCTTCAGTGGGACAGGGAATTAGCCGAATGTCTATCATTCGTTGATGGTTGTTGGGCACCCGCAGCGTCTACGACCCGGACCTTGTCTCCTTCCGACAGAAAGCCGGCACCCTGTACCACGATCCGGTCCGAATCCTGCAAGCGGCCTGGTGGCTCGGGCAGTATCTCGATTCGATTTCCTTCAAGGCGTCCAGTCTTCACTTTGACGCGATGTACCCGCTTGTCCTGGTCCAGGCGGTAGACGTAGTTGAATCCGTCCCTCGGCACCACAGCCTGCGCAGGTAGCGTCATGGCCTGACTTTTGCCCAGAAGCAGTTCCCCTCCCAGAAACATGCCTGCGCGCAACGCAGGATCGGCAGGCAGATCAAAGTAGACTAACGCTGTACGGGTCTTGGCATCAATGGAGGGAGCAATCGTGCGCACCTGTGCCTTGATGCCCTGTTGGCCGGGCAGCTTCAGCTCGGCCTCATCCCCTACCGAAATGCGGCCAAGATCACTTTCCATGACTTCAGCACGCCATTCCAGCCGCCCCTGCCGGATCAGCCGGAACAG
Source organism: Lautropia sp. (assembly GCA_030532425.1). Taxonomy (GTDB): domain Bacteria; phylum Pseudomonadota; class Gammaproteobacteria; order Burkholderiales; family Burkholderiaceae_E; genus Lautropia. The sequence goes on along the minus strand of JAUNLD010000039.1, from coordinate 19,732 downwards.
TTCGGTTCCTGCCGAAGGCACCGAACCAACACTGGCACTTCGGGCCGCGATCAGGCCGGAATCCGGCGCACGCAATACGGTAAAGCGAAGGTTTTCCTGCTGGGCACGCAATGCGGCGCGTGCTGAGCGCAATCTGGCGCGGGCGGTTCTGGCCGCAACCTGATACTGGATGATCTGCTGCGTACTGACGGCCCCCGTCTTTCGCAGACGGGCGGCGCGCCCCGCGTTGCTTTGCGCCTCGACCAGTGCGGCCCTGGCTTCGGCCACGGACGCTTCGGCGCGACTGACCTCGGCCTGTGTCGTTTGCGCGGAGAACCGCGCCAGTACCTGACCTTTCTCAACCCGATCACCCACGTTGACCAGTACATCGACAAGTTGCTGGCCATTGACCTCGGACGCAAGGGCGGCTTCCTCCCAGGCGGCAACATCACCATCCAGTGGCAAACGCATGGTCATCGCCATTTGCTGCGGTGTCTCTACCGTGACCGTCATCACCGGTGGCGCACTCTCCTGGGGAGGGGGAGCTGCGGCGGTTTCTTCCTGGCTGCTGACCTCAGACGAGGATTCGGCGGGCTTTGAAGATGATTTCAGAAACTCTGGCCGGGTCAGCACCACCACCGTGGCGGCCAACAATAACAGCAGGATGACTGCAAACAGGATCCGTATCGATTTGCGCATGAGCGAAGCATGTAACGAAAGAAATGGGCGCCGGATGATTTCAGCCTGAAACGCTGCCAGATCGTTGAATGGACGTACGAGGGACTGGTTCATCCCGGATTGACTCTGGCGACCAACCACCGCCGGTAGCCTTGTACAGCGCGATCCAGTACTGCACCTGGTCCCGCAACAGGGAGACACGCTCAACCTCAGCCTGCAGTGCCGAGCGGCGTGCCTCCTCCAGTTCCAGCAGGCTGCGGCCACCTTCCTGCCATTGCGCCTGTACCGAGTCGTAATAGGCCTGATGCATGGCCGCCGCCTCGGCCGCCTTGCTACTGCGCCGGTGGGCGCCATCCAGATTGGCCATGGCCTCTTCGATCTCCCTGACGGCCTTCTTCACGCCCTCACGCCAGTCGGCGTAGGCGCTCTGATAACTTGCCTCGGCCCCCTCGACCGCCGCACGCCGCCTGCCCCCATCTAGGAGCGGGAGTGTCAGTGCGGGCCCAAAGGACCAGGTCCGGATCGCCGAAGACAGCAGGCTGTAGGTTGTCAGGGCGATCTCTCCCGAGAGGGACAGGCTGGGATAAAGATCTGCCCTGGCTGCGCCGATCTCGGCACTGCTGGCTGCCAGGCCTCGTTCGAGTGCCGCCACATCAGGGCGCTGACGCAGGGCATCGGCAGGCAGCCGCTCGACCCGAAAGGCCCTAGGCCTGGGCAGGTGTCCGGAGGACTGCGCCAGCCAGGTGGTGAGTGTAGGGGGCGCCACCCCGGTCAGCGATTGCAAGGCTGTCGTCAGCAGATGGCAGCTGACCTGCTGCGCCTCCAGCTTCGAGCGGGCCTCGGCCAGGCTGGCTCGCGTGCGGAAGCCGTTGGCAGGTGAGGTAAAACCGGCTGCGACGGACGCCCGTGTTGCGCTATCCGTTTTCTCCATGGACCTCAGTTCCTGTCGATAGACCTCGACCAGCAACTGACACCCCCGATATTGCACGTAAGTGTCGGCCACTTCGGCCGCCAGCGATACCCGTGCCTCATGCCAGTCGTTCACCCGTGCTTCCAGCCGTGCCCTGGCAGCTTCGATATTGCGACGGCTCTTGCCGAACAGGTCCAGCTCCCACGAGGCATCGAATCCTGCGGAGCGGGTGCCATAGGTGGCAACCATGCTGTCCGCTCCACCTTCCGCGCTGGCGGCGTCGATCGATCCACCGCCTGCTCCCCCCAGCTGGCGCATGCGGTTCACACGACCCGTGCCGTTCAGGCTTGGCCAGCGTGCGGAGCGGGTGGTACCCAGATTCGCCCGGGCGCTGTCGATGCTGGCCAGCGCGCGCTGCAGGTTGGGGCTGTCGGCTTCCGCTGCCCGGATCAGGTCCAGCAAGATCTCATCCTCGAACTGGGCCCACCAGTTCTGCAAACCCACCTGTTCGCCGCCATGAGCTATCGGGCTCATCCAGGCTTCGGGAAGCTTGGCTTTGGGGGACTGATAGTCGGGGCCGACGGCAGTGCAACCACTCAATACGCTGATCGTTGCGGTCAGCATCGCAGCCAGGAGCTTGCCTTTCCACCAAGGGCACATCTGGAGCGTCTTTTCTCTTTGACGTTTTCCTGGCATCCGGAAACTGTCCAAAGCAAAGATCTTCATCCGTTGTCTGGGTCGTCGTGACAACGTCCCGGTATCCGCGTGCTCTGACATGCCACTACTCATCGCATTGCGCATCGTAAGCCTGTTCAGAGCCTGCCCAGGCTGGCGGCAAGAATGACAGCGGCCGTCTTGTTAGGCGCTCCCAGTTTGGCCACTGTGTTCTTGATGTGGAAATCGATGGTGTTCTTGGAAAGATCAAGAATCTCGGCAATGTCACGCGCCGACTTTCCATCGGCGGTCCATCGCAGGATCTCGGCTTCACGGGAGCTGAGGTCAGGCAGGCTGGATGCCGCCGCATCCAGACAGCTTCTGGAAAAAAGGCTGTGGATGAGTTGGGTCAGCTGCCTGATCTTTTCCCGTTTCTCCACCAGTTCGGCTTTACTGATTGCCCGACTGCTTCGGCTAAGGGACAGAATGCCAAAGCCCTGTACACCGCTGAGGGTTGATTGGGTGATGCCATGACACAAGCCGTGTCGTTGCAGGTCAGCCCATAGCGTGGGGGCGTCGGCAAACAGCTTTTCAGTCCATGGCAACAATGCATCAGAAGCCTTGGCATGCCTGACGAGAGGATCGATGCGCACGTAGTCTTGTTCAGCGTAACGCTTTCTCCAGCGTGTCGGATAGCTGCTGAGAGAGCGCATGCGTGCCTGGCTGAACGGCAGGATCTGCCGGTAGACGAAGTGGTAGTACTCGAACCCCAACGCATGCACCGCGTTGTCTACAGCCACAGACATTTCTTCTTCAGTGGCTGCGCAGTTGGTCAGTAATGCCAGAAGGTCTTCCAGCCAGCTCGTGCTCATGCAGGTTTGCTCCCCTTTCCGTTGCGCTCACCCCGTGCCTTTCCTGTCATGCCGCTGAAATGGCGCGGCATCTTCGCAGGCAGCACGATGTGCGTGTTTCTCCTCTGCGATGAAGGACGCATGCTGGCCTTGCGGGCATGAAGATAGGTCTTCAGGCCGGCGACGAAGGCTACGAGAAAAGCTTGAAGTCCCGTGGCTCAACATGCTTCACAACAGTGAAAATTATCGGCTTCTGAGAGCGCAAATCCACTGGTAAATATGGTGGCCGCAGCCAGGGAGCGAATCCCGTCATGAGACAGATGGCATATGTTTGTAAGTGCAGCTTTCGGCTGGTGAGATGCCTTGCCGGTTGACGGAAAGGCATGGACAGCTCAGCGCAGCAACCCCAGCAGCGCGGCTCGCATTACCGCCGCGGTCTTGTTGGGTGCATTGAGCTTCTGTACCGAGTTCTTGATGTGAAAATCGACCGTATTCTTGGAAAGGGCAAGAATTTCGGCGATGTCCTGAGCCGATTTGCCATCGGCCGTCCATTGCAGGACTTCGACTTCTCGTCCGGTCAGTGCGGGCAAGGCCTGCGCCAGGCGATGGCATACCAGGCGTCCCAACACGACATGTGCCAGTTGGGCCAGGCGTTGCAGATCCTGGGATTTGCTGACCACTTCATTCCTGTTCAATGGTCTCTCAAGACGTACCAGCGAGAACATGCTGATGCCTGGTGGCTGGTTGAGCACAGAGGTGGTCCAGCCGTGATGCAAACCGTGCTGTTTCATCTGCTCCCAGAGTTCCGGCGTTTGCTTGAACAGCGCCTCATCCCAGACAAAGGGATCAGGGGCCTGCCGGGCCCGCTCGATGCGGGGATCCATCTGGACATGGCCCTGGTCCACGTAGTGCCGTTTCCAGGAATTGGGATAACTGCTGAGCCAGGTGAAGCGTGGCTGACTCATCGGCAGGCTTTGCTGGTGGCCGAACGAGAAGAAATCAAAGCCAAGCGTCTGGGTTGCATGCTGCAGGCATCGATATAGCTCGTCTTCGATCGAGTCATCGGGAGGCCGGGATGCCAGTGATAGCAGTCCTTCCAGGGCGGTGTCCATAGGTTGTTGATGTTGTTCTGTCAAAGCCGGAGAATGCGCGGCGCACCGTTCACGACGTTTTGCCGTCCGGTAAATGCCTTGCAGGCAAGACATGCCTCACGTAAAAGCTGCATGAGTGATGCATGATGTTCGTGGGCATGCAAGAACAGCATGGCAGTCAAGGGAATGAGTTCGCCATGGATACCGTATATCAGCCATCTGGGTGTCCATGTGTTTGCACGCGCGCAAAATGTAAAAAAGAGTTTTTCCGTTAATAAGTTCGACGAATTGAGAAACTATCTTTAACGGCGACGCCTGCCTTTCCCCTTGCTGTGTTGCTCAACTGATACGCTTTGAAGGTATTTGCAGGGGGATGACAGACAATGCCCGCTGGAATATCGTAGACGTTCAGGACAAGGAGATGGCCGATGAGAGCCTGCCGGCACGCCGCGCATGACAGACAGGAGCTGAGCTTTTCGGTGCTGGCCCTGCTGCTGGCGCTTGGGGGCTGTGCCACTCCCCTGCCCCCGGATCAGCCTTATTCGCCGATACCGGCATCGGCCAGTCCCCGTGGCGGCAGCGGTGCGCAGGCCGGCGTCGGTGCAGGGCACGGTAGCGGGGCTGCGCAACGGCGAGGGTCCTCGGCCTCTTCTGGCCAGGCCCGTGCCAGTGGTGCGGCGGATGGCAGCGCGACTGCAGGCACCGTGCGCAGACACGCACTGGCGATGCCCCGCTGTGTTTTTACGCCGGCCCACGGAACAGCCGACGGCCAGACGATTCCACCGTCTTATGATTGTGAACAGCTGAGTGCGGCACAGTTTGCTGCTGGCCGCTGTCAGGAGGTCAAGGCTTACGAGCGAGAGGACGGCACTTTCGTGCCGGGGCACACGCGCTGTCTGGCCGATCCGCGGGCACCTGCCTGGGTGACACCCGCGGTGGACCATGGCCCGGCAGGCGCGCCGGGCGCCACAGCAGCGGCGGGAGTTTCGGGGGCGGCCAATACCACAGGCAACGTCAGCACACCTGGTACCGGTGTGCCAGCAAGGGCTGGGCGACTGCCGGATGGCCAGCCCCCTGCCCTGCAGCCGGTGGACACCTTGACGGATGACGCGCTGGCGCCGCCCCAGCCCGGTGGTGTGCCCCGTGGCGATGAGCTGGTGCTGCCTGACGACGCACCGCAAGGCATCGACCAGGGCAACGATACCTTCGTGCGGCCGATCACGACGCCGGGCAGCGTGGATGGGCGCTGACCATCAGGCAAAGGGGGCTGTGTCCCGAGCAGGTCTGCGGGATGATCCCTGGCAGCGTGCCCCACTGCCGGGACTGCTTGCCTGCGGGTCGGCGTGTCTCGTGCGTCGGGGGCTGAGGAGGCGCGCAGGACTGAGGGGGTCAGGCCCGCGGGCCTCTGCGGGGGCAGGTGGTCACGGCCGCCCTGCCCGGCTGGCGTCAGTGATCTTCCTTGGCGTGGTTGATCGTGTATTTGGGGATCTCGACGACCAGGTCGAGGTCGTCACGCAGTTGCACCTGGCACGACAGCCGTGATTCGGCTTCCAGCCCCCAGGCCATGTCGAGCAGGTCTTCCTCGATGTCGCTGGGTTCGTTGGTGTTGTCGAAGCCTTCGCGGATGACGACGTGACAGGTGGTGCAGGCGCAGGACATCGCGCAGGCGTGTTCGATCTCGATGTCGTGATCGAGCAGCGCCTGACACAGGGTGATGCCGGGCCTGGCCTCGAAGGTCATGCCGTCCGGGCAGAGTTCTTCGTGCGGCAATACCTTGATGGTTGCCAAGTTGTTCTCCTGGAGGATCAAAGATCGGTCAATCCGTCGATGGATTGTCCGGCGAGTGCCCGCTGGATGGCACGATCCATCCGCAGGGCGGCAAAGTCTTCGGTGTCTTTTTGCAGGCGGCTGGTGGCAGCCGTCAGAGCGTCGCGCTGGGCCAGCAGGCTTTCTTCGTCCAGCTGGTCGGGCAGCGCGCGGATTTCGGCCAGCATCGCCTCCAGCGCGCGCATGGCCTGATCGATGGTGGCGCGCGACCCGTCATCCAGCAGGTCGGCATCTTCGCTCAGGGCACTGCGGGTGGCTTCCAGCAGCCGCTCGCTGTCCACCTGCTGCTCGCGCAGGGCACGCCACTGCATGTCTTCACGGGCGGCGCTGAAGGATTCGCGCAGCAGGCGCTCGATCTCGCTGTCGTCCAGGCCGTAGCTGGGCTTGACGCTGACCGAGGCGGCCACGCCGGTGCTCTGCTCGACAGCCGAAACCGACAGCAGGCCGTCGGCATCGACCTGGAAGCTGACGCGGATGCGGGCGGCACCGGCCACCATCGGCGGGATGCCGCGCAGCTCGAAGCGGGCCAGCGAGCGGCAGTCGGAGACGCGCTCGCGCTCGCCCTGGACGACGTGGATGGCCATGGCCGACTGGCCGTCCTTGAAGGTGGTGAAATCCTGGGCGCGGGTGAGCGGGATCGGCGAGTTGCGGGGGATGATCTTCTCGACCATGCCGCCCATGGTTTCCAGCCCCAGCGACAGCGGCGTCACGTCCAGCAGCAGCCAGTCGTTGCCGCTGCCCTGCCCGATCAGCTGGTTGGCCTGCATGGCGGCCCCCAGCGCCACGACCTGGTCCGGGTCCAGCCCGGTGAAGGGTTCGCGGCCGAAGTGCCGGGCCACGGCCTGGCGGATGACGGGCATGCGGGTGGCGCCGCCCACCAGCACCACGCCGTCGATGGCATCGGTGCTCAGGCCGGCGTCGGCCAGCGCCGCGCTGGCGATCTCCAGCGTGCGGGCCACCAGCGGCTGCGACAGGCTCTGGAACTGTTCGCGGGTGATCGTGGCGTGGCGTGGCTGGTCATCGACGGTCAGCGTGGCAATGGTGCTGTCGGCCCCGGTGAGGGCCTCTCGGGCCTGGCGGGCGGCCAGCAGCAGTGCGCGCCAGCGGGCCGGTTGCTGGGCAGCCAGCGTGCCGGCATCGCCCAGGTGCCACTGCTGGACCAGCTCGGTGGCCAGCACGGCATCGAAATCGTCACCGCCCAGCGCCACATCGCCGGCGGTGGACAGCACCTCGAAAACCCCCTTGCTGAGCTTGAGCACCGACACATCGAAGGTGCCGCCGCCCAGATCGTAGATGGCATAGGTACCCTGCTCGCCCTGATCCAGCCCGTATGAAACGGCGGCGGCGGTGGGCTCGTTGATGAGGCGAAGCACCTCCAGCCCGGCCAGGCGGGCGGCATCCTTGGTGGCCTGCCGCTGGGCATCGTCAAAGTAGGCAGGGACGGTGATGACGGCGCCGGCCAGTTCGTCCTCACTGGCCCCCATGCTGGCGAGCGCACGGTCACGCAGCACCCGCAGGATCTCGGCCGAGACTTCAACCGGCGAAACCGCACCGGCAACGGTCTGCACGGCCACGGCACGATCCTCGGCGGGTGAGACAGCTGCAACTGGCGCAGCCGAGGTGGCGGACGAGGATGCTGCCGTCCCGGTGGTGTTGTCGGCTGTGCTGCCGGGTGTGTTGTTGGCCGGGCCTGTCTGGGCGGCACGGTCGAGGGGGGGCTGTGCATGTCCGCTGCCCCCGTGGGCCACGGTCAGCTGATGCGGCAGTCCCATCCGCTGGGCATCGGCCAGTGCCCGGCCCATCAGGCGCTTGATCGAGCTGATGACGTTAGCCGAATCACCGGCAATGGCGGCCTGCGCATCCTGACCGACGACGGGTCCGGCATCGGCCTGGTAGTGGACGACCGAGGGCAGCAGGTGACGGCCCTGGGCATCGGGAAGGACTTCGGCCACCCCCGAACGCATGACGGCGACGAGGGAGTTGGAGGTGCCAAGGTCGATGCCGATGGCAAAGCGCCGCTGGTGGGGATCGGGGCTTGCACCGGGTTCGGAGATCTGCAACAACGCCATATCAGGAAAGGAAAGAAAGCGGGCAAAAAAGCCGGACGATGAGGGGAGCGGATGGGCTGCGCCGGACTGCAGCGAGACACAGGACGGATCCATCCGGCCGGTTCTGGCAGCGGATGGCTCAACCTTGTCCGTGCTGACCCCGGCCCATCTGCCGGATCACGTCGGCCAGCGTGCTGCGCAGGCGGTCGAAGAACATCAGTTGACGCACCTGCATGGCGGCCGCCGCATAATCGCCCTGCCCGTCGATCAGTTCGCCAAGCTGGCCGATGAGGGTGTTTCGCTCGGCATTCAGGCGTGCCTGCAACGCGTGCGCCGCATCGGGATCACCGACATCGCGGACTTCGTCGATATCTTCGCGCCAGGCCATCTGCTGGACCAGAAAGGCCGATGGCATCGCCGTGTTGCGCTCGGCATCGACGGGCGCACCGTGACGTTCGCACAGATAGGCCGCCCGCTGGCAGGGATCGGAGAGCACGCGATGGGCCTCGTTGCCCTGTGCGGCCAGCTGCAGGGCCAGCCGGCGATCGTGGTCGGAACCGGCGACGTGGCGATCGGGGTGGACCACCGCCTGAAAGCGGTGCAGCCGCGCATCCAGGTCGGCCTGGTCGATCGCAAAGCGCTCGGGCAGGCCCAGCAGGGAAAAGAGCGAACGGTCGGAGACAGGCTTGTCAGCCATGGGGGTCATCGGGTCGGGGGCAGGTCAGGAGGCGGGAAGCGAACAACAAAACGGGCGGCAAAACGGGACATCAGGACGGACGCAGGGGGCCCCGGGCAGCACAGGCCGGATGGGGCCAACGGCTGCGCAGGGCTACCGCGCGGGTACGGCGGTGGCGGCCCGGGCGACGTTCAGACCTGAAAGGATTCACCGCAGCCGCATTCGCCGCGCACGTTGGGGTTGTTGAACCTGAAGCCTTCGTTCAGGCCCTCGCGCACGAAATCCAGCTCGGTGCCATCGATGTAGGCCAGGCTCTTGGGGTCGACGAAGACACGCACGCCATGGCTTTCGAACACCACATCGGTGTCGAGCTGGTCATCGGCATATTCGAGCTTGTAGGCCAGGCCCGAACAACCGGAGGTCTTGATGCCAAGACGCAGGCCGATGCCCTTGCCCCGGCGCGTGATGTAGCGGTCGATATGCCGGGCTGCTGCCTCGGTGAGTGTGATGGCCATCTTTGTCAAATCCCCAGAAACGTCCTGCAACCGTCAGGCCGGCGGGCAGCACGCTGGCCGGTTACCAGCATGTCGTGCCCGCTGTGCCAGCAGACGGAAACCCTCGTCAGGCCGATGCCGCGCTCGACGAGGCCGCCAGCTCGGGATGCTTGCTGCGATAGTCGTCGACGGCAGCCTTGATCGCATCTTCGGCCAGGATCGAACAGTGGATCTTGACCGGCGGCAGGGCCAGCTCTTCGGCGATCGCCGTGTTGCGGATGGCGAGTGCTTCATCGAGCGACTTGCCCTTCACCCACTCGGTGACGAGCGACGAGGAAGCAATCGCCGAGCCGCAGCCGTAGGTCTTGAACTTGGCGTCTTCGATGATGCCGTTCTCGCCGACACGGATCTGGAGCTTCATCACGTCGCCGCATGCAGGCGCACCAACCATCCCGGTGCCAACGGCCGTATCGGCCTTGTTCATCGAGCCGACGTTGCGGGGGTTTTCGTAGTGGTCGACGACCTTGTCACTGTAAGCCATGAATATCTCTCTTGATAAAGGATCAGTGGTGCGCCCACTGAACGGTATTGAGGTCGATGCCTTCCTGCACCATTTCCCACAATGGGGACATTTCGCGCAGTTTTCCAATCTGGGATTTCAGCAGCTCGACGGTGAAGTCGATTTCTTCCTGCTTGGTGAAGCGGCCGATGCTGAAGCGGATGGAACTGTGGGCCAGCTCGTCGTTGCGGCCCAGCGCCCGCAGCACGTAGGATGGCTCGAGGCTGGCCGAGGTACAGGCCGAACCGGAAGAGACTGCGATCTCCTTGACGGCCATGATGAGCGACTCGCCCTCGACGTAGTTGAAACTGACGTTGAGGTTCTGGGCCACGCGATGTTCCATGCTGCCGTTGATGTAGATTTCCTCGATGGCCGAGAGGCCGTCGAGCAGGCGCGTGCGCAGCGCCAGCGCATGGGCATTGTCCTTGTCCATCTCCAGCCGGGCCAGGCGGAAGGCCTCACCCATGCCGACGATCTGGTGCGTGGGCAGCGTGCCCGAGCGCATGCCCCGCTCGTGCCCTCCGCCGTGGATCTGGGCCTCGATGCGCACCCGCGGCTTGCGGCGCACATAGAGGGCACCGACACCCTTGGGACCATAGGTCTTGTGGGCCGAGAAGCTCATCAGGTCGACCTTGAGCTGCTGAAGATCGATGGCGACCTTGCCGGTAGCCTGGGCGGCGTCGACATGGAACAGGATCTTGCGCTCGCGCAGCATCTCGCCGATGGCGGCGATGTCCTGGATGACGCCGATCTCGTTGTTGACGAACATGATCGAGACCAGCAGTGTGTCGGGGCGGATGGCCGCCTTCAGCACGTCCATGTCGATCAGGCCGTCTTCCTTGACGTCGAGATAGGTGACGTCAAAGCCCTGACGCTCCAGCTCGCGCATCGTGTCGAGGGTGGCCTTGTGTTCGGTGCGGGGCGTGATGAGGTGGCGGCCGCGCTGCTTGTAGAAATGGGCGGCACCCTTGAGCGCGAGATTGATGGCCTCGGTGGCACCCGAGGTCCAGACGATCTCGCGCGGATCACAGTTGACCAGCGCGGCAACTTCGGCACGGGCTTCTTCCACGGCCTTTTCGGCCTCCCAGCCGTAGGCATGGCTGCGTGAGGCGGGATTGCCGAAGTTTTCGTAGAGGAAGGGAATCATCCGTTCAGCCACGCGCGGATCAACGGGCGTGGTGGCGGAATAATCCAGATAGATGGGTTTGGTCATCGATGGATGGGAAAGGAGGGTTAGGCGCGCGTGCCATCGCTGTCGATGGTTTGCAGCGACGAGGTGGGGAGCTCAAGCGCCGCCTTGTGCTCGCGCGTGATCGAGATCTGGCGGGTGGCAGGCTGTTGCTCACGCATGCGCTGCTGCTCGACCAGATCCTGCAGGCTGACCGAATCCAGATAATCGATCATCCGTTTGTTCAGGGCTGTCCAGAGTTCATGGGTCATGCAGGGACCATCTCCGAAACAATCCTGCTTGCCACCGCACTGCGTGGCATCCAGCGGCTCGTCGACGGCAAAGATGATCGACGACACGTTGATTTCCTGGCTGGGACGCGCCAGTGAGTAGCCTCCGCCCGGGCCGCGGGTACTTTCAACCAGCTGATGGCGGCGCAACTTGCCAAACAGCTGTTCGAGATAGGACAGCGAGATTTTCTGCCGCTGGCTGATGCCGGCCAGCGTCACCGGGCCATTGTGCTCGCGCAACGCCAGATCGATCATCGCGGTGACGGCAAAACGGCCCTTCGTGGTCAACCTCATGACAACACTCCGATGTCAGGAATCTGATCGGGAAGTATAACCGATTACTTGAGTTTATTAGTCGACCAAAAGCGAAGCCGGCGTGCCGAAAGTAAAAAAAGTATCCGTAACAGGCGCTTTTACGCTTTTCATCACCAGAAACGGCTATATGGCATGCGCAATGTGAATGGTGAGAACATTCCCGACGGGGCGATACTGCCCTGTTGCCCTGTCCCGGCGAAAAAGCCTGCCACCGTGGACGACCCCAGGGCAGACAGGCGCCGGGGCCCGGCCCTAGCGGGGCGGGGCCGCTTGCGGCCCGTCGGCAATAGGCTGCCGCTCAGGCTGCTGCGACCTGGGTGGCACGCCGGCGGACGATCTCCAGCAGGCCCGAACAGGCATCCTCGACATAGTCGAGCGCCTGCTCGAAGGCCTGACTGCCACCCTGGTAGGGATCGGGCACGGTGGCCGACTCGTGATCGCTGGCAAAGCGCATCAGCATCTGCAGCTTGTGATGGAAACGCTTGGGTGCCTGGTTTTGCAGCAGGCTGAGGTTTTCCCAGTCCATCACCAGGATCATGTCGTAGGACTCGAAGTCTTCCATCGTCACCTGGCGGGCGCGCAGGTCGGCGATGTTGTAGCCACGCCGGGACATTGCCATCTGGGCACGCGGATCGGCCGGTTCTCCCTGGTGAAAGGCATGGGTGCCCGCCGACCCGGCGATCACGACCGAATCCAGTCCGGCCTGACGGACCATGTGACGGAAGACGCCCTGGGCCATCGGCGAGCGGCAGATGTTGCCCATGCAGACGAACAGCACCCGGGTCGCCATCGCCATTGCCAGTGGTTCTCTCTTTGCCATTTGAGCTACCTGATTTCCTGTGAGTTCCTGAAAGTGTTCATGCCCCACCGCCCGCACCGAACAGCAGCTGCCTGAGTGCCGCCAGTTCGTCCCGGACCTTGGCCGCCTTCTCGAAGTCGAGATTGCGGGCGTGGGTGGCCATCTGTTTTTCCAGCTTGCGGATTTCCTTCGATACCTGGGCCTCGTTGCCGAGATCCAGCCCCTGCAACCGTTCGGCCGAGCGCTGCATGGCCCGCTCACCGGCTGCCGTGGCCTTGCCGGTGGGCATGGCCGCCGTCGTGCGGCCTTCGTCACCGGAAAGGTCGTAAACACCGTCGATCAGCTCGCGCACCTGCTTGACGACACCGCGCGGGACGATGCCATGCGCCTGGTTGAAGCGGATCTGTTTGTCACGTCGGCGCGCCGTTTCGGTGATGGCGCGCTCCATCGAGTGCGTGATCCGGTCGGCATAGAGGATCGCCTTGCCTTCCAGATTGCGGGCCGCCCGACCGATGGTCTGGATCAGGCTGCGTTCGGAACGCAAAAAACCTTCCTTGTCGGCATCCAGGATGGCCACCAGCGCCACTTCGGGAATATCGAGACCTTCACGCAGCAGGTTGATGCCCACCAGCACATCGAAGACGCCCAGCCGCAGATCACGGATGATCTCGACCCGCTCGACCGTGTCGATGTCGGAATGCAGATAACGGACCCGGATCTGATGATCCGACAGAAAATCGGTGAGATCTTCCGCCATCCGCTTGGTCAGCGTCGTCACCAGCACCCGCTGCTGCCTCGCCACGCGTGCCGAAATCTCGGAGAGCACGTCATCCACCTGGGTGATGGCCGGCCGGACTTCGACCTCGGGGTCGACCAGACCGGTAGGACGCACCACCTGCTCGACCACCTGGCCGGCCTGGGAGGCCTCGTACTCGGACGGGGTGGCCGAGACGAAGACGCACTGCCGCACCTTGCGCTCGAACTCCTCGAACCTGAGCGGGCGGTTGTCCAGCGCCGACGGCAGCCGGAAGCCATACTGCACGAGCGTGTCCTTGCGGGCACGGTCGCCGCGGTACATGCCGCCCAGCTGGCCGATGGTGACGTGACTTTCGTCGATGAACATCAGCGCATCCCTGGGCAGGTAATCGATCAGCGTGGGCGGCGGCTCGCCGGGTGCAGCCCCGGAAAAATGCCGTGAGTAGTTCTCGATGCCCTTGCAAAAGCCCAGCTCCTGCAGCATTTCGAGATCAAAGAGCGTGCGCTGCTCCAGCCGTTGCGCCTCGACCAGCTTGCCTTCGTCGTGGAAGAAGGCCAGCCGCTCCTTCAGTTCGGCCTTGATGGTGTCGACCGCACGGACCACCGTCGAGCGGGGGGTGACGTAGTGCGAAGCCGCATAGACGACGAAACGGGGAATCTGTTGCCGCACCCGGCCGGTGAGCGGATCGAAGAGTTGCAGCATCTCGATCTCGTCATCGAACATCTCGATGCGCACGGCCAGCTCGGCGTTCTCGGACGGGAAGACGTCGATGGTGTCGCCGCGCACCCGAAAGGTGCCACGGGAAAAATCGGTGTCGTTGCGCTTGTACTGCATCGCCACCAGCTGGCGCAGCAGGTCGCGCTGGCTGACACGGTCACCCTTGCGCAACACCTGCCGCATTTCGAAGTAGTCATCGGGATTGCCGATGCCATAAATGCACGAGACACTGCCGACGATGACGGTGTCGCGGCGCTCCAGCAGCGACTTGGTCGCCGACAGGCGCAGCTGCTCGATGTGCTCGTTGATGGCCGAGTCTTTCTCGATGAACAGGTCCCGCTGGGGCACATAGGCCTCAGGCTGGTAATAGTCGTAATATGAGACGAAGTATTCGACCGCGTTCTCGGGAAAGAAATCGCGCATCTCGGCATAAAGCTGCGCCGCCAGTGTCTTGTTGGGAGCCAGCACCAGAGCGGGTCGCCCCAGCCGGGCGATGACGTTGGCCATCGTGTAGGTCTTGCCCGAGCCCGTGACGCCCAGCAGCGTCTGGAAGGAAAGGCCGTCCTCGATCCCCTGCACGAGTGCATCGATGGCACCGGGCTGGTCGCCGGCCGGAGGAAACGGCTGATGCAGCCGGTAGGGACTGCCCTCGTAGGTGACGACACGGCCACCGGATGTAGCCGCTGCAGACACGCGGGCGCTGGCCAGCGCCGGCTCCGTGAGCTGTTCTGCCGGCGACACGGCCGGCGCGGGGCCGCCTGCCCGTGGGGCACGGCGCTTTCCCGCCACCGGGGATGCAGCAGTCGCAGCTTCGGCCTGCGGAGCCGCCGTCACGCGGGTGCGATCCCTGACGCTGCCAGACTGGGCAGGCTGTCGGCTCATGCCTGAACCCCTGGTACCTGGGCAGCCCGGTGTGTGGCCTCGACCATGGCCGACAGGCGGGCCCGACAGGCAGCCAGCAGGAAGTACCGGCCGATCGTGTCATTGCCGGCGGAAACGGTCCGCTGCCCGCGCCCACGGCCAGGCTGCTTCCGGCCATGAGGCCGGGAAAGACAGGACGGGTGGCGCCCACCGACCGTCGATGCGGGAGCAGGCCGCCCCTTTCCCTGCACGGCTGGACGCACAGGCCGGACACCCGCCCGGCGCATCGGCGGACAGGCAGACAGCATCCCCGTCATCATGACGGATGTCGAAGCCGGGCTATGCTGCTGACAGGGTTGAAACACCATCCAGAGTCTGTCCATTGACCGGGATCATGCACTGCACCATGACACGAAGCCGCAGCGCCTTGCCCCTGGGCAAGCATCGCGGCGTCGGCATCATGAGGCCGGGCTGACCGGAAAGGCCTGAGTTGCCGTTGGTTTTGCAACAATTCGTTAACACAAGAGCAGCAGATGTCTGCGCCAGGCACTGTGACCTGTCGAGACACCCGCCTCCCAACCCGGAGGCAAGCTGTGTTGCGACATGAAGGCGCTGGCCAGAGCGGTGACCCGGTGCGTGGGCATCCGACCCATACCAGCGCCTCATCGTTGCGCCCACTTTCTGATGCAGGGCCGGACAAAGCTGGGACTGCAGGCGAAAAAGCGCGCCAGATCAGGGTTTGGCGCCTTCCGCCGCCAAGTGACGACCCAAGAGAGCGAGTGCAACAGTCGGTCATTATGGACCGCTCATCGGGAAAAAACCAGAGTTTTCTGTCGTACGGAAACGGGCTCGCAACGGGGCTACCAGCCATGCCGGCCTGGCTTGTCCGTTGGGCAGCGGGGCCCGGCCATGGGTGTGGCCCAGGCCAGTGCGCATGAGCACATCGTTGTCGTCATGTAAAGGATTGCAACATCAGGACCGCGGACGGATGATGCCTGAGGCAGGATGACGGCCATGGGCATGTCAGGGCCCTTGCATCCCCGGCCTTGCTGCTGAAGCCAGGATCGAGCATGCAGGATGCCGCGCTGCACGATGCCCGGAGTATCCCTGGGCCGGCAGCCGCGAAAACATGGCAATTTCGGGGAGGCTCGTCGATAATGACGAGGTCATGTAAAAAAACCTCCAGGAGAGTCAACCCGTGGCCAGCTCGCTGTTTTCCGACATCCCCCTCGCCCCCAAAGACCCGATCCTCGGCGTGACCGAAGCCTTCAATGCCGATACCCGCGCCACCAAGGCCAATCTGGGCGTCGGTGTCTACTATGACGAGAACGGCAAGCTCCCCCTGCTCGCCTGCGTGCGGCAGGCCGAAGACCAGCTCAATGCCACCCACAGACCGCGCGGCTACCTGCCCATCGACGGCATCGCCGCCTACAACCAGGCCGTTCAGGCACTGCTCTTTGGCCCGGGCGCCCCGGTCATCGCCGAAAAACGCGCCATCACCGCCGAGGCACTGGGGGGCACGGGCGCTCTGAAGATCGGTGCCGACCTGCTGCGCCGCTTCAGTGCCGACGGCACCACCGTCTACATCAGCGATCCCAGCTGGGAAAACCACCGCGCCATCTTCGAGGGTGCCGGTTTCGAGGTCAAACCCTATCCCTACTACGATGCAGGCACCCACGGCGTCAATGTCCAGGGCATGCTCGACTGCATCCAGGCGGCCCGGCCCGGTTCGATCTTCATTCTGCACGCCTGCTGCCATAACCCCACCGGGGTCGACCTGAGCAGTGCCCAGTGGGACCAGGTGATTGCCGCGCTCCAGGCTGGCCAGCACGTGCCCTTCCTCGACATCGCTTACCAGGGCTTTGGTGACGGCATCGAGGAAGACGGTGAAGTGATCCGCAAGTTTGCGGCCGGCACGCTGCCCTTCCTGATCTCCAGCTCGTTCTCCAAGTCGTTCTCGCTGTATGGTGAGCGGGTGGGAGCACTGACCGTGGTGCTGGGCAATGCCGACGAGGCCGCCCGCACCCTCAGCCAGCTCAAGCGCGTGATCCGCAGCAACTATTCCAACCCGCCCACCCACGGGGCGCAGGTGGTGCAGCGCGTGCTGAATGATGCCGAGCTGCGCAAGCTGTGGGAAGACGAGCTGGGCAGCATGCGGGTGCGGATCAAGCGCATGCGCAAGGCCCTGGTCGATGGCCTGAAGGTAGCGGGTGTACCGCGTGACTTCAGTTTCATCGAAAGCCAGCGCGGCATGTTCTCTTACTCGGGCCTGACGGCCGCCCAGGTCGATGCCCTGAAGACCGATCACGGCATCTACGCGGTCAGCAGTGGGCGCATCTGTGTCGCGGCGCTCAACGACAAGAACATCGGCCCGGTGGTGCAGGCCATTGCCGCCGTGCTGAAAGGCTGAAGGCATAAGCCCGACAGGCAGGAGCCCGTCCTGGCCCCTGCCTTTGACATTGCTTGACACGGATTTGCCACACAAGACCTGAAAAGGGCTTGCATGCAAGGAATTTTTTCCCTACAATGCATTCATTCCCTGATAGCTCAGTCGGTAGAGCGACGGACTGTTAATCCGCAGGTCCCTGGTTCGAGCCCAGGTCGGGGAGCCAAATTCAAAAAGCACCTTTCCCTCGCGGGGCAGGTGCTTTTTTCTTTTCTGCTCCCTGTGTGCTTGCCTATGCTGTTTCATGGGCTTTCATCGGCACTTTCTGGCGGCTTTTGGGGCCCTGGCAATCCGAGGCAGCCCCCTGGCGGGGGCCTGAACGGCATGCCGCATCAGGGGCATCAGCGGGACTCGATGCGCCGCACGCGCCCCGCTGCCATATGGACCACACGGTCCGCCACGTGAAAGTAACGGTCATCGTGCGAGATCACCACCAGCGTGTGGCCACGTGCACGCAGCTCCGGCAACAGTTCGGTATAGAAGAGCTGCCGGAAGGCCGGATCCTGATCGGCGGCCCATTCATCGAAAACCATCAGCGGCCGCCCTTCCAGCCAGGCATGCACCAGCGCCAGCCGCTTGCGTTGCCCGGTGGAAAGATCGAGTGTGCTGAAGCGCCCATCCTGTACCTGCACCTTGTGCGCCAGCTCCAGACGCGTCAGATAGGGCTGCGCAGCCGCGGGCAGCGCCTCGGTACGGGTGTCGCCGGCGGCAAAGTCCTCGAACAGATGGAAATCGGCAAATACCGTCGAGAAGAGCTGGCGGTAATCGTCCCGCTGGCGATCGCCGATCGGCTGACCATCGAGCAGGATCTGCCCTTGGGTGGGGGCATACAGCCCCAGCAACAGCTTGATGAGCGTGGTCTTGCCCGAGCCGTTGTCGCCGACGATGAACAGGATCTCGCCCCGGGTGATGCGAAGCGAGACCGGCCCCAGCAGGAAACCTCCGGCAGCCACCGTCGGTGCGCTGCTGCCCTGCCCCTGCCGTGCCGGGGGCGGGTCGCTGTCAGGCCCCTTGGCTTCTGGCTGTCCGGATGCGGGCGGCGTGCCGATGGCCGCCTGCGGTTCACGGGCGCCGCCATCCGCGTCGGGCCCTGGCGCCAGCTCATAGCGGTAGCAGACATCCGCCAGCATGATGTCTTGATCGAAAGGCAGCCCCGGGGCACTTCCCTCCTCCCCGTTCCCGTCCGCCCGCTGGCTGGTCTGATCCAGAAAGGCCTCGGGCGTCTCGAAGCGCACCCACAGGTCGGCAATGCGT
The DNA here is from genome assembly GCA_030532425.1 of Lautropia sp. Classification (GTDB taxonomy): domain Bacteria; phylum Pseudomonadota; class Gammaproteobacteria; order Burkholderiales; family Burkholderiaceae_E; genus Lautropia. The sequence continues at coordinate 1,358 of JAUNLD010000039.1, read as the reverse complement.
TCGAAGGCCACCCGCGCCCGTCCAAGATGAGGCAAGGCACCGGCGATCTGTTCGATCGGCCCCTTGACGAACAACAGCACCAGAACGAAGGCGCTGAGCACCTGGGGCTCGACCTGGCGCCACGCAGCCCAGCCCAGGATCAGGGCAATCAACAGAAAGAACAGGGCCGAACCAAAGGCGCTGGCCAGTACATAAGTATTGATGGCCCGACCGTTGATGGTGCGGATCGTATCGATGATCTGCTCGATCTGCCCGTCGCGCAGCCGTGCACGGCGCTGGCGGTTCATCCGCAATTCCTTGGCCCCTTCGCTGATGGCCCGGTAACTCTTGTGCAGGCGGTCTTCGTGCTCGCGCGCCTGCCAGAACCCCGCAACGCCTCGTGTCTGCGCCCAGACCTGCACGCTGATGCCGGCCGCCAGCATCAGCAGCAACAGGACGAACAGTAGCGGTGACAGCGTGCCCAGATAGGCCAGGCAGCCCACCGCAACGGCGATGGCGATCATCGTCGAGGCCAGCATGAAAGCGGCATCGCTGACCATGTCCACATCCTGCGTCAGCACCGGCATCAGGCGATGGGTACGGTAGCGCTCCAGGGCATCGATGGGGGCCGTGAGGATCTTGCGGGCCAGTTGCTTGCGCAGGCTGGCCACCAGCTGCTGCCCGACCCGGTTGGTCGCCATGTCGGAGGCGGCACGCCCGAACAGTGCCACGGCGCACAGCCCGATGAAAGCCAGCAACAGGCCACCGGCCAGGCCCCCCGGCTGATTGAGCACGCGGTTGATGGTGTCGAGCAGTGCCACGGTGGCCATGCTGGCCAGCAGGCCGGTGACGATGGCCACGATCAGCCAGCCACGAAAGGGCTTGAGCAGGGCGAGCATGGCAGGCAGAGGCCGATGCGGGGACGCAGAAGCGGAGCCAGGCGCTGACGGAGACGATGCGGGCGGTGTGGACATGAAGGCAACGGATACCGATAAACGTGATGAGGAGGGCGGCAGGTGTACGGGCCAGAGTCTAGCCCAGACGGCCTGCTGTCCGGCCACCCGAAGGCCGTGGGGCGCGGCATGCGTGCATGTTTCCGGTGCTGCCCCCTGCTCCCGGAAAAACCTGCGGACAGCCGGGGTCCGTAGCATAATCACATGATCTGCCCCACTTCTTGCAGGAGAGTCTCATGTCGCATCCGCGCGCCGGTCAACTGGCCCAGCCCCAGGACCTGATCGATCTGGCCAGCCTGGTCACCGCCTATTATGTGCGCAAGCCCGACCCCCAAGTCATCGATCAGCAGGTCGCCTTCGGCACCTCCGGCCATCGGGGCACGAGCCTGAAGACCTCGTTCAACGAGGATCACATCCTGGCCACCA
>JAUNLD010000038.1 GCA_030532425.1 Lautropia sp. | reverse complement strand
AGCCCCAGCTGTCCGATATCGGTGGGACGTGTTTTCGGCAACATCACTTCCGCCACGGACAGGCCCGCCTCCAGGGCACCGGCCTCCTGTTCCTTCAGCCCTCTCGCCGTCGAACCATCACCACCGGCCTCCAGCAGAACCACACCCCGCCCATCAATTCCCTTATTGCTCAACAAGGCCTCACTGTGCGTGCTGATGATGACCTGGCGGCGCAGTTTCCGGTTACGCTGCAAGCGGTCAATAATGAGCGGAATTTCCCTGACGACAGCGTCATTGAGGGAAATCTCGGGCTCCTCCAGCAACAGCAGCGAGTTCCCTTCCAGCAAGGACCACAGCAAGGCCAGCAAACGGAGCGTTCCGTCAGAAAAATGCGCCTCCGTCTGCCAGCCGGCATTGGGGCGATAGTGCGCGTAGCGCGCCTCAAGATGGGGACGACCAAGCTCGTCCTGCTTGAACCTGAGTTCCTTGAACTGGGGAACTGCCAACGCCAGAGCCTCACCAATCCGCTTCAATCTGGCCTCGCGCGTCCGCTCGGGCGTTCTCGCCAGACGCTCCAGGAACCCCTGGCCGAACGGATCATTGTCGAGACGCCGCCCTCCGATCTGGTCTGCAAACCGCAACAATTGCGGTACCAGATGAAGATAGGTGATGGAACCGAAGAAGTCGGCCAATTCCCTGAAATCATGATTGGCCACAATCTGCTCAAGCCGTGTCTGGGTGAGCAGCATCGGATCCAGCCTATCCTGATCATCCGGACGCTGGATCAGACACTCCCCGTCACGCCAGACTTCCTCACGAGAGACGAACAGGCGCTGCGCGCCCTTACCCTCAGGCTTGAACCCGAGGACATAACGCCAGCGGGGCTGGTGATCATCAGCCGAGGTCGAAACATCCACATCGATGAGCACTTCCGGATCCCGACGGGCATGCAGACACCGCAACTTGGTGATGCCCCCCCGCTCAAGAACAGCGGCCTGCAACCCTCCACCATTGGGCTTGCTCAGGTCACGCAGAAAGCGAAAGGCATCCAGCAGGTTCGACTTTCCCGAGGCGTTGGGCCCCAGAATGTAAGAGGTCTCGCGTAATCTCACCTCGATCGAACGGAAATTTCGCCAGTTCTTCAACTGGAGTCGGGTGATTTCCATGCCTTTGCTTCCTCAAAAGAAACCGCCAATCCTGCCACCTGCTGCAATCCGTATCGCCGGGTTTGTCGTGCATGTCTCCTCATCCCCGAGCATGACAGATGGCCGAAGCAGTCCACCTGATGAGCACCAGGGCAGCACCAAGGCCCGGGCTGCACACCGGCCGCAGCAGGTCATCCGCGCACCCGCCGGAGCGTCAGCCGCCCGGCTTGCCTCCCAGCAGCACGGCCAGCTTGCGGGTGGCGCGGCGCGGGGCCCGGGCCGGGTTCTGCGCATCGGCCACCGGTGCCGTCGAGGGCACATAAGGCGAATCGAACAGCGGATCGGCAGGCACCGGGCGGACCGGGCGGCGGGCGGCACGCTCGCGCCCACCATCTTCCACGGCACCGTCGCGGTGGCGCCAGCCCTCACGGCCTTCACGCCCCTCGCGAAAACGGCCACGACTCTGGCGGCCACCGCCTTCATCGCGCTCACGGCCGCTGCGCTCGGGCAGCGCCAGCGTCTCGACCTTCAGCGTGCGCTTGGTGAGCTTTTCGATCTCGGCCAGGGCCTTCTGGTCGCGCTCGACCAGCAGCGACAACGCCATGCCCGATGCCCCGGCCCGACCGGTGCGGCCGATCCGGTGCACATAGTCTTCGGGCGAATGCGGCAGGTCGTAATTGATGACGGCCGGCAGCTCGGCAATGTCCAGCCCACGGGCCGCCACATCGGTGGCCACCAGCACCTTGATCGTGCCCTGCTTGAAGCCTTCCAGCGTCTGCAGGCGCTCCTGCTGGGACTTGTCGCCGTGGATGGCCTCGGCCAGCAACCCTTCCTTTTGCAGCTGGCGGGCCAGGCGGCCAGCGCCGATCTTGGTGTTGGAAAAGACGATGACCTGCTCGATGTTGCGCTCGCGGATCAGCGTGGCCACCGCATCGCGCTTCAGGTCTTCGGAGGGCACCCGATACACCGTCTGTTCGACGTTCTCGGCCAGGGTGTTGGGCCGGGCCACCTCGATCAGCTTCGGATTGTTGAGAAAGCGCTTGGCCAGCTTGCGGATCTCGTCCGAAAAGGTGGCCGAGAACATCAGGTTCTGCCGCTTGGGCGCCAGCAGGTTGATGATGCGCTGGATGTCGGGCAGAAAGCCCATGTCGAGCATCCGGTCGGCCTCGTCCAGCACCAGCAGCTGCACCTGCGACAGGTTGACGGACTTCTGCTGCACATGATCGAGCAGCCGGCCCGGCGTGGCGATCAGGATCTCGACGCCCATGCGCAGCGCATTGGTCTGCGGCTGCATGTCGACGCCGCCAAAGACCGCGGCCGAACGCAGTGGTGTGAACTGGCAGTAGGTCCTGACGTTGTCGTGGATCTGGTCGGCAAGCTCGCGCGTGGGGGCAATGATGAGTGCACGAACCGGATGGCGTGCCGGCGACGCGCTGGTATTGGCCAGCGGCATCAGCGTGTTGATGATCGGCAGCGCAAAACCGGCCGTCTTGCCGGTGCCGGTCTGCGCAGCGGCCATCACGTCATGGCCTTCCATCACCACCGGGATGGCCTTGGCCTGGATGGGGGTGGGCGTGGTGTAGCCCGCGGCGGTGACGGCGCGGAGGATGTCGGGGTGAAAGCCGAAATCGCTGAAAAGAGGGATGGCCGCTTCGGCGGCAGGAGGGGCGTCAGGGGCTTGCCTGCCTTCAGTGGGGGCGGCCGTCTCCCGGGCTCCTGCGCCTTCAGGCGCGTCAGCAGTTGACAGATTCATATCCGCCGATTGTAGCCCGATTGACAGCACCATGACGACGCCCGCAACTTACTCCCCCCTCATCAGCGACACTCGGCCGTCCTGGCATCAGGCAGATCCTCCGGCAGAGCATAGCCCATCGCCCGCAAGCGTGTGGCAGCCTGCCCGGCATCGGGCACCTTCAGATCGAATATCCCGATACGCCCATCCGGTGCCCCGCACACGGCCAGATGGGCCCTGCCATCCACCCCGCAGGCCATGCCTTTCACCTCGAAACCGGCCTCGACGATCGGTCGTGCCAGCGCCTGCAGGTCGATCGAAGGAGGAGAGTCCTGACACTGCACGGTACCAGCCGGACGGTAAGCCCTCAGCACGTCGCCATCCTTGTGACCACCATCGCTGCCACAGCCTGCCAGCCCCACGACCAGCAGCAAGCCCCACACGCGACTCTTGCAGAATCCCTTCATGACGATCTCCTCCAACGGACTGATTGCAATGCTTCCTCGCCGCTGGCACCAGCACGTCACATCCGGGATCACCTGATCCGCCCTGCGGCCACCGGGAAGCCGGGAAGGACTCTATCCGGACAGCCGCGCTCCACCGCAGACGGCAGACAGCCGGCGCCACCACACCGACAGGCGGGCGGCGCCGGCTGCGTCATCAGACGGACAGGGGCAGCCGCCCCCTCATCCGGCCGGGGATCAGCCCACCATCTTCTCGGGGCGCACCCACTCGTCGAACTGGGCTTCGGTCACGTAACCCAGCGCCAGCGCCGATGCCTTCAGCGTCGTGCCTTCCTTGTGGGCCTTCTTGGCGATCTGCGCAGCCTTGTCGTAGCCGATGTGCGGGTTCAGCGCCGTCACCAGCATCAGCGACTGCTCCATCAGCTGGTTGATGCGCTCGCGGTTGGGTTCGATGCCCACCGCGCAGTTGTCGTTGAAGCTGCGGGCCCCATCGGCCAGCAGGCGGATCGACTGCAACAGGTTGTGCACGATCATCGGCCGATAGACGTTCAGCTCGAAGTTGCCGCTGGCACCGCCGACATTGACGGCCACATCGTTGCCGAACACCTGGGCGCAGGCCATCGTCAGCGCCTCGCACTGGGTGGGGTTGACCTTGCCCGGCATGATCGAGCTGCCCGGCTCGTTCTCGGGGATGGTGATCTCGCCCAGCCCCGAGCGCGGGCCACTGGCCAGCCAGCGCACGTCGTTGGCCAGCTTGAAGAGCGAGGCCGCAATGGTCTTGAGCACGCCATGCATCAGCACCTGCGCATCGGCCGCCGCCAGCGATTCAAACTTGTTGGGAGCCGTCTTGAAGGGCACCCCGGTCAGGCGGGCGATCTCGTCGGCCACCTTCACCGCAAATTCGGGATGGGCATTGAGGCCGGTGCCGACGGCAGTGCCCCCCTGGGCCAGCTCCTGAAGGTGCGGTAACCCTTCTTCCAGATGCTTCAGCCCGTGATCGAGCTGGGCCACATAGCCGGAGAACTCCTGCCCCAGCGTCAGCGGGGTGGCATCCTGCAGGTGCGTGCGGCCGATCTTGACGATGTCCCTGAACGCCTCGGACTTGGCCTTCAGGGTGGCGCGCAGCTGCTTCAGCGACGGGATCAGGTTCTGGTGGATGGCCACCGCCACCGCCACGTTCATGGCCGTCGGGAAGACATCGTTGGACGACTGGCCACGGTTGACGTCGTCGTTGGGATGAATCTTGCGCGATTCACCCCGCTCGCCGCCCATGATCTCGCTGCCACGGTTGGCCAGCACCTCGTTGAGGTTCATGTTGGTCTGCGTGCCCGAACCGGTCTGCCACACCGCCAGCGGAAACTCGCCATCATGCTTGCCCGTCAGCACCTCGTCGGCCGCCTGCTCGATGGCCCTGGCCTTGTCGGCCGCCAGCTGCCCCAGCGCGGCATTGACCGTGGCCGCCGCACGCTTGACCGTGGCCAGCGCCCGGATCAGCTCGGGCGACTGCTTTTCGGTCGAGATCTTGAAGTTCTGCAACGAACGCTGGGTCTGTGCTCCCCAGAGGCGGTCGGCGGGCACGGCAATTTCGCCAAACGTGTCGCGTTCCATGCGCACGGATTCGGTCATGAAGGTCTCCTGTGGCTCAGTGAATACGGAGGAAGGCGCTGCCGCCACCGTCTGCACGGCACCGGTCCAGTACCGTCAGCCGGCGCCAGCGCCGGACATCATCAACATCCGTACTATAGAAGCCATCCTGCCGATGGGCAAACCGGCCTGATGCGGATCACTCGGGCAATGATCGCCCGCTCATCGCGGCAGGCGGATGATGTCCTCGATGTCGAAGGGCGGACGCGAGTCCATCCACTTGCGCACCACGAAGGAGAGCGGCCGATCCCCCCAGCCCATCGCCAGGCCAAAGGCGCAGATCTGCTCAAAGGTGAACTGCGAGCCGACGATGGCAGAGGGCTCGGTGCGGAAGTCGCTGGCAGATGGATGCGTGGCCTCGGGCATGATCGGATCGGGCTGGTGCCAGCCCGTGGCTGCGGTTGGAGACAGACGCAAGCCTACCGGCACCCCCCAAGGGCCAGAATGCCCTGCCCTGCTGCCGGTCCACCGTGCCAGACTGGCGGCCCGGGTGTCACCACAGCAGACTTCCCTGCGGTCGGCCCACCGGCACAGGCGGCCAATGCCTGGCCACGCAAGATCCGCAAGATACCCACCCTCAGCCAGCGCGCCCAGCCCATGGCATGCAGCCGGCAAACCAGGCCACCACAGGCCAGACGCAGTGGCACAGAGACCTGACGTCCAGCAGGCTCCGGGGGCACAGCAAGGGCAGCCGCCACAGCCCACATGCCACCAGTCGGCGCCTTCCGACCGCACGTCCCACGGGCCGCGGCCTGCCCCTCGGGCTGACGCACAATGGCCCTGCAGATCAGCTCCGTGCCATGTCTTCGGAAGGTCTGTGGTTTCTTTCTCTCCTGAGCTTGGATTGGCGGGTTATCTTCTGAAATGGATAACCCGCCTTTTTTTTTGCCACCAGAATCCGCTGACGCGACATCCGGTCCAACGTTGACCAGGATGCTCCCTGCCCCGTGCCGGTGCGCAGGACAACCGTCTTCAGCCCGGACGGCAGCAGGCCGACCGGGATGCCCGGACAGGGGGCAGGCTCAGTGATCCGGCGAACGCGGGAAACGGACCGTTCGCGTCTTGCCGTTTTCTCCGGGGAAATCGGCCAGCAGCGCATCGATCATCGCCGGCATGAGTGGCGTGATCGAGGCAGACTCGCCCTGCGTGACGAGGGTCGATTCGTACAGACGCTCACCGGCCTCCGGCCCTTTCACGCCGGGCTTCAGCCGGTTGATCTGCATCTGCAACTGATGACGGTAGAGAATCTCGCCTGCGGCGCTGCCCCCGACCGGAATGCCGACGCCCAGCCCCCAGCCGGTACGGAAGCCGCCGCCCACGCCGAAGGAAATGCTGCTGCGCACGCCGTGATCGACCGTGGAAGCAACAGCCCCCCCCGAGCCGTAGTCGAAATGCACCAGCAATTCGGCCAGCGACGGGCTATCGACAGGCACCAGACCGTGCTTTTGCAGCGCTCCCCGAATACGCTCTGCGTGGCTGGCATATTCGAGGCTGCCGCGCTGGTCCGGCAGGGGTTCGATGACGAAGCGCCGCCCCGCCCAGGCGGTTGCACTGGCTTCGTGCCGGTTGAAGGTGGTGATCTGCGCCGGTACCGTGCTGGCACAACCGGCAAGCACCCCCAGCCCCAGCACGGCAGCCGCCATCCATCCCCGACCACCGTGCCGACAGGCAGCTCGAGGTGATTCAGCCATCGTCCTGGGCCACCAGAAATTCATTGATGTCATGACCGTTTTCGACATGTGCCTTGAGCCAGTTGGGCTGCTTGCCCCGGCCCGTCCAGGTGTTGCCGTCGGCATCCCGATAGCGGATGGGCACGGGCTTGCGCGACACCGATCCGACCGGGCGCCCCCGGCGCGGACGCATGCTGGCCTCGCCCGACAGCAGGCCCAGATCGGCAGCGCTGGAGCGGCGGCCACGTCGCCCCACCGGTGCCCCATTGGGCGAGAACAGGTCAGCCTGCGTCAGCTCATAATGGTGGATGGCCTGACGGATTTGCTCGATGACGGACTTCTTTTCACGGTTCTTGATCGCGTCGGCCTGTTTCTGCAATTTGGCGATTTTCTTGTTGAGGTCGATCAATGAAGCCATCGCTGTAAATATCCTTGAAATGAAAAGCGTGCTTGACAAGTAACGCAATTCTGCCTGATTACGGCGCCTTTGGCGAGCATGGCAGGTGAATACCCTAAGGACAGGGCTGAATAAGCCTCGATGATTCGTGCTTCCGGGGAGGCGCGTCAGCCTGCAACGCAGGCGTTATCTGTGTGGCGTTTTGCACCAGGGGGATCAGGATGCCCCTTCATGGTCCTGCATTTGCCTGCCATCATTTTTCAGCGTGATGGGTGGAGGCGGATGTCATGGATCAATAACCCGGCCGCCCTCGATCGGCAAACACCAGCAGCCGCCCACCTGCGCTCAACACAATTTCTGCCGGCACGACAATGAACCGGCTCCTTCTCCCCGGCCCGAGGGCAATCACAGATGCTTCAAATGGTTTCCATGCCTTTCCGTCGAGGCGCGCACCAAATAGACGGCATGATTTTGAGCGCATTCATCCATGTTTCATCCACATTTTGTGGGATAACCCCAAAACGTCCTGCCCCAGGCAGCGTGAGGCAACGCTCAAAACCGGTGACGTGAAAAGGCTGTCTGCACCAGAACAGTGCGTTTTTGACGAATGCGTCATGGCCTGGCCGGACGCAGAACGACAGGCGTTCGGCACATACCCGGCGATGAGCGCAGGGGCGTGCCATGCCGGGAGAAGCCCGCTGAGGCCAGGGGCACGGGTGACAGGCACCCGCATGGGGGTGCATCGGGGAAGAAGGTGGTGGGCCGTGTTGGGCTCGAACCAACGACCAAAGGATTATGCGTACCACTTCGGCTTTCGCCGCCCGTTTCCGGTTCGTGGTCTGGACTCTGTCTTGCCTTTCGGCCTTCCCGTCGAGTCTCTACACGTTCCTGCCACCGGCGCGGTGCGGTCATCACCACGCCCGTCTGGCAGACTTCGCTCGGCATCGGCACGGAGGCCGGGCGATCGGACCGGCACCACCGGAGATCTGCCACACCCACCAGAGCGTTCACCGAATTTGAGAAGTTCTACAGCGGGGCAGAGCAAACTTACCCCGTGCAACCCGTGTGGGGCCTTCCATGCCCTCGTCCTTCCCGCCGGCCTGAGCGCCTCCGCAGCACAACACCGCTGCGGTGGTCCCAGACCGTGCGTGGCGGGCAGCGCCCGACACAAGACCACGCTTGCGCCCACGGCACCGGCCCCCAGGGACGGCGGCGTCAGGAACACCCCGTCAAGTCCTCTGCTCTAACCAACTGAGCTAACGGCCCACATCGGCTGATTATGACATAACCCCGGCACACATTCGGCATCGTGCCAACGCGGGCCAAGCCTGTTATCCTGCCCTGCCCCCGGGGGGTCGTGAACCCGCCCCTCATCGCCCGCAGGCCTTCACGCGATCCGGCTGGCCGTGTCAGGGGCGTTTTTCATTCAGAATCATCAGGCCTTTTTAGCCCATGCCATTACCGCTGGAACAACGTCTTGCCACCGAGCTTTCCATTCGTCCCCAACAAGTGCTGGCCACCATCGGCCTGCTGGACGAAGGCGCCACCGTCCCCTTCATTGCCCGCTACCGCAAGGAAGTGACCGGCAACCTCGACGACACCCAGCTGCGACACCTCTCCGAACGGCTGGTCTATCTGCGCGAGCTGGACCAGCGCCGCCAGGCCATCATCGACTCGATCACCGAACAGGGCAAGATGACGCCAGAACTGGCACAGCGCATCGACGAGGCCGACAGCAAGCAGCGGCTGGAAGACCTGTATGCCCCCTACAAGCCCAAGCGTCGCACCAAGGCCCAGATTGCCCGCGAAGCCGGGCTGGAGCCCCTGGCCGACCTGCTGCTGGCCAACCCGCAGCTGACCCCCGAAACCGAGGCCGCCGCCTTCCTGAAAGCAGCCTTCACCACTGCCGATGGCGACAACCCCGGCGTGCCCGATGCCAAGGCAGCGCTGGATGGCGCCCGCCAGATCCTGATGGAGCGCTTTGCCGAGGATGCCGACCTGGTGGGCCGGCTGCGTGAGCATCTGCAGGAAAAGGCCGTGCTGATCTCGAAAGTGGCCGATGGCAAGGCCGATCAGGGGGCCAAATTTGCCGACTACTTCGATTATCAGGAGCCGCTGGCCGAAGTGCCCTCGCATCGGGCGCTGGCGCTGCTGCGTGGCCGCCGCGAGGAAGTGCTGCAACTGAGCCTGAAGCTGCCCGACGAGATCGGAGCCGTGGAAGGCCCGGGCTGGTGCGAGCGACAGATCGCCGGCCGGGCCGGCATCGCCCAGCAGGGACGCCCGGCGGACGCCTGGCTGATGCAGACGGTGCGCTGGACCTGGCAGATCAAGCTGGCCTGGCAGATCGAGAGCGAACTGATTACCGTGCTACGCGAAAAGGCCGAGGAAGAGGCCATCCGTGTCTTCGGCCTGAACGTCAAGGACCTGCTGCTGGCCGCGCCGGCCGGCCGCCGCGTGACGATGGGGCTGGACCCCGGCCTGCGCACGGGGGTCAAGGTGGCGGTGGTGGACGACACCGGCAAGCTGCTGGCCACCACCACCATCTACCCGCATGCCCCGCGCAACGACCACGATGGCTCGCTCGCCACGCTGGCGAAGCTCTGCGCCAGCCACGGCGTGGCGCTGGTGGCCATCGGCAACGGCACCGCCTCGCGCGAGACCGACAAGCTGGTGGCCGACCTGATCCGGGCCCGGCCCGAACTGAAACTCACGAAGGCGGTGGTGTCCGAGGCCGGTGCTTCCGTCTATTCGGCCTCCGAGCTGGCCGCGGCCGAGTTCCCCGAGCTGGACGTGAGCCTGCGCGGCGCGGTGTCGATCGCCCGCCGGCTGCAGGATCCGCTGGCCGAACTGGTCAAGATCGAACCCAAGGCGATCGGTGTCGGTCAGTACCAGCATGACGTCAATCAGACCCGGCTGGCTCGCGCCCTGGATGGCGTGGTCGAAGACTGCGTGAACGGCGTGGGCGTCGACCTGAACACGGCCAGCGTGCCGCTTCTGACCCGCATCGCCGGCCTGGGGCGCTCACTGGCCGAGAACATCGTCCGCCATCGCGACCAGAACGGCCCCTTTGCCAACCGCAAGGCGCTGCTGGAGGTGAACCGGCTGGGCGCCAAGGCCTTCCAGCAGTCGGCCGGCTTCCTGCGCATCCAGGGCGGCGACAACCCGCTCGACGCCTCGGCCGTCCACCCCGAGGCCTACCCGGTGGTGGAACGGATGCTGGCCGACCTGAAGCTGGGCATCCAGGATGTGGTGGGCCAGCGCAACGTCATCGCCCGCCTCGACCCCGCACGCTACACCGACGAGCACTTTGGCCTGCCCACCATCCAGGACATCCTGAAAGAGCTGGAGAAGCCCGGCCGCGATCCGCGCCCTGAGTTCAAGACCGCCACCTTCAAGGAAGGCATCGACAAGCTGGAAGACCTGCAACCGGGCATGACGCTGGAGGGCGTGGTCACCAACGTCGCCAACTTTGGTGCCTTCGTCGACATCGGTGTGCACCAGGATGGTCTGGTCCACATCTCCGCCCTCTCCGATCGCTTCGTCAAGGATCCGCACCAGGTCGTCAAGACCGGCGACGTGGTGCGCGTGAAGGTGCTGGAAGTGGACTTCCGCCGGCAACGGGTGGCACTGACGATGCGCCTGTCGGACACGCCCCCGGCCGACCAGGGCCAGCGTGGCGGGCGGGGCGAGGCCGGGGGTCGGGGAGCCCAGGCTCGTGGGCCGGCCCGTGGCGGGGCCAGCCATGGTGGACGGGGCGGCCGTCAGGCCGAGGCTGCGCCCAGCGCATTGGCGATGGCCTTCGCCTCGGCCCGCAACCGGCAGAAATAAGCCGTTTCCGGGCGTCCCGGACGCCCCCCCGGCTCAGCCCGGCAGCACCGGCCCCTGCTGGGGCCGCCGGCGCCCTGCCGCGCGCGGCAGGGCGTGCGGGGTCCGGAACAACGACAGCATGTCGGGCAGCTGATGGCGCAGCACCCACGCGGCCACCATCACCGGCAGCAACAGCAGCCACGCGGCCGCGGCCAGCACCTGCCACTGCTGGCGCATCGCCCCGCCCTGATCGGCCGGCAGGGCCGCCAGCGACTCCGACAACAGCACCACCAGCGGCGGCCACACCATCGAGCCCAGCACGCGCGCAAACAGGAACTCGGTCCAGCCCAACAGGAAACAGGCCAGGAAGGCGGCCCAGATGCGGTGGCGGATGGCTGGCAGCAACACCTGCCCAAGGAAGCGCATGAAACCGAAGCCGTCCTTCATCGCCATCTCGTCCAGGCTGACCGGCAGCTCGGCCATGCCGGCTGCCAATACCCAGACCGCCAGCGGCACCGCATAGACCAGGTGGGCAATGCCCACGGCCCAGGGCATCCCCAGCCAGCCCAGCTGCTCATTGATGTGCACCAGCGGAAATGCCAGCACCACCGCCGGCATCATCAGGCTGACCATCAGCATGGCCACCATCACCCGGTCACCGGCCAGCAGCCGGCGCGAGAACGAATAAGCCATCGGCAAGGCCAGCAACACGGCCACGGCCGCCGTCAGCAGGGAGCGCAGCATCGTCCGCAACAGGCTGGAGCGCCAGACCGGGTCATCGAGCACGGCCATGAAATGGCCAAAGCCGATACTGCCCTCGCCGCCACTGCCTGTCTGCAGCGCCTGTCCCCCCAGCCAGATGAAGGGCAACAGCGCAAAGCCGAGGTAGAGCAGCAACAGCGCGCCCCGCCACAGGCTGGCCAGCAGGCCCCGCGGCCGCCCCAGCCCCCCCCTGCGAACAGGCAGGGGCTGCACTTCGGGCACCATCCCACGCCGCCGACCACTGCCGATCAGCCACAGCAGCAGCCCCATCAGGGGCAGCACCAGCAGGGCCTGCAACAGGCCGAGACAGGCCGTCAGGTTGAGCACGGGCACATCGCCGAGCTGTTCGGCCGAGGCCAGCAGCGCCGGCAGCAGCCAGGACAGCGGTGCATGCTCCGGCACCGTGCCCGACACGCCTGCCTGCCAGCCATGGGTCTGGGCGAGCTGTGCCAGCATGCCGCTGTCGGCACGCAGCACGGTATTGAAGAAATCGACGTCGATGATGGCGCCGACCAGCAGACGCAACGCCAGCCCCAGCGCCAGCATGCCACGCAACCACGGCCACTCCAGCAGCCAGAAGGCATCCCACGACGAACCGCCATCGAAACAGACGGCCCGGTATCGCGCACGCTCGATGCGCCGCAGCCGCGCCAGGCACAGCAGGGCAAACAGCGGTACCCAGTGCCAGAGGTCGCGCAACAGGTACACCCCCTCCAGCCACCACCACGACAGCCCGCCCTGCGGCATCACCGGCACCCCCCACGTCGACCAGGATGCGCCCCAGGCCGGATGGAAGACGGCACTCCAGCCCATCATCGACACCACCAGGGGAGCGAACAGGCAGACGCCCAGCAGCGCGCACCACCCGCCCGCCAGACGTCCGTGCAGGGGCAACTGACGGGCCAGCAGCAAGCCGAGTGCCATCTCCAGCATCACGGCCACCCCCAGTCGCAGGCCCTGCGCCAGCAGACCCTCCCGAACGGTGTCATCACGTAACAGGCGGCCCATCAGCCGCCAGACATCGTCGAGATAACTCAGCCCGCCCCCCAGCGCCAGATGCAGCAGGATGGCCAGGGGCAACAGCCACAGCACCAGCAGGATCAGGGAGCCGGGCAACACCAGCCAGACGGGAAACCAGCGTTCGCGATGCAAGGCACTCATGCGGGGCTCTCCATCGTCCTGCCGGGTGCGTGTCGCTCAACCGCTTTCACTGAACCAGTCTCCCATCAACAAAAAACAGGCTGTGGCGGTTGATGAGCTGCAGCGACAGACTGCCCCCCTGCTCATGCCCCGCCTGCACCACCCGATCATAGGCGGCCGGACAATCGACTGGCACCCGGGCAATCAGCGGCACACCGCTGTCGGGCAGCGTCACGTGCACACGCATCCAGGTGCCTTCGTCGACGATGCGCAGCAGCTGCGTCTCGATGCAGCCCTCCAGCCCCGGACGGCCCAGCACGACGTTCTCGGCGCGGATCGCCATTTCGATGCTGGCCCCCGGGTGCTGGGCCTGCAGCTCGGCCAGCCAGATGTCGAGCTGCGGCGGAGACGGTTGCAGCAATGGCTGGCCGGCAAAGCGCGCCTGACCATTTTCCGAACGGCTCGGCAGCACGTTCAAGGTGCCATCGAACAGCCGCCGGGCCACCGCCAGCGTCTTAGGGTATTGCTGGAACTCGGTGGCCCGTCCCTGCTGCAGGATCCTGCCTTCTGCCAGCATCACCCATTCGTCCCCCAGACCCATCACGTCGGGCTGATCCAGCGTGCTGACGATGATGCACATCCGCCGGCTGCGCTGGATCTGACGCAGACAGCCGACCACGCGCCGGCGGCTCTCGGGGTCGAGCACCTGCAGGGCATCGTCCAGCAGCAGCAGGCTCAGATCGTCACGCACCAGCGCCCGGCCGATCGCCACCCGCTGGGCCGTGGAGGCCGGCAGCATACCGGCCCGCATGCCGAGGCAGTCGAGCACCCCCAGCATCGACGCGATCTCGGTCACCCTGCGGTTCACCTGCGCCTGCGACGCCCGTTGCCGACGCAGCGGAAAGGCCAGATTCTCCTCCACCGTCAAGGCCGGATAGACCACCGGCATCGCCGGTACCAGCGCCACCGGACGCCGGCCAGGCGGCAGGCCGGTGATGTCCCGTCCATCGAGCACCACCTGGCCACGCCGGGGATGGTGCAGGCCGGCCAGGGTGCGCAGCAGCATCGAACGCCCCGAACCGGGTGCGCCGAAGACCGTGCACAGACTGCCCTCGTCCAGCATCAGCTCGATGTCATGCAACTGCTGGCGCGCACGCCACCACCCCGTGCGCACATCCAGTCCGGAAACTCTCAGAAAAGCCATCGCCGATCCATGACCCCGTTATCGCGCTGCAAAAATGGTCGACGCCAGCGTGTCCGACGGCGTCACCTCCGGCGCCTGCGGCACCTCGATGCGGCGTGCGGCACGCTCGGTGGCCCGCTCAAGCTGCTGGACCAGTGCTCCCGCACCATCGAACAGGTAGAGTGCGCCGGGATCCACATGCAGCATCACCGTCTCGCCCGGCGACGGACGTTGCAGCGACGGCGACTGCACCATCAGCGGCCCGACCCGGGCCCGGCAGGCGATCCGGCTCCCCCACAGGCCGCACTCGACCCGCTCGACACGGGCCGGGAAGCTCAGGTCCCCCCCGCTGCCCTGCAGGCGCAGGTCTTCGGGACGGATGCCCACCAGCAGTGCCGGATCCTCCACCGACAGCGGCTGGATCAGCGGCATGGTCGGTCCCTGCTCGATGGCGATCGAATGGCCGGCCAGGGTGGCACGCAGCAGATTGATCGGCGGATCACCGAACACCCGGGCGACGTTCAACGACACCGGCCGCAACAGCACGTCGATGGCGCGCTGCTCCTGCTGCTGCAACCGTCCCTGGGCGATGACGGCGGTAGGACCACCGAACGCCAGCGCCAGGGTGCTGCTGCGCGAGGCCAGTGCCGTGGCAATGCCCAGACGCCAGGCCGCCGCACAGATGGCCGGCAGATCCTCGAGCAGGTGGGCGGATTCCAGCTCGGGCAGGCCGGCCAGCGGATCATCGATCAGCAGCAGCGCAGGACGCAGGGCCAGCGCACGTGCCAGCGCCAGCCGCCGTTGCCCCACCCGCGACAGCTGGGCCGGCAGCATCTCCAGGCAGTCTCCCAGGCCCAGCGCATGGGCCAGCGTGATGACCTGCTCCTCGACGAGCTTGCTGCGCCCCAGCCGGAACGGCACGGCAATGTTGTCCCAGACGGTGAAATCAGGATAGTTGACCGAGCGCGCATCGACCAGGGCCACCTGGGAATTGCGCCGGCCATCCAGCAGCACTTCACGGCCATTGATGTGCAGGCGGCCGGCATAGGCGCGCAACTGGCCGGCCAGCACACGGAACAGCGCCGACTTGCCGGCCCCCTGCGGGCCGATGACAAGCAAGGCATCTCCGCGCGGAATGTCCAGCGAGAGTGCACGCAACACATCGCGGCCACCATCCCGCAGACAGATCCTGTCACAGTGAATCGTCATGCCATCATCCCGCATCCACGCACGGACAGGAAGAACACGCACACCCCCATTGCCGCTCGTTCAAACAAGGTATGCAAAATCGCACACTTTACGTGATTACAGAACAAAACGTGATGTTTGGCAACTAGATGAAACAAACCGGACCGCACACCGGGGACAGCCAGCCCGTAAGATTTCATGCTCGGATACGCAGGCCGGGTCGATCCACGATAATGGCCACAGGCCGGCGATACCGGCGCAGGGCACCTGCCAGGGCCATACCCGTCATGGTCGGGTTTGCTGGCAAGCTGCCCCTATCATCCCCCAAAACCGGGCAATGCCGCTGCATTA
Source organism: Lautropia sp. (assembly GCA_030532425.1). Taxonomy (GTDB): domain Bacteria; phylum Pseudomonadota; class Gammaproteobacteria; order Burkholderiales; family Burkholderiaceae_E; genus Lautropia. The sequence goes on along the minus strand of JAUNLD010000038.1, from coordinate 13,231 downwards.
CCCCTCTTCCCTCGGAACACGAACCATCATGCGCTGGGAAAACGAACGCGAGAGCAGCAACGTCGAGGATCGCCGCGGCAGCGGCCGGCGCGGAGGCGGCCTGCCGATCGGCGGAGGACGCATCGGCCTGGGCACACTGGCCGTCGCCCTGATCGGTGGCTGGCTGCTGGGTGTGAACCCGCTGACGCTGCTGGGCATGCTGGAGGGCGGCCAGATCGTCAGCCAGCAGGTCTCGCCCCAGCAGCAGGGAGCGGGCGCAGGCCAGGGCCAGAATGACGAGGCCAAACGCTTCGTCTCGGTGGTGCTGGCCAGCACCGAAGATGTCTGGTCCGGCATCTTCCAGCAATCGGGTGCCCGCTACACACCCCCGAAGCTGACCCTGTTCACCGGTGCCACCCAGACGGCCTGTGGGGTCGGCCAGGCAGGTGCCGGTCCTTTCTACTGTCCGGCCGACCAGCGCGTCTACATCGACCTGTCATTTTTCAGGGTATTGCAGCAGCAACTGGGCGCAGGCGGAGACACCGCCCAGGCCTATGTCATTGCCCACGAGGTGGGTCATCACATCCAGAACCTGACCGGCACCCTGCAAAAGATGGAACAGGCCCGCCGGCAGCTGGGTGAACGGCAATACAACGCCCTGTCGGTGCGTCTGGAACTGCAGGCCGACTGCTACGCCGGCATCTGGGCCAACCGCTCGCAACAGGCCAGGAACTGGTTCGATGCCGGTGACATCCAGGAGGCCATGAATGCAGCGGCAGCCGTCGGCGACGACCACATTCAGGGGCAGGCCCACGGCCACGTCAACCAGGAAAGTTTCACCCACGGCAGCTCGCAGCAACGTCTTGCCTGGTTCCGCATCGGCTATGAAAGCGGTTCCGTGCAGCGCTGCGACACCTTCAGCAATCAGAGCCCCTGAGCCGGAACCGGCCTACCCGCCTGGCTGACTGGCTGATTGTCTGCCCGCACCACGAAAGCACGGGGGCAGGCCACCTGGCCCGCCCTGCCGGCCCGGAATCAGGGCGGCGTTCCCTCATCCGTGTTCGCGGCCTTGCCGGCATCATAGCTCTTGTCCGGAATCGACAGCTCCCGCCACCACCACCGGGACGGCGTCGGCACCGACACACAGACGCTGTCCGAGCGCTTGACGCTCTGCAGGTTGCTCATCAGTGAATCCGGCGGACAGGTGGTCGGCTGGGCCACCTGCGTGCAGCCCTGGCCGGAACACGGCACCGGTGGCGGCGATGACAGCACGACCGAACGTCCGGTCCAGTCCGCCACCGACCATCCCGCCACCACCTGGTCCCTGTCGTTGACGACGCGATTGCCATCGGTGTCGATCAGTGACTTCGTCGCCATCCGCCCCGACAGCGGATCCACCAGCAGATTGAAAGCCGGTGTGTTGACCTCGTCCAGACAGGGCAGGCTGCGCTCGTCCACCAGCGGACTCATCGTCTCGAACAGGGCCAGCCCCGACACGAGTTGCGCCGGCACGATGCTTCGCTGCCCGCCGCCCGGAATCATGGTCTGATCGATGCGCCAGCCACGGTGGGTCTTCCAGTTCAGCGGCTGATTGTCCGCATGGCCAGGCGGCAGCGTCGCATGCCGACCATCGGCACTGAGTCGCACATGACGCTGCTGCACCTGACTGGCCTCGATCGCCCGGGTGTCACGCCAGCGACGGGCGCCATCGCTGGCCACCTCCAGGCGCCCGTTGTCCCACAGGCCATAGATTCCCTCGACCGGCGCCTGCCCCTTGGCCGGGCGACGATTGTCCCCGACCTCGAACAGTTTGCCGGTACCGAACAGCACCATCTGGCCACCCAGCGGGTGCGTGACGGTCGCCGGCGCCACCACGATTGGTCGCTGGGCATCGGTCCGGAACATGGGCCGTCCGCCATAGCCGATCTTCCACTCGTTGACCTGGGTGGAAGCCAGGTCGAACTTCCAGAGATTGCCGTGCAGGTCGCCGGCATAAGCCCCCGTGATCACCTGATTGCCATCCCGGATCAGGCGCACGCCCCCCAGGCCATTGGGTCGTCCATCACTGCCCGCACGGGTGTCGAGCCGGGCCAGCACACGCCCGGTCTCCAGCTCCACCACCAGCAGCTTGGCCCGCTTCGAGCGACTCTCATAGCCGTTGCCGGTCACCACCACCCAGCGGCCATCGGCCAGCACCCCGATCTCGGGCTGTTGCAGCACATGACCCAGGTCAGCATCATGGGCAGCGTCCAGCTCCCACATCACGCTGCGTGCCCCCAGACCGGCCGCGTTGGCACGGGTGTCGGTGACATTCAGGGCAAACAGTGCTGCCGGCCCTGCACCCGTCGAACCCACCAGCACATTGGCCCAGGCCCCGTTCAGGAAGGCATCGCCCTCCACCAGCGGACCATCCATCAGATAACGCGGCTGATAATCCTTGCGGCTGGAACGGCCCAGCTCCCGCAGCACCGCATGGGGAGCCCAGGCAAAGCGCTCCACACCACAGGCAGCATCGAAGGCATGCAGGAAGCCGTCATTGCTGCCGACAAAGACCAGGCCCGGACGCCGGCCCTGCCCGGCCGGCGTACATCTGGGAGCCTTGCCATCCGGCCCCCAGGTGATGCGGTCGGCCGTCTTGGCGCGCACATGGCGTGCGTAACTGTCGGCCCCCGATGCCTTGTTGCCCGGGAAGGTGGCCGGCAGGTAACGGTAGCCGTGATCGGTCGGCGCACCGATATAGGTCGGCGGCGAATTGACGATGTGGCCGAGATAACCGATATGGGCAGCCTGCGCCGCCGACGGGTTGCTGGCATCGTAGGTGAACTCGACGTCGTCGATCGGCAGCTCACGGAACAGCTTGCCGTTCTGGGCACGATCGCCCCGCAGGAAATCGACCAGCCACAGCCCATTGTGCCGACCAGCGGTATGGCCTTCGGACAGCCCGGCCCCCTGCATCAGCAACTGCCGTACCCCCGTGGGCAGATCGGCATTCCAGGCCAGCGGCACGGCACGATCCCCACTGCTGGCGCCATTGCCGACGAACATCCGCCGGTTGGCCGGCACCGGCAACTGCTTGACGGCACTCCACTGCTCGGCCCCTTGCGTCCCGTTGACATCGAGGGCATGGGATTTCAGGTTGCCATACCACTTGCTGGTGCGAAAGGACGGCACAAACTTCTGGTTGCCAGCCGACAGCGAACGCGACGGCACGGTCACCCCCCCGACCGAGCCGGGATTGCCCTTGATCCTGACGAGGATGCCCTGCAGCTCCGACAGGAAACTTGTGCTGTTGCGGATGTCGAGATAGCCGCCCCGGCCATTGACGCCCGCATGCCAGAGGTCATCGACCGCCTGCGGCGAACCATTGATGACCCGGTCCGGCCATTGCCGTGCGCCGCTCCTGAGCTGCGGCCACTCGCTCTGCCGGATGGTGCCCTCGACCCCGAAGCCGATGGTGTAGGTGGTCACGTTCTGCCAAAAGGACTCGTTGTCCACCCCTTCCGGTGCATGCGTGTGCGGTTTGACCTCGTTGGGCACATCCGGACGCAGGTCACGACGCCAGTAGTGCATCGCATAGTCGGCCAGCGAGCCCCGCACGGCCGCACGATAAGGCGCCACCGGCCGGTACTGGTAGCGCTTGCCCCCCGGACCTTCGATCACCGGCCCCACGTCGTTGTCGGCCTCGATGTCGAAATCCTGCTGGCGCTCGCCGTGGGCCGTGCCGAAGTTGTACTGCCCGTCGGTCATCAGGATGTGGAAGGAACGTCGGCAGCTCAGATGCGCACGCCCATCGCCTCGCCCCGGTTGCCACGACCAAGGGCCCTGATCGTCGTCGCGTTCGTAATAGGTTCCGACTGCCTTCATCGCACGCATCAACGGCGTGCCGCCCCAGCCGACCTGGTGATTCAGCCAACGCAGGAAGGCAGCCCGATCGGCCCCCTCGAAGCGCCGGACACCTTGTTCGAGCACCTGAGTCTGGACACCATCGACCGCGGTTCTTTCCGACTTGTTGATACGCCCATAACCGACCCGCACGTTGCCATCGACGGCCTCGGCAAAAGCCCGTCCGACGGCGGCGATCGCCACGTGCATGCGGGTGCGGTGATACTGGAACCAGTTGGCAAAGTTCTTGTATTCCTGCGCCTGCGTGCATTCGACGGTCGTCAGATCCTTCTGCCCGGGCTTCAGGCAATCCGTCCGTGTTCCCGGGCGCCGGAAGGTGGTGCCCTCATGAATCGAGACGCGCGTGAAATGCGCCGGATTGTCATCGGACAGGAGGTTGCCGTCCGCCCCTCTCTTCAGCACATAATAGGTGGCCGGCATCACCGTCGTGATCGAGGCATCCGTGGTGCAGGGCACCTGCTGCCGACTGAGATCCGCGTAATCGGTGATCGGCCCGCGCGGCCGGGTACAGACCCCGTATTGCCCGACCGGATGCACGCCGGTGATGTCCAGTTTCAGGTTGGCAAACTGCGGCAGCGAATGGTTGACGTGATAAATGACCGCCTTCGGATCAGCGTCCGGCATTTCCTTGCCGTTCTCGTCCATCCACGGCCGATAGCGGGTGTCGGGATCGTAATAGAGGCCGTTGACCTGCGCCGAGCGCTGACGCATGCCCAGCAGATGCCTGTCATCAGTGCCGGCCAGACCCTCGACCATGTACACGCCATAATTCTCACGCGTGGCCTGACGGGTGGCCTTGCCCTTGGGCTCGCCTGGATGATAGGCAAAGATATGCTCGTGCTCACGGCCATGCCCACGGAACATCACGTCCGGATTCGGATCCGGCAGGTAATTGAAGGCCATCGAGCCGGAGTCGTCCAGCGTGAAGATCAGGTTCGGCTCGGCCGGTTCCCGATCCTTGATGATGAGCGACTCCTGCGCGATCTGCGCCTGCGCCACGGCGGGTGCCATCACACACGACATCAGCAGCATCGCGTCACGCACCAGCTGCACCGTGCGCGATGGTCTCGACACGCGTTGCCCTCCGTACACCATCCTGCCTTCCCTAGTTTGCTTCATGACATGTCCCTGCTTGCATCGATTGTTTTTCATCAAAAGGACAAAGCGGGGCTGTCGATACAGCCCCGCACCCGCATGCTCCCTCAGTTGGGCGCCCCCGTTCCCGCCTCGGGATCGGTCACGGCCTGGCCCGCGCCATAACTCTTGTCCGGGATCGACAGCTCCCGCCACCACCACCGTGCCGGCGGCGACACCCCGACGCAGACTCCCTGCCCCCCTTCCACGTTCTGCAGGCTGCTGCTCAGCATGCCCGGCGGACAGCTGGCCGGTTGCGACGGCTGGGTGCAGTTCTGGGTCGCACACGGCTGGGGCGGCACCTCGGACAGCACCACCGAGCGCCCCGTCCAGTTCGCAACGGCCCAGCCCGCCACGGCCTGATCGCTGCCGTTGACCACCTTGTCGTGATTGGTGTCGATCAGCACGTCGGTCGACATCCGGCCCGAGAGCGGGTCCACCAGCAGATTGAAGGCCGGCGTGTTGACATTGGCCCGGCAGGCCAGCGCCGTCTCGCTTTCGTCGATGACCGGGCTCATCGTCTCGAACAGGACCAGGCCAGTCACCAGCTGGGGGGACACGATGTTGCGCTGCCCCTGCTCCTGGATCATGGTCAGCGGGATGCGCCAGCCACGCTCGGTACGCCAGCGCAGCGGGCTGTTGCTCCGGTCATCGGGAGGCAGGGTGAGATAGGTGCGGTTGGCATCCAGCCGTACCGTCCGCGTACGCACCTGGGCGGGTGCAATCGGCTTGCTGCCCGGCTTCCAGACCAGCGCACCATTGCTGTCCAGCCCCAGCTGCTCGTTATCCCAGAGACCATAGACCGACTCGACATCCCGGGTCTCGTTGTCACCAGTCTCGAACAGCTTGCCCGTGCCCACCAGCACCATCATGCCCCCCAGCGGATGCGTGATGGCTGCCGGTGCGGCCGTGATCGGCCTGCCCTGCTCGGTGGTGTACAGGGGGGTACCCCCGAAGGAAACCTTCCAGCCGCGCAGATCGGGGGCCGACAGATCGAACTTCCAGAGATTGCCGTGCAGGTCACCTGCATAGGCACCGGTAATCACCTGATTGCCGTCACGGATCAGGCGCACGCCGCCCAGACCATTGGGACGGTCGGCACTGCCCCGCCGGGTATCGAGACGGGCCATGACATGACCATCACGCAGGCGGACCACGAACAGCTGCGCCCGGCGCGACCTGCTCTCGTAACCATTGCCGAACACGGCCACCCAGGTGCCGTCACGCAGCACGCCGATTTCCGGTGCAGCCAGCACATGGCCCAGCTCTTCCTGGGTATCGGCATCCAGTTCCCACAGTGCCGTGCTTGCGCCCAGGTTGCGGGTGTTCGTCACGTCCAGCGCAAACACCGTGCGCGGTCCCGCACCGGCCGAACCGACCAGCACGTTGTGCCAGGCCCCACCCCAGTGGGCATCTCCCTCGACCAGCGGGCCGTCCATCAGAAAGCGGGCCTGACCGCTCTGGCCCGCCTGACGGGCCATCTCCTGCAGCACCACCCTCGGCACGAAACCGTAGGTCTCGACACCGGTCCGCGCGTTGAAGGCATGCAGGATGCCATCGTTGCTGCCCACAAAAACCTGGGCCGGCCGGTTGCCCCCCGCCCGCTTGGCGCGAACATGGGCACGATACCTGCTGGCCCCCGAGTCCGTGCCCTTGGGCAGCTCGGCCGGCAGATGCTGATAACCATGATCGATCCCGGCACCGATATAAACCGGGGGCGAATGAACGATGTGGCCGAGGATGCTGTTGCGCTTGCGGAACAGGCCCTGCTCCTCCTCGGTCTTGTCACCCCGCAGATAGGTGATAAGGCGGCTACCCTGACTCGAATCGAGCCCCGCCGCCTGGGCCACTTCCTGGCGCTGGTTGCCCGGCAGGGCATCCCAGTTCAGGCGCACCGAGTACGAGCCCGCATTGCCACTACGGGTGCCGGCAAACAGGTTGCGTGCCGTCGGCGTCGGCATCTTGGTCGAGGCTGACCATTGCAATGCCCCCTGGCTGCCGTCACTCATCACCTCGAAGGCCTTCAGGTCGCCGGTCCACAGGCTGGTCATGAAGGAAGGCACGAACTTCTGGTTGCCCGCCTGCAGCGACTGCGAGGCGACCGCCACACCACTGGTACTGCCGTTACGGGCCACGATCTTGTGCAGCACCCGGTTGACTGAGTTGAAGAAACCCATCCCATCCTGCACGCTCAGGTACTCGCCACGCGAGTTGACCGCGGCGTGCCAGAGATCGTCAATGGTTTCGATCTCGTTCTCGGTGACCGGTGACGGCCATTTCTTGACTCCGCTCTGCAGGGCCGGCCAGTCACCCTCATTCCCCTTGCCGTCGGGGGGCACCAGCTTGCCACCCACGCCAAAGCTCAGCGTGTACATCGTCAGGTGCTGCCAGTAGGCCGGATTTTCGTCATCGACCGGCACGTCGTTGCGCAGGTCATCACGCAAGTCCTGATACCAGTAGTGCATGGCAAAGTCGGCCAGCGTGCGGTTGGCATCACTGGCATAAGGTGGCTTCGGTTCATAGCGCCACCAGGTCTTGCCATCGGGCTTGAAGATGCGTGGCCCCTGGACATTGTCGGCCTCAATCTGGTTCCAGCCTTTCAGGGTGTCCTTGGTGATGTTGTAGAGGCCATCAGTCATCAGCAGATGGTAGGAGCGGCGGCAGCTGATGTGGGGCGAGGGGTCATTGCTGCCCGGCACGGCCGACCACGGGCCGTTGTTGTCCCGGCGCCGGTAGTATTCGCCGACCACACGGGTTGCTTCCAGCAACGGGGTGCCGCCATTGGCGATCTGGTTATTCAACCACTCGAAGAAGGCCCGGCGTTCCTCACCTTTGAACAGGCGCACACCACGTTCGATGACCGAGGTGTCGACACCATCGATCGGCTCGATTTCATGCGCATTCTGCTGGGTCACCCCCTTGTTGATGCGGCCATAGCCCAGCCGCACACCGGCCGGCAGGCTGGCAAAGGCACGCCCCACCGAGGCAATGGCCACATGCATCCGGGTACGGTGATACTGATACCAGTTGGCGAAGTTCTTGTACTCTTCTTCCTGAGAACAGCGGTACTTCTTCTCGCCATTGGGTTTGCAGTCGGTACGGTGCTCACCCCGGTCGAAAAACTGATGATCCTTGATCGACACCCGCCGGTAATTGGCGATGTTGTTCTTGTCCTGCGAGGAGGGATTGTCGGGGTTGGGGCCTACATAGGTGTAGTACGTGGCCGGCGCAACATGGGTGGCACCCGGCAGGGCATCACACAGGTTATCGTGCTGATTCTCGGGACGCGGCTTGGCGCAGATCGGCAGGCGAGCCTGGGGCTGGTCACCCGTCAGGTCGACACGGATGTCCTTGGTAGCCTCCTCTCGCCCACCCGCCTGGTAGTTCCAGTGCACATAGGCAGCCCTGGGGTCGGCATCCGGCAGCGACTTATAGACCGGCTTGCCATCGGCATCGACACTCACCGACGCCGGGTCGATCCACGGCAGGTAACGCACCTCGGGGTCGTAGTAGATCTTGTTGATCTGCGGCGAACGACGGCGAGCGCCGACCACCGTCTTGTCGTCGGTGGGCAGAACGCCCTGCACCGTGTAGACGTAGCGGTCCGGCTCCCGCGGGTGAAAGGCGAAGACCTGCCCACCCAACTCATTGTCCGGCACGAAGTTGTACGACATCGAACCGGAATCATCGAGCGTGAACATCAGGTTCGGTTCGACCACCGGCTGTTCCTTGACGATCAGCGACTGTTGGGCGATATCGGCCTGCGCCAGTGAGTGCAGCATGCCGAAGGACATCATCAGCAAGGCGCCTTTCACGGCCAGGCTCAGGGCACCGGGAGCGGTTGCCGGCCCCGCCTTCCCTGCGTCATTCGTCATGAAACTCTTGGCTACCATGCACTCACTCTCTTTCGCAAAATTCTTTTGGCAACAAATCAGATGGCAACAACCGAAGCAGCCCCCAGCGATCAGCGCCAGCAGTTCGCGGCCGACTGGGCCTTGTTGCGGGGCACTACCCTCGAGGTGTCGGTGGTGCGACGACCGACGTTGTCGAGGATGAACACACCACAGACATCGGCGTTGCTGGTCGGCGTGGCCCGCAACTCGTAGCTCACCGCCGATGAAGACGAGATCGTGATGTTGTAGCGGATGGTGCCGGTGCGCGGCGAACGCTGCAGCGAGGCCGGCAAGGCAACTTGCGTCCTGCCATCACGCTGCACGTGGTAGCTGTTGTGCAGCGAGTAGAAGCGCTGCATGAACTGGGCGGCCTCCAGCAGCTGTGCCTTGGCCTCGGCACGGTTGGCACGGGCGATGTATTCAAAGTACGACGGCACGGCAATGGCCGACAGGATGCCGATCACGGCAACGACGATCATCAGCTCGATCAGCGTGAAACCACCGGCCCTGCGTGCCGGCACGGGGGAAGCAAGAGTCTTCATTTGATGGCCCTGACCATGGATTGCAGACGGACTTCGGCACCGACGGCGGTCTGGTAGTCGAAACCACCGGAGCGAGACCGGAGCGGATCAACGTAATCCGGACTGAAGCCGCGCGCGGTGATGCGGAAGAACAGGAAGCGGGCCGGATCGAAACCGCGCGACTCAACCGTGACCGTACCCTGTTTCGGCGGGGCAAACTTGCGCCACTCGTCCAGGGTCATGAAGCGCACGAGACACATCGGATCCTTGCGGATCGTCGACGGCAGGTTCAGATCTGCCTTCGGCGGGACGATTGCCTTGTCACGCCAGGCGGCCTCGTCATTCCACTCATACTGATAGGCATAGTTCACCAGCATGTTGGTGGTCAGCGGATTCCGGATGACCTGGTCCTCACAGTAACGCAGTGCTGCCTCAGCCGACTGGAAAGCCAGCGAACGTGAACGCAGGTTGGTACCCACCATGTCGCTGGTCATCGACAGGCGCACGGCCACCGCGGCCCCCACGGCCATCACCGCCAGCATCACCAGCGTCATGATCATGACGAAGCCCGACTGCGCACCCGATGCCGGCACATATCTGCTGTGCTTCATGCTTTGCTCACCTTTCGATCTTGTTGCGGATGGCCACCGTCATCGTGAAGGCCTGGCGCAGGCGACGGTCGTTGGCGTACCGCACCGTCCCCTCGCAATCGACATACGGGGTGTTGGCCTCGTCATTGACGTTGTCGTTACTGCGCATCACCAGACAGACCTGAACGGTGTTGACGGCACACCACGAGTTGTCGGGCAATGCCCCCGGGGTGCAGTCATCCGCCATCCCGCTGGCCCGGTAGTACTTGGTGGTACGCCCGATCAGGGAGGGGTCATCAAAGGCCCGGTTGAGCTCCTGCGCAGCATCGTTGATGGCCGATACGCCGTAGTGGATGCGCATCTGGTCGACGTTGTCGGCCACCAGCTGTTCCACGCCCGGGTTGATGCTGGAGCTGCAGAAAAGGCCGGGGTTGCCGGAGGCCGTGCCCGTGGTGCGAACATAGAAGCGCTCCTGGATTTCATCGGCCACCAGCAGGCCGTTCGTGTTCGGCATGCCGGCCGCCGTCAGACTATCGATGACGGCGTTGCCCAGGCAATCCCAGTTGCGGCCGCCGGGCTGCAACTGAAAACGCAGGGCGATGGCATCACTGGCCGCGCTGTTGGCACGGTTCCCTTCACAGGTCTGCGTGGCCCAGTTCCATGGCTGGTTGCCCTGCCCTGGCGCAAATCCCGCCTGACAGCCAAAGACACTTTTCTCGCCCAGCTCGAACATGTCGCCAGCCGCCACTTCAGAGGCCGGAATCGAGAACCCCGACATCCGCAGGTGCTCGCCGAGCTGCACCATCGCCAGATTGCCCAGGTCGTGCATGGTCGACTGCACCTCCTGCTTGCGCCCGGACACACCGGCCGTGCTGACGGTGTACAGCACGGCGCCGGTGACCAGCAGGCCGATGGCAACCGAGATGAGCATCTCGATCATCGAGAAGCCACCCTGCTGCCGGCCTGCGGCCCATTCACCGGCCACCCTTGTCTTGTTGCTTGCGGGACTCAAAGTCTTACTCCCAGGAATTGGCATTGCGTCGTGGCCGGCAGCCTGCCGGCACCGGCCGGACACTGCCCTGCCGACGACAGGGGATTGCTGGTCGCGGCATTGACGCCGCCCTGACCGGCCGGTACATCCTGCCCCGGCTGATCAGGCTGCTGCCAGATCACCCAGACGCTCAGCTGGCTGGCTCCCGGCGACTCCACAAAGATCTCGCCTGCCGGCAGGGATGTGCGGATGCTCTGCCGTGCCTTCGCCAGGTCATAGGCCGCCATCTCGGCAGCCGAGCAGTTTTCCTTGCCATTCAGGCAGTCTTTGGCCGGGGGCTGCACCGGACGGGCGCCGTTGTCATAGGGCACGCGGTGGACGTAGCTGGCCTGCGCACCGGCATTGGCACGGACCCTGTCCGAATAATCGAGGGCAAACTGCGTCGCCATGTTGCGGAATTCGGCCGTACGCTGAAAACTCATCGACTTGGTCAGGGCCCAGAGCATCGACATCATCCCGATCGACAGGACGATGACGGCCACCAGCACCTCGATCAGTGATGAACCGCGCTGGGCTTCACGGCAGGCATGAGTCTTTTGCATCATTTGCATGGGGCCAGCACTCCGGTAGCACTCAGGCAGACCTTTCTGCTCAGGCTCTTGTAGGATTTGTCGGACTCGGGCAGGGCCGGCGCAAAGACGAAGGTACGGGCACCGCCGTCTTTCAGCACCCCGTTCGGAAAGAAGCGGATGGCACCAACGACAGACCGGGCTCCAGCGGCATCGCGCGCATGGATGGCGCTGCCTGCACCATAGGGTTGCTGCACACGGATGTACTGATCGTTGCCCTGCAGGCTGCCGATGAAGATCAGGTAACCCCGGGCCCAGTCACTGGCCGGCACGCATCGTGGCTTGACATCGTTGGGGTTGTGGGTTGGGCACAATGACACTTCCCTGCCCCGCTTGATCGCTTCGGAACGGGCCAGACGCAACGCACTGGTCAGGTCACTGACCTGGGCCGAGATCTGACGCCGCAAGGCAAAGTCGCGGAAGCTGGGCATCGACAGCGCGGCAATGATGCCGAAGATCGCCATGACGACCAGCATTTCCACCAACGTGAAACCTGCCAGGTTTTTCGGTGTCTTCATGATCCCCCAACCAGAACGGATAGCCGGCACGGGCCTCCTGCATGGTCTGCCCGCAACGGACAGCAGTCTGGGGGATGACTCAAGCTACAGGCAACGCAGTGTGGATGAGCGGTGGACCGCCGTCTACTGGTGGCGGCTGGAGCGTGACTTCTGTCGCATGCGCAGCCGCCGGCCGCATGCCGGGCACAAAAAACCCCGGCCGACCGAATCGGTACCGGGGCTTGGTTTCCGGCTGGATGCCCGCCAGCGGGAAAGCGATTCCAGCGTGCCTCCAGCAAGGACAACAAGGCAGCACCGTGCGAGCCCTGGCCCCTGCCTGTCGCGGGTCACGCCGACGCGAGCGGCGCGACCGGGCAGAAGGGCTTACTGCCCTTCGAGGAAGCTCTTGAGCTTGTCGGCGCGGCTGGGGTGACGCAGCTTGCGCAGCGCCTTGGCCTCGATCTGGCGGATGCGTTCGCGGGTCACGTCGAACTGCTTGCCGACCTCTTCGAGCGTGTGGTCGGTGCTCATCTCGACGCCGAAGCGCATCCGCAGCACCTTGGCCTCGCGGGGCGTGAGCGAATCCAGCACCTCCTTGACCACGTCGCGCATCGAGTCGTGCAGCGCGGCGTCTGACGGCGCCAGTGTGGTCGTGTCCTCGATGAAATCGCCCAGGTGCGAATCGTCGTCGTCACCGATCGGCGTCTCCATCGAGATCGGCTCCTTGGCGATCTTCAGGATCTTGCGGATCTTCTCTTCCGGCATCTCCATCTTCTCGGCCAGCGTGGCAGGATCCGGTTCCTGTCCGGTTTCCTGCAGGATCTGGCGGCTGATCCGGTTCATCTTGTTGATCGTCTCGATCATGTGGACCGGAATGCGGATGGTACGCGCCTGATCGGCGATCGAGCGGGTGATGGCCTGACGGATCCACCAGGTTGCGTACGTGGAGAACTTGAAGCCGCGACGGAACTCGAACTTGTCGACCGCCTTCATCAGGCCGACGTTGCCTTCCTGGATCAGGTCGAGGAACTGCAGGCCGCGGTTCGTGTACTTCTTCGCAATCGAGATCACCAGACGCAGGTTGGCCTCGGTCA
>JAUNLD010000114.1 GCA_030532425.1 Lautropia sp. | reverse complement strand
GCATCGACCTGTTCGATTGCGTGATGCCCACCCGCAACGCCCGCAACGGCTGGCTTTTCACCCGTTACGGCGACCTCAAGATCCGCAACGCCCGCTGGCGTGACGACGAGCGCCCGCTGGACCCGAGCTGCGCGTGCAGCACCTGCCGGCATCATTCACGGGCCTATCTGCACCACCTCAACCGGGTGGGCGAGATGCTGGGCGCCCATCTGGCCACCGTCCACAACCTGCACTTTTACCTCGACCTGATGCGACAGGCCCGCGAAGCCATTGCCGAGGGGCGCTTTGCGGCCTTTCACCGGCAGTTCGTGCAGGACCGCCAGCGTGGCCTGGACGCAACAGGCTGAGCCCCCTGCCCGCGCTGGCCTGCTGAAGGCGGTCCCGGCATGCCCGATCCGCCATCCGGCGCACGGAGAGGCCGGGTTGCAGCCCCGCTGCCACACCCCGGCATGCCGGCGGCCAGCCCTGACACGGCCGCTATAATGGGCCGTTTCGCCCCGTCCCGGCCGGCGTCACCGGCCTTGCCCGCCGTCATCACCGCCCCGGCACGGGCCAGGCGGGCATCCGCCCGCTTTCCTTCCAACGATCCTGTCCAACCCAGAGGATAAAAACGTGCTGATTTCCAACGCTTATGCGCAGACCGCCGCAGCCGGTGGCGCCGAAAATCAACTGCTCGGCTTCCTGCCGATCATCCTGATGTTCGTGGTGATGTATTTCCTGATGATCCGTCCGCAGATGAAGCGGGCCAAGGAACACCGCAACATGCTGGCCGCCCTGCAGAAAGGCGATGAGGTCATCACGGCCGGTGGCATCGTCGGCCGGGTTGCCAAGGTCGGCGAAGCCTATGTTACCGTCGAAGTCTCGGCCTCCGGCGAGAAGCCTGTCGAGATGAATTTCCAGAAGTCCTCCGTCCAGACCCTTCTGCCGAAGGGCACCATCAAGGCCATCTGAGTGTGAATCGATATCCGTTCTGGCGATATGCCCTCATCGGGCTGGCACTGATCTTCAGCCTGATCTACACCCTTCCCAATTTTTACGGCGAATCGCCAGCGGTTCAGATTTCCAGCCAGAAGGCCACCGTCAAGGTCGGCCAGACGACGGAAGAGCAGGCGCTTGCCGCACTGGCTCAGGCGGGCATCCCGACCACCGGGGTGCTGCGCGACGACAACTCGGTCAAGATCCGCTTCGACTCGACCGATACCCAGCTGCGCGCCCGTGACGTGCTGGAGAAGGCGCTCAACCCCGATCCATCCGACCCGGTCTACATCACGGCGCTGAACCTGCTGTCCAGCTCGCCGACCTGGCTGACCGACCTGCGTGCACTGCCGATGTATCTTGGCCTCGACCTGCGTGGCGGCGTGCATTTCCTGATGCAGATCGATACGGCCGAGGCACTGAACAAGCGCCTTGATACGGCGATGGCCGATGTGCGCACGCTGATGCGCGACCGCAAGCTGCGCCATGGCGGCATCAAGCGCACCGGCAACCAGCTGGTGATGAGCTTTGCCGACGAGGCCAGCCGCAGCCGGGCCGAAGCCCTGCTGCGCGACCACCAGACCGATCTGGCCGCCCAGAGCCGCGGCAGCGGTGCCAGCTCGCAACTGGTGATGACGCTGACCGAAGCGGCCATGCGCACCTTCCTCGACAACTCGGTCGAGCAGAACATCACGACGCTGAACAACCGGATCAACGAGCTGGGTGTGGCCGAACCCGTCATCCAGCGCCAGGGCGCCGACCGCATCGTCGTGCAGCTGCCCGGCGTGCAGGACACGGCCCGTGCCAAGGACATCCTCGGCCGCACCGCCACGCTCGAAGCCCGCCTGGTGGATCTCAGCCCTGAAGCCCAGCGTGCCCTCAACAACGAGAACGCTGTCGTGCCCTTCGGCTCGGATCTGTTCCGACAAGGCCGTGGCGCCCCTGTCGTGCTGAAGCGCGAGCCGATCTTCACCGGTCAGCAGCTCACCAGCGCCTCGGCCGCCTTCGACGAGAACAACCAGCCGGCCGTGGCGATCTCGCTGAACGAAGCCGGTGGCCGTCATCTGCGCGAAGTTTCTCGCAAGAACATCCGCAAACCGATGGCCGTGGTGCTCTTCGAGAAAGGCAAGGGTGAGGTGCTGACGGTGGCCACCATCCAGTCGGAGCTGGGCAGCCGCTTCCAGATCACCGGCATGGGCACGCCCAAGAATGCCGGCGACCTGGCCCTGCTGCTGCGTGCCGGTGCCCTGGCCGCGCCGATGGACATCATCGAGGAACGCACGATCGGCCCCAGCCTGGGTGCCGACAACATCGCCAAGGGCTTTGCCTCGGTCACCTGGGGCTTCGTGGCGATCGCCGTCTTCATGATCGTCTACTACGCGCTGTTCGGCGTGTTCTCGACGCTGGCACTGGCCTTCAACCTGCTGATGCTGGTGGCGGTGCTGTCGTTGCTGCAGGCCACGCTGACGCTGCCCGGCATCGCCGCCATCGCCCTGACGCTGGGCATGGCCATCGACGCCAACGTGCTCATCAACGAGCGGGTGCGCGAAGAGCTGCGCAAGGGGGCCTCGCCGCAGATGGCGATCAGCGCCGGCTATGAACATGCCTGGGCCACCATCCTGGATGCCAACATCACGACACTGATTGCAGGCCTGGCCCTGCTGGCCTTCGGCTCGGGCCCGATCAAGGGCTTTGCCGTGGTGCACTGCCTGGGCATCCTCACCTCGATGTTCTCGGCCGTGTTCGTGTCGCGTGGGCTGGTGAACCTCTGGTATGGCGGCCGCAAGCGCGTCAAGCGCCTGTCGGTGGGCCAGAGCGACTGGCAACCCGAAACCCGGACCGCCAAGTGAACCACGGAGGACGATAAGCATGGAACTATTCAAGATCCGGCGCGACATCCCGTTCATACGGCGTGCCACGTTGCTGAACGGCATCTCGATCGCCTTCTTCGTGCTGGCCGTGTTCTTTCTGGCCACCCGCGGGCTGAACCTGTCGGTGGAGTTCACCGGCGGCTCGGTGATGGAGTTCAACTACAGCGCGCCGGCCGACCTGGGCAAGACCCGCCAGCACATCGAGGAACTCGGCTATGCCGAACCGCAGGTGCAGAATTTCGGCACCTCGCGCGACGTGATGGTGCGCCTGCCGCTGCGTGACGGCATCTCGGCCGGTGATCAGGCCCAGCAGGTGCTGGGCGCCCTGAAGCAGATCGATCCCGGCATCGAGCTGCGGCGTACCGAGTTTGTCGGGCCACAGGTGGGACGCGAGCTGGCCACCGGCGGCGCCATGGCCCTGCTGATGGTCATCATCGGCATCGTCATCTACCTGGCCATCCGCTTCGAATGGAAATTCGGTGTGGCCGGCATCGTCGCCAACCTGCACGACGTGGTCATCATCCTCGGCTTCTTTGCCGCCTTCCAGTGGGAGTTCTCGCTGTCGGTGCTGGCGGCGGTGCTGGCGGTGCTGGGCTATTCGGTCAACGAATCGGTCATCATCTTCGACCGGGTGCGCGAGAAGTTCCGCGAACGTCAGGCGAAGAACATGACGACGGCCCAGGTGCTCGATCACGCCATCACCACCACCATCTCCCGTACCGTCATCACCCACACCTCGACCCTGATGATGGTGCTGTCGATGCTGTTCTTCGGCGGCCCCACCCTCTTCTACTTCGCCCTGGC
>JAUNLD010000037.1:14737-29644 GCA_030532425.1 Lautropia sp. | reverse complement strand
ATCAACTTAGGGGAGGACTTTCACCTCCAGGAGTGCGCCCGTGCCGGGCGCACCAAAAAAAAAAACCAGACCCCGTGAAGGCAGTCTGGTTTTCTGGCGTGTTTGTGCGCCAGCCGGCGCACACGCTGGAAAGGTTTACTGGACCAGTGCTTCCAGCGACACCGAGATGGTCACGTCATCACCCACGGCCGGAGCAAACTTGCCGGCGTTGAATTCCGAACGCTTGATCTTCATGTGGCCGTTGGCACCGATGGCCTCGACACGCTTGAGCGGGTGCTCCTTGGCCGAGAAGGAGTCGATCACCAGCCTGACCGGCTTGGTGACGTCCTTGATGGTCAGCTCACCCTCGACGGCAACCGGCTTGCCGCCCTTGAAAACGACGCGCTTCGACTTGTAGGTGGCTTTCGGGTACTTGGCCACATCGAAGAAGTCATCCGACTTGATGTGCTCGTTGAACTTGTCCGAACCCGTGTCGACCGAGGCCATGTCGATCTCGATCTCGACCGAGCCGGTCTTGGCCGCAGCGTCATAGACGATGGTGCCGGTGGTGTTGTTGAAACGGCTCTGCTGCTTCGACAGGCCCATGTGGTTGTAGGCGAAGCTGGCAAAGGTGTGGGTCGGGTCGACCGTGAAGGTCTTGGGAGCGGCCAGGGCCGGAGCAGCGAAGGCAGCGGCCAGCACCGAAGCAGCCGAAAACTTGACAAGGGTGTTCATGTATTGTTCTCCAGAGATTGGAAAGGGGTGGAAATGGATGGGTGACAACCCGGCGAAAGGATGGCAGACCGGGCCCGGACGGATCCCGGCCGCCAGCATGGTCTGGTCTCTGCGCGGCAAGCGTTACTGCGCAGCAACCTTCAGGTCGAAACTGACCTTCACCTCATCGGCGACGATCTCGGACGAGGCCCACTCACCCTCGCCGATCTTGAAATCATTACGCTTGATCGTAAGGCTACCCGCAAAGGCACCGACCTTGCCATCCCCCTTGAAGGTGGCCGGGAAGCTGATGTCCTTGCTCTGGCCCTTGATCGTCAGTTTGCCGGCGATCTCGTAGTTGCCCT
The DNA here is from genome assembly GCA_030532425.1 of Lautropia sp. Classification (GTDB taxonomy): domain Bacteria; phylum Pseudomonadota; class Gammaproteobacteria; order Burkholderiales; family Burkholderiaceae_E; genus Lautropia. The sequence goes on along the minus strand of JAUNLD010000037.1, from coordinate 28,586 downwards.
CTCCCTTGGGCGTGATCGAGCTGGCTTCGAAACGGGCGCTCGGAAACTTGGGGAGGTTGAACCACTCAGGCTTGACCAGTTCCGAATCCGCGTCTGCCGAGCCGGCATCGACACTGCCCAGATCGACCTCGAGCGCAGCCCTGGCCGACTCGGGCTTGGCCGGATCGAAGCGGATGTCACTGGAAAACTTCTTGAAATGGCCGTCCAGCTTGACGCCCAGTTGCTGGTACTGAAAGCCGACCTTGCTGGCAGCCGGTTGCAGCTGGCTGTATTCGACAGCCGAGGCACTGCCCGGCATCAGGGTGAAGGGTGCCAGCGCGGCAGCGAGGGCCAGCGAGCGGAAGAAGGGTTTCATGCGGTTCTCCTGAGGGAATTCAGCGGCAGCATCCGGTAGAGCGTGCCATCTTTCTTGATGAACTGATGGGCCAGGGCGGCCAGGGCATGGCCCCCAACGATGACCAGCATCAGGATGTTGAGCATCAGGTGCACATCGGCAAGCTGCTTGCCCAGCGCCAGATCACGGCCGATCAGGTCGGGCAGCGGCAGCACGCCGAACCAGACTGTCTGGAACCCCTTGGCCGAGCTCATCAGCCAGCCCGACAGCGGGATCGCCAGCATCAGCCCATACAGGGCCAGATGGCCCCCATGGGCGGCCAGCTTCATCATGGCCGGCGTTTCGGCCGGCAGCGGCGGCGGCCGCTTGATGATACGCCATGCCAGACGAACCAGCACCAGCACGAACAGCGTGACGCCGGCCCACTTGTGCCACGAGAACATCTTCAGCTTGGTGGGCGACATCGACATGCCCGTCATGTAAAAGCCCAGGCCGACCAGCCCGAACAGGCCGAGCGCGATGAGCCAGTGCAGGACGATGGCAGGTGAGGAATAACGAGGATTCAGTTCCGTTTCCATGTTTGACACTCCTGGAGCCACCAGGGCCGGTTGCAACACCGGCGTGACGGAAGCTCCAGCAAAAGCCGGCACAAGGCCAGGCAGGTACAGCACCGGTCAACGCGACAGGATGCCGGCGGGACGACAGTGAAAACACCATCTATGGCCCAATGACCGGGAAATCAATAGGGACGCACTGTAACTGGAATGCCATGAAAAACAAAGCGGTCAAAAAGGCAACTTGTGTTTCCAAAATCGAGACAATCAGTGCTTTTGAATCGCCGACACAGCCTGGACGACCGTCCGTCCCCGCCGGAACGCCGTTCAGCCGGATCGGCCGGGGCTGCGCCAACGGGCCTGTCCTGCCCGGCATTGCGGCAGCCGACAGACGGTCGCTTCAGCCTTTCCTCAAAAAAAGCGCCTCATGCCCAGCAAGCAGGGGCCGTGACAGCGATAAAATGGTGGATTGCGCACTGACCAGGCGCTCGTGACGCCTCCTGCCCCATGTCCTACCCCGCTGGCACCATCCTGATCGTTGCCGCCCCGTCCGGCGCCGGCAAGACCACGCTGGTTCGCACCCTGCTCGAAGCACGCAGCCACATCCGGCACTCGGTATCCTTCACCACCCGGCCCCCCCGCGAGGGCGAGCGCCACGGCGAAGCCTACTTCTTCACCAGCCAGGAGGATTTTCTTGCCCGGCGCGAGGCCGGCGAGTTTCTGGAGTGGGCCGAGGTGCATGGCAATTTCTATGGCACCTCGCGCGTCTGGATCGACGAGCAGATCGCCCACGGCGCCGACATCGTGCTCGAAATCGACTGGCAGGGGGCGGCCCAGGTGCAGAAGATCTATCCTGATGCCGTGTCGGTGTTCATCGCCCCCCCGTCGCTCACCGTGCTGCGCGAGCGGCTGCAGCAGCGCGGCACCGACAGCGAGGCGACGATCGCACGCCGCCTGGCAGCCGCCCGCAGCGAGCTGGCGCATGCCGGGCAATTTCAATATATCATTGTCAATCAAGACTTTAACCAGGCAAGTCAGCAGCTTGTCGCCATCGCCGATGCCGCCCGTTGCCGCTTTCGGCAACAGTCGGCACACCATCCCGACCTCTTTCATGCCCTTGGCATGCACTCCTCCTGAACAGGACCCCACTCATGGCCCGCATCACCGTCGAAGACTCGCTGAAGCAGATCCCCAACCGTTTCGAACTGACCCTGATCGCCACCTACCGTGCCCGGATGCTGGCCCAGGGTCACACCCCCAAGGTCGAAAGCAAGAACAAGCCCACCGTGATCGCCCTGCGCGAAGTGGCCGCAGGCCAGATCGGCCGCGAAATGCTCCGGCGCGTGCCCACCTGATCCTTCCCCTGCCTGCGCGGTGATTGCCATGCCCTCGACAGCCCCTTCCACCAGCAGCGCAGACGCCCAAGCGGCCGGCCCGGTCCCCACGGGCGGCAGCGCCGATGTCCGTGTCGCCCCCACGGCCCTGGCCGAGCCACGGGCTGCAGGCCCCAACGTTGCCAAGGGCCTGCTGGTACCGGCGGCCGATGTGCCGCTGGCAGGTGTCGAGGGCACCGATGCCCCCCTCTCCGACCGGGTTTCGATCGAGCCCCTGCTGGCCGAGTGCCGCACCTACCTGCCCGAAACCGACCTGGAACGCATCCGCAACGCCTTCCGGCTGGCCGAACAGGCCCACAGCGGCCAGGCCCGCTCCAGCGGCGAGCCCTACATCACCCACCCGATCTCGGTGGCGCTGATCTGTGCCAGCTGGCAGCTCGATGGTGACGCCATCTGCGCGGCCCTGATGCATGACGTGCTCGAGGACACGCCGGTCAGCCAGGCCGAACTGACCCAGTTCTTCGGTCGCGCCGTCGCCGAGATGATCGACGGCCTGTCCAAGCTCGACAAGATGGAGTTCGGCAATCGCGAGACCGCCCAGGCCGAGAGCTTCCGCAAGATGCTGCTGGCGATGGCACGTGACGTGCGCGTGATCCTCGTCAAGCTGGCCGACCGCCTGCACAACATGCGCACCCTCGAAGGGCTCAGTCGTCACCGTCAGGTACGCATCGCCAACGAGACCGCCGAGATCTACGCGCCCATCGCCAACCGCCTCGGCCTGCACAACCTGTTTCGCGAACTGCAGGACCTGGCCTTCCGCTACCAGCACCCGATGCGTCACCGCACGCTGGCCCGGGCGATCCAGGTGGCGGCCCGCACCCGGCGCGATGCCTTCGGTCGCGTCACCCACACCATCGAGAAGGCACTGGCCCGCATGGGCGTACAGGCCGAGATCAGCGCCCGCGAGAAATCGCTCTACTCCATCTACCGGAAGATGGTCGACAAGCGGATCTCGTTCTCCGAGGTCTACGACCTGTTCGGCGTGCGCCTGATCGTGCCCGACCTGGCGTCATGCTATCTGGCGCTGGGCGCGGTCCACAGCGTCTTCAAGCCCAACACCAGCCGTTTCAAGGATTTCATCGCCATTCCCAAGAAGAATGGTTACCAGTCGCTGCACACCACCGTCGTCGGCCCGCATGGTGGCGGCATCGAGTTCCAGATCCGCACCCCGCAGATGCACCAGGTGGCCGAGGTGGGCGTGGCGGCCCACTGGCTCTACAAGACCGAACCCGAAAGCAGCAACCAGCAGATCCAGACCCTCGACTGGCTCAAGTCCCTGCTCGACATCCAGCAGCAGACCGGTGATTCGCTCGAATTCATCGATCACGTCAAGGTGGACCTTTACCCGGATGCCGTCTACGTGTTCACGCCCAAGGGCCAGATTCGTGGCCTGCCGCGTGGTGCCACCGTCATCGACTTCGCCTACAGCGTCCATACCGACCTGGGCAACCAGTGCGTGGCTGCCCGCATCAACGGTGACCCGGTCCCGTTGCGTACCGAGCTGACGCACGGCGACATCGTCGAGGTGATCGCCGACCCCAACGCCCGCCCGAGCCCGTCATGGCTGGCCTTCGCCCGTACCGGCAAGGCCCGCGCCGAAATCCGCCACTTCCTGAGGCGCATGAAGTACGACGAATCGGTCGAACTGGGGCGACGCCTGCTGATGCAGTCGCTGGGCAGCCTGCGCATCAACATCCAGGATCTCAGCGAAGCCCAGCTCGACAAGGCCGCCCGCGATACTGGCGCCAAGTCGGCCACCGACCTCTACGCCGACATTGGCCTGGGACTCAAGCTGGCGCCCGTGGTGGCGCGCGCGATCTCGCTCGACATCAGCGGGGGCAGCAACGCCGCCACCGCCACACTGGCGCCCCGCACAGCGCCGATCGTCATCCAGTCGATCGATGGCATCTCGCTGCAGGCCGCCAACTGCTGCCATCCGGTACCGGGCGACCGGATCATCGGCCAGATGCGCGGCGGCCACGGCCTGTCGATCCACCGGCTGGAATGCGAAACCGCCCGCCGCCAGATCAGCCGCGATGCCGAACGCTGGATCGATGTCGAATGGGGCGAGGAAGTCAGCGGCATGTTCCGCTGCATCCTCGAGATTTCTGCCGACGACGAGCGCGGCATTCTTGGCCGCATCGCCAGCGAGATCACCGCCAGTGATGCCGACATCCTGCAGGTGGCGATGGACACCGAATCCGAACTGGTGGCCGCCATCCGCTTCACGCTGCAGGTCCAGGATCGCGATCACCTGGCCGAAGTCTTCCGCCGCCTGCGCAAGCTGCCGCAGATGCGCTCGATCAACCGGAGTTGAACAGAACGATGGAATGGTTCCCGATCGTCTTTGGCGTGCTCAAGCTGACCGCGCTCGCCACAGCCGCCTACTTTGCCATCAAGTGGCATCACGACCAGGCCAAGAAGGACAAGGCCGAAAAGGAAGCACGCGAGCAGGAACTGCAACAGGCACAACAAGCCGCCCGCGCGCAACGGGCCTCTGAACAGACCAGCCCCTGAACTCAGGGCGCCGGATACTCGACCGACTCCACCAGCAGCGTCATCCGCCCCTGCGGCGTCATCAGTGCCACCTCGTCGCCCTCGCGCGCCTTGATGAGCGCGCGTGCCACCGGCGAGATCCAGCTGATCCGTCCCTTCAGCGGATCGGCCTCGTCCACGCCGACGATCTCCACCCGGCGCCCGGTGCCGTCTTCCTCGCTGTAGCAGACGGTGGCCCCGAAGAAGATCTGGTCATTGCCATGATGGGCCGAAGGGTCGACCACCTCCGCCATGTCGATGCGGCGGATCAGGAAGCGGATGCGCCGGTCGATCTCGCGCAGACGCTTCTTGCCATAAAGATAATCGCCGTTTTCCGAGCGATCCCCGTTGGACGCGGCCCACGAGACCACCTGCACCACGTCGGGACGCTCCACATCCAGCAGATGGCTCAGCTCGTCACGCAGCGCCTGATAACCGGCCCGGGTGATGTAATTCTTGCCGCCCGGCACCGCCAGCTGCGGTAAATCCTCGTCCTCATCGGGCGCGTCGTCGTTCTCGCGCACAAAAGCCTTGTTCATGCTCTCCTCCCGCGCGCTGTAGCCGTCAGCCCGCCACCGCCATTTCCTCGATCAGGATCGAGCCACAGCTCTTGGTGCCGCGCGTGAGCACGTCGTTGCCCACCGCGACGATGCCGCGATACATGTCGGCCAGGTTGCCGGCGATGGTGATTTCCTCGACCGGGTACTGGATCTCGCCGTTTTCCACCCAGAAACCGCTGGCCCCACGCGAATAATCGCCCGTCACGTAATTGACACCCTGCCCCATCACTTCCGTCACCAGCAGGCCGGTGCCCATCTTCTTCAGCATCCGGGCAAAATCGTCGGTGCGTTTTGTCAGGCGGCTGCGCAATTGCAGGTTGTGCGATCCCCCCGCATTGCCCGTGGTCTGCATGCCCAGCTTGCGCGCGCTGTAGCTCGACAGGAAGTAACCTTCCAGCACCCCACCGCTGACCACGCTGCGGGCCGCCGTCGCCACCCCCTCGTCATCGAAGGGGCCGCTGCCCATCGCACCGGGAATGAACGGATCTTCATCGATGTCGATGTGATCCGGGAAGATCTGCCGCCCCAGTGAATCGACCAGGAAGGTGGCGCGCCGGTACAGCGCCGACCCGCTGGTGGCCTGCACCAGGCTGCCCAGCAGCCCCAGCGCCAGCGGTGCCTCGAACAGCACCGGCACCTTGCGGGTGCTGAGCTTGCGCGCGCCCAGCCGGGCCAGTGCCCGCTCGGCCGAATAACGCCCCAGCGCCCCGGGCGAGGCCAGGCCGGCAGGCGAGCGGCTGGACGAATACCAGCCATCGCGCTGCATGTCGCGGCCACGGCGGGCGATCAGCCCACACGAGAGCGTGTGACGGCTGTACGGAAAGCCGCCGGAAAAGCCCAGCGAGTTGCTCGACAGGAAATGGCCGTGCCCCACCGACACCGAGGCCCCATCGCTGTTGCCGACCAGCGGGCTGACGGCAAAGCCGGCCGCCTCGATCTCGCGGGCCAGCTCGATCGCCTGCTCGACCGGGATCTGCCACGGATCGAACAGCCTGAGCGACGAGACATCGTGCTGCCCCATCGCCAGCCGGTCCAGATCCGGCAGCCCAGCAAAGGGGTCTTCCCCGGTGATCGCGGCGATGTCGAAGGCCGCACGCACCGTGCGCTCCAGCGCAGCCGGGCTGAAATCGCTGGTGCTGGCATGGCCACGACGCCGGCCCACGTACACCGACACCCCCAGCCCCTTGTCGCGCGTCTGCTCGATGGTCTCGACCTTGCCCTTGCGCACCGTCACGGCCAGCCCCGACGATTCCGACACCTCGGTGACGACGGCGGTGGCCCCCAGGCTCCTGGCCATCTGCATCGCCTCGGCCGAGAGCGCCTCGAAGTCGCTGCGCTGGTAATCGAACAGGGCACGGTCCTTGCCCCAGCCCTTGCCCTTGCGGTAGGCAGCAGGCAGCCCGCCACGGGCCGTGGTGGCGCGAGGCGCAACGGCAGCAGCAGGGGAGCGGGAAAAAGCGGCAGACTTGGAAGCGGTTCGGCTCGTCATCGGGCGATCAGGTCAGGAGGATGGAAGGCGCAAAGTATCATATAGCACCGCAGCGGGGCGCCCGACAAGGTGCTGCACCGCCCCTGCCACGCCCCACGGCCCCGGATTTGCCCCACACGTCATGATGAACACAGCGGACGATTTCGACCACGACCAGCCCCCGGCCGACGACGCACCGATCAGCAAGACCCGCCGCAAGCAGCAGATGCACGCCCTGCAGGCGCTGGGTGAGCGTCTGGTCAGGCTGCCTGCCCAGCAGCTGGCCCGGCTGACACTGCCCGAAGACCTGCGCGAAGCCGTCGACGAGGCCCGCCGCATCAGGGACCACGAAGGCCTGCGCCGCCAGCTGCAGTACATCGGCAAGCTGATGCGCTCGGTCGATGCCGCCGCCATCGAAAAGGCGCTGGCCGTCGACGACGAGGTCCACCAGCACAATGTCCACCTGATGCACCGGGCCGAACGCTGGCGCGACGGCCTGCTCGACGGCAGCCTCTCACTCACCGACTTCATCGACCAGCACCCTGCCGCCGCCCGCCAGAACCTGCCCGCACTGCTGGCACAGGCCCGGCGCGAAAAGGCCGCCAGCAAGCCCCCACGCCAGCAGCGCCAGCTCTATCGCCTGCTGCACGAGCTGCTGACACAGGCCGCACTCGACGCCGCCCATCAGCCCCCGGCCGACGAGCTGCCCGACAACGACGACTGAACCATCCTCATGAGCCCCACCCCAAGCCCGCAGCCCCTGCACGTCGGCCTGGTCTCGATCAGTGACCGCGCCAGCAGCGGCACCTACGAAGACCGTGGCATCCCTGCCCTCACCGAGTGGCTCGGCGCTGCCCTCGTCACCCCCTGGACGCACACCAGCCGCCTGATTGCCGACGAACAGCCCCTGATCGAAGCCACGCTGCGCGAGCTGGTCGACGACGCCGGCTGCCACCTGGTGCTCACCACCGGCGGCACCGGCCCGGCCCGGCGCGACGTCACCCCCGAAGCCACACTGGCCGTGGCCGACCGCCTGATGCCCGGCTTTGGCGAGCAGATGCGTGCCATCAGCCTGAACTTCGTGCCCACCGCCATCCTCTCGCGCCAGGAAGCCGTCATCCGCGGCAACAGCCTCATCATCAACCTGCCTGGCCAGCCCAAGTCCATCCGCGAGATCCTCGAAGGCCTGCGCGATGCCGACAGCGGCCAGATCCGCGTGCCCGGCATCTTCGCCGCCGTGCCCTACTGCCTGGACCTGATCGGCGCCCCATGGGTCGACACCGACCCCAGCATCTGCGCGGCCTTCCGGCCCAGATCGGCCCGCCGCCCCGACACACCGGCAAGCTGAGCAGCCCGATCCCGGGCAACCCCGGCGTTCACGACCGGGCCAGATGCGCCCCACGCGATCGGCCCGGCGTACGTCGACTCCGGCCAGCCAAGCCAAGCCTCAGCACACAGGAACACTGCACGCTAGCCGCCGCATCCCGCATCCTGCGGGCGGCTGTCCCGGCAGGGCCGTGCAGCCTCCCTACACCCGCCGGCAGCTCGTCACCCCCGGCACCTGACGCACCATCTGCTTCACCTTCTTCAGCACCTCGGCCGACGGTACCTCCAGAATCAGCGTGAAGCGTGCCAGCTCGCGCACCGTATGGCTGCGCACCGACAGCAGCGGCGCCTGCTCGCGTGCCAGCATGTCGAGGATGTCACGCAGCAGACCGCTACGATCCTCGCCCGTCACCTGGATGCCCACCTGAAAGCGCCTGGGCTTGAACTGGCCTCCCTTGGCCCTGACGGGCTGCTGCCAGTTGTCCCCCCATGACACCGCCAGCTCGCGCTCGGGCGAACGCGCCCGCAGCGCCGCCAGCGACGGGCAATCGCGCCGGTGCACCGATACCCCGCGCCCACGGGTCACAAAGCCGCTGATCTCGTCCGGCGGTACCGGATGACAGCACTTGGCCAGATGTGTCATCAGAAAATCCACCCCCATCACCAGCACCGTGTTGGCATCGGTCGACGTGGCCTTCTTCGGTTCGGGCGATTTCGGCAACAGCGGCCTGGCCGCCTCGGCCGTGGCGGCCGGCGCCCCCCGGATCGCCGCTTCCAGCGTCCGCAGGCCGATCAGGTCGCGCGCCACCGCCGCAAACATCGCCGCCGGCGATTCCTGTCCCAGCCGGCTGGCCAGCTCGTCGAAGGACAGCGCCGTAGCCCCCTCGCGGGCCAGCAACTTCTCGATGCGCTCGCGCCCTTCCACCTGCTCGGCCCCGCGCTGGCGCGCATTGAACCACTGCCGTACCTTGGCGCGGGCCCGGTTGCTGCGCACGAAACCCAGGGCCGGATTCAGCCAGTCACGCGAGGGCCCCGGCTCCTCGCCCCCCGCCCCGATCCGGGCCTGCACGATGTCGACCACCTGCGCATTGGCCAGCGGAGTGTTCAGCGGCAACATCCGGCCATCCACCCGCGCCCCCCGGCACCGATGCCCCAGCGAGGTATGGACGTGATAGGCAAAATCCACGGCCGTCGACCCCACCGGCAGCTCGATCACCCGTCCCTGCGGCGTCATCACGAAGATCACCGAATCATCGGCCGTACTGGCCGGCTCGCCCATCGCCGGCGCATCCAGCTCCTGCTGCCAGGCCAGCAACTGCCGCAACCACGAAATCCGTGCCTGCCCGTCCAGCGAAGGCACCACCACCTTCGCCCCGCCCGGCGCGCTCTTTTCCTTGTAGCGCCAATGCGCCGCCAGCCCGTACTCGGCCGCCTCGTGCATCGCCCGCGTGCGGATCTGCACCTCCATCGGCCGGCCATCATCGGCCATCACCACCGTATGCAGCGACTGATAGCCATTGGGCTTGGGATAGGCGATGTAATCGTCCAGCTCGTCCATCTGCGGTGCCCAGCGCTGATGCACCACATCCAGCGTGCCATAGCAATCGGCCAGCGTGTCCACCATCACCCGCAACGCACGCAGATCGTGCAGGTTCTCGATGCTGAGGTTCTTGGCCTTGAGCTTGTTGTGGATGCTGTAAAGATGCTTCGAGCGCCCCTTCACCTGTGCCTGGATGCCCCGCTCGGCCAGCAGCGCCGACAGCTCGGCCGTGGCATTGGCCACGAAGGCATCACGCTCAGGCCGCTTCATCTCCACCTGGTTGGCCAGCGCCCGGTAGCGCGCCGGGTCCAGACACCGGAAGGCCAGATCCTCCATCTCCCACTTGATCCGGTACAGGCCCAGCCGGTTGGCCAGCGGCGCCAGCACCTGCATCGCCTCGCGCGCCAGCCCGCTCACATCCATCGTCCGGGCCAGCTCGTGGGCCACCACATGCCGCAACGACTGCAAGGCCGAGGCCAGCCGCACCATCACCACCCGCACATCGCGTGCCATCGCCAACGTCATCCGCCGCAACACTTCCGACTGCGACTGGCCATCAGCCCCGCGCTGGCCGATCACCGGCCCAAAGGACAAGGCCATCAGCCGCTGGCAATTTTCCAGCAGCGTCCCCATGTAGGCTCCCATCTCCTCGCCCAGCCGTGCATCCAGCACCCCTTGGTCGGGATGCGGATCACTGCACACCAGCAGCCCCAGCATCCGGGTGATAGGATCGGCGCCCTGCAACTGCAACACGGCCTCCAGCCCCTCGCCGTGCGCCAGCCGCTGCTCGCCGATCGGGGCATGGCCTGTCATCGTCCAGGCGCCAGCACCGTGCCCACCCAACCAGTCACGGGCCCAGGCGATCAGTGCCCCGTGATCCTCGACTACCGATGACGCCACCTGCCTCTCCTTCTCCAAGCATGATCCCACCGCAGGCCAGCCTTGCCTCAGACCTGCCTCCCCGGCTCCCGGAGCCACCCGCTGCACCGTGGCCAGCCTGCGTCCCCGCCTCCGGTCGGCAGCCAGCCAGCACACGGCCGGCCAGCCCCCATGCGCCCGGGGCAGGCTGCTTTCATCCCGCCCAGGCGACACCACCCCGCATTCTGCCAGCAACGCACTGCAACAAATATCATTCCGCGCCTATCGTCTTCGATACCGCCGTGCACTATGTCCTTAGTGAAGACGTTTCCCTCTGTTGCAATCCCGACATCCCAGATGACTCACTTCATTTGTCCATGAGCAACAAGCAGATCATGATCGTCGAGCTTTCGCCGGAACACGCGATTGGCCTGCAGCAGATGCCGCTGGCCAGAGACGCGCTGTTGATACAGGGCATCAAGAAAGCCATCGTCAAGCTGCACAGCACCGAAGCCGACGTCATCATCCTCGATTTCGGCACCCACGGCGGGCCAACCCAGAGTCCCTCTCCCGTCGATGCCTGCCGCCAGCTGGCGGCGGCCTGCCCCGGTGCGCGCATCATCGCCATCGGCGCCACCGACGATTATCTGGCCGCCCAGCTGCTGCTGCCCAACGTCTACGACGTGCTCGCCTATCCGTCCGAGACCGCGGCCCTGCCCTACGCCGTCCAGCGGGCCCAGCGCCTGCAACAGATCCGCCGCCAGACCAGCGCGGCCAGCCGCAACCGCCCGCTGGGCGAACTCATCCCCGGCCTGCTCAGCGGTGATGCCGCCATGCGCCGCATCATCAAGCGCGCCAAACGCCTGGCCGGCCACAACCTGCGCATCCTCATCCAGGGCGAGGCCGGCACCGGCCGCAAGACGCTGGCCCACTACTTTGCCCGCAACGCCAACCGGCATGCCGGCACCAGCCAGCAGAACGTGCCGATGCCGCCCATCATCAGCTGCAACCGCTACACCCGCGGCATCGACATCGAAGTGGTCTGCCGCAAGGCCGTTGCCGAGCAGCAACCGGGCCAGCCCGCCATCGTCATCCTCGAAAACGTCGACCAGCTCGACCCCGCCACCCAGACCGAGCTGCTCTACCTGATCCACAACAGCGAAACCCGCTGGAAAGACGTCAACTCGTTGCCGCAGCTCATCAGCATCGCCAGCCCGACGCTGGGCAGCCGCATCGTCGACGGCCAGTTCCGGCGCGACCTTTACGACCGCCTGGGTCAGGTCCACCTGTGCCTGCCGCCGCTGCACCAGCGCGGCGACGATGCTGTCGAACTGGCCCGCTGGCTGCTGGAACAACCTCACCGCGACTCCCCCGGCACACCGCGCATGGTCCTGTCGGACGACGCCCAGCACGCCATCTCGCGCTACAACTGGCCAGGCAACATCACCGAACTCGGCAACGTCATCCAGCAGGCCATGCTCACCACCGACAGCATCCTGGTCCAGGCCGCCGACCTGGGGCTGCCCGCCAGCGAGAGCCTGCCCCCCGTCACCATCAAGCATGCCCGTGACGAAGCCGAGCGCGATGCCATCCACCGCGCCCTGAAAGACGCCAACGACAACATCGCCAAGGCCGCCATCACCCTCGGTGTCAGCCGGCCCACCCTCTATGACCTGTTGGCAAAACACCAGTTACGGTAAAATGGGGTAGGCCCAGTCCTGGAGTTCGAGCTTTGGCCACGTACCTGAAAATGGCCCCTGCACGGGCCAGACACCTGCTGGCATCCGGTTTTGCGTTCGCCGCCATGACGGTGTCAGCCCAAACCGGTGGCCCCATCGGCGGCCCTGTGGGGGCTCCCACTGGCGCCAACGGCGCCAGCGGCGCTGTTGGCGGCTACCAGCAAGGTAGCCGGGGTGCCCTGTCGGCCCCCAGCACCAACTGGTCGTCCGGCCGCCAGGCCGGCAAGGGCTCGTTCGGCATCGATCGCCGCAACCAGTCCTACAACAGCTACAACACCTCGGGTCCACAGGTGCAACAGCAGCAGCCCTCGCTGCGCAAGCTGCCACGCCAGCACCGGCCGGCCACCACCATCCAGGACACCCGACGCATCGAATCAGCCGGCAACAATCGCCGCAAGTTCGACGAACAGATCAACCTGAAGCCACTCACCCGCAAGGTGGCTGCGCGCGAAACCAGCTCGATCGACCACTACCGCGATCTGGTCCAGCAGGGCATGCTGGCCGAGTCCGGCTTCAATGGCCGTGCCGATCCCGGTCGGGCACAGAATCTCTATTGCGAGGCCGCCCGTGGCGGCTACCCCGACGCCATGCTCCGGCTGGGCTGGATCTACGAAGAAGGCAAGGGCGTACCGCGCAACCACGACATCGCCGCCACACTGTTCGAGCGTGCAGCCCGCTTTGGCAGCGACCTCGGCCGCGACCTGGCCTCCCGCTACAAGAGCAGCAAGGAAGCCCTGCCCGCCTGCCTCAAGGGCAGCATCGTCGAAAAAGGCACACCCGAACGCGCAGCCAGTGCCACCGAACTGGCCGCACTGGGCTCGCAGACCGCGCGCAGTGCCAATCCCGTGGTCGGCGCCGCCCGAGCCAAGATCGTCAAGCATGTCGTGGCCGAGGCACGCAAGTACAAGCTCGATCCCCGGCTGGTGCTGGCCGTGATGGCCGTCGAATCCGGCTTCAACCCCAACGCCCGCTCCGAGCGCAACGCCTTCGGGCTGATGCAGATCATCCCCGAAACAGCCGAACGCTTCGGCGTCACCGACGTGCTCGACCCGATCCAGAACATCCGGGGCGGCATGGCTTACCTGCGCTGGCTGCTCAACTACTTCCAGGGCGATGTCAGCCTCGTCCTGGCTGCCTACAACGCCGGAGAGGGTGCGGTCGACCGTTACGATGGCGTGCCGCCCTTTGCCGAAACCCTGGCCTACGTCCAGCGCATCCGGGCGGCCTATCCGGTCGATTACCATCCCTACGACCCCCGCGCGGGTACCAGTATCTCGACGGCCGCCAAACCCGTGGCCAGGCCCGCCACCGTCAACAAGGAAGCACTGGCCAGCCAGATCACGCCCCGTCATCCCTGACCGACGGGACCACAGGCGCGCGATGGGTTGGCGCAGACGCCGTGATGGGGCAGCAGGCGCGCTGACGGGCCATCGGACGCGCTGCCCCCCCACTTCCGGCATTCCCACTTCTGGCGCACCCATGCCCGTGCCGTGATGAGCTTGCCAGAGCATCAGGCCTGCTGCTCCGGAATCGGCCCTGCT
>JAUNLD010000037.1:0-14727 GCA_030532425.1 Lautropia sp. | reverse complement strand
GTCGGGATGAGCCTGACGCTCGGGAATGAGCCGGTCAAGCAGTGAACCCCCACCCGGTGGCACCGATTGCTCACCGGCGGTCGACCCGTTCTCTGCCGCGGATTGCCCCGCATCATCATGGGCCTGCCCCTCATCGTCCGCCTTACCTGCTGCGGCCACATCGTCAGCCTCCTCCACCTTGCCCTCCTGCTCGTCCTCCGGAGCAGCCTCCTCCCCGGTATCACCGGCATCGACCTCCGTATCATCGGCCTCATCCGCCCCGGGACCAGCTGCAGGCGCCTGTCCGCCACCACCGGCCCCGGGCGTGCGGCCCGTGCCGCCATCCTCTCCGGCCTGTGATGAGGGCTCACCCATCCGGGCAGCCCCCGGCGAAGCAGCCCGACGCCCCTGGCCGGGCAGCGCAGCCTGCAACAGGGACGAACGCCGTGCCGGCGACATCATCCGCACCGTCGCCACCACGCTGACGGGAATCCGGCCCCGCCGATAGAAGCTGCACGCATCACCGCTTTCCCCGACACTCCCCACCAGGCCGCCCAGACCGTTGCAGCCCTTCAGCGTCATCAGCGTCCTGAGAGCCAGTTTCCCCACCAACGGCACACCCAGACGCACCCCGTACTGCATCTCCAGCCGCAGCAGGTTGGCATCGGCCAGCGTCTGACCCGACGCCTGTCCCATCGGCTCGCCGTTCACCACCCCGGCCGCACCGCTGCGGGGTTGCGCCTTGAGCCGACGATTATCAAGGTTGTCGTTGGGAATCTCGTCGGTCCCGCGAATTTCCTCACCATGGGCATCCAGCGCCGGCTCGGCCCAGTCCCGGAAGCTTTCCAGCGTGGGCGAGCGTTGCGCCAGCTGAATCCACCCCTGCCCCCTCCCGGAGACCACATGGGCCATGCCCCGGCCCTCATTCAGCATCTTCTCTTCCATCCTGTCCGCCCCGTACAGCCACGGGGCCAGTCCGGCTCCCAGCCCGCGCACGATGGCAGTCTCGCTGGCGTGGTCGACCGCACCGGCCCTGGCTGCCTCGTTCAACGCATAGTCCAGCGCATTGCGCGCCTGAAAGACCAGCACACACTGCACCACCGCCAACGCCATCAGCAACAGCGCGGGCAGCACGACCAGCATTTCCACCATCGACATGCCGCACATGCCCCCCGCCCGTCCCACACACCGTGACGGCACAGCATGCGCCAGCCTCCATCCGGCATCCATCATGACCTCCCTTGCCATGCTCACACCCTCATCAGCCCTGCCCGGCGGACACTGGCTGCTGCGGCGCCGGGTGCGGCGCGGCCGGCTTGCCTGGCGTCACCGGGCGCATCACCAGCGGCTGCGCGGCCAGCGCTGCCGGCGCGGCCGGAACAGCCGGGACGGCCGGGGTGGAAACAGCCGTCCGGGTATCGTGCCCCTGAGTGCTTTCGCTGTTTGCGGAGCGGGTCTTGTCCTGTCCCTGAGCACCATCCTCACGCGTCGTGCCTGGCGGCGGGAGCGCCACCGCAGGTGCTGGCACCGCCGGTGCTACCGCCGCCGAAGCCACCTCTGCAGGCGCTGCCGCCGTTCGCGCTTGCCGTGCCTCGGCCCCGGCTGCCGATTGGGACGCGGCCGGAACGGACATGGCGGCATCAGCCCGCGGGGCAGCCGTGGACGCTTTCCCGGTGCCGGGCACCGCACGCGGCTTGCGTGCCGCCGCCCCGGGATAACTGACCAGGATCTGTGGTGCGCGCGCAGCTGCCCTGGCGGTAGCCGGTGCAGGCCGAGGCTGCGGCCTGGCGGCATTCAGCGCATGCGCACTGTCCCCCCGGGCCGCAGGCAGCGGCGCCGTGGCCGGCACGCCCAGCAGCTGCCGGATCTCTGCCACCTGGGCCTGCAAGCCGTGCAGCAGGGATCTGGCTGTCTGCTCGTCGATCCCCGCCTCCTGCCAGACCTGCGGCGACTGCTGTTGCAGGGTACCGATCTGCACCAGCGCATCGTACCCCTGCGCCAGCGACACCATGCTCATGTTCAGCATCGCTTTCAGGCGCAGGGCATTGTCTTCGGCCTGCAACTCCCGTCGCACGCCGGCATGCGCCACCTGCCCTCCCCTGGCACCTGCCCCCTGGCCCGGCTTCGGCACGCCGGCCGTGTGGGCGGTCCCGGGCCCAGGCTGGGCGGCGCCCTCCGGCCGCAGTCGCCGGTAGGCATCCAGCGCCGCCCCCACATCACCGCGGCGCTGGTGGATGTTGCCCAGCCGCAACCAGGCGGCATGGCGGTGTTGCGGCGCCAGCGCCACCAGTGATGCCAGGAGTGACAAGGCCTCGGCATCCTGCCCCTGGCGATAATGCTGCTCGGCCAGCTGCATCGCCGCCATCAGTGTGGCCGGCGCCGGCATGCCCGGCATGACGGGAGGCAGAGGCTGCGCCAGACTGTGTGCCGCCAGCCTTGACCGTCCTTTTGCGTGGACGCCTTCAGCCCCCTGCGCCGCCGGCACCAGCAGCAGAGCGGCGGCCAGCAGGCAGGCAGCACGGATCGACGGCAAGCTTATCGACGGCCGCGATGTCAAGAGCCGTGATCTCGGGGAAGGCAACAGCAACGGCGGCAGCGAAAACGGTTTCCGGTTCTTCATGACTGCACTCCAAAAATCTCGTCGTCATCAAGCAGCGTCAGCGACATGCCGGGCTCGATGCCCAGTCGGGCAATCTCGCCGGCACGCAGCTCCAGCACGGCACGCGCCTTCAGGCAGGCGCGCATGCCCAGGCGTGGCAGGCGCGCACAGCGCACCACACGATGACTGGCATCCAGAAACACCACATCCAGTGCATGCGCCATGCCGATGCCATGCACGGCAGCCGTGCCATCGAAGTACATCCCCCGGCCGGGCAGCGGCGGTGGATGGCCAATCAGCCCGCGGGCACGCTGCCACCAGCTGCGTGCACGACGCACACCGATCACCGGCATCTCTCCAGCGACCACGGCAGGCACTTCCCCGTTGACCGGTGCGCTTCCGTTGGCGGCCCGGGCGTGCCTGCCGTCCGGATCGTGACAAGACACGTCCTGCCGATGGCCGGGGCTGAGGGCCCGGTTCCCGAGCCGGGCCCGCTGGTGCTCTGTCCGGGAGTTCACAGCAGGCCCTCCGACAGGATGCGTACACCGATTGGAAAGAAGACGATGATGAAGGTGCAGGGAAAAATGCAGGTCATCAGCGGGAACAGCATCTTCACCGGTGCCTTCAGGGCCATCGCTTCGGCCTGCATGAAACGTTCGTTGCGACGCTGGTCGGCCTGCGCCCGCAGGATCGGTCCCAGGCTGCTGCCTTGTTTCTCGGCACTGAGAATGGCGGCAATCCAGTTGGAAACGGCCGGAATCCGCAGACGCTCAGCCATCGAACGCAAGGCATCGGCCCGAGTCCGGCCAGCACGAATGTCCCGCAGCACCCGCCGCAATTCCTCGGCCATCGGCCCGGCCGGCCCCTTGTCGGCCGCATGCTGAAAAGCGCCCGTCATGTTCGACCCGGCCTCGATCGCCAGCGTGATGACATCCAGATAGAAAGGCAGGGTCTTGGTGATCTGACGCGAACGGCGCTCGCACAGGTCCCTCAGCCAGCTGGCCGGCAGGATGAAACCGGCAGCCATCGCCATCAGCACCATCCACGACGCCGGCAGACCATTGGGCGACCAGGCCAGCAGCAACACCAGTGCCGCCAGCAAACTACCCAGCACCTGTCCAGCCACGAACTGCTCGACGCTCAGCGAAAACTCCAGCCCACCGCGACGCAGCTGCTCCTGCAGGCGCCGCCTGGCGGTGGGTGAGATCCACGGCCCTACCCAGTGCGTTGCGGCATGTCCCAGCCAGCCCAGCAACTGCCAGTAGCGCGGTGGCAGATCCTGATGCGCGGAGCGGCCAACCGGCGGCACCGCCCGCACCAGCCTCGTTCCACCAAGCATGAACAGCCAGACGGCCACCACCAGTGCCACCACGGCCAGCACCGCCAACCCGTGCGAGGACATCATCTCCAGCATGACAGCATACCTCTTGAAATCAAGATACAATATGGACTGAGTCGACCAGGCCGCGACACCGGGCCGCCCTGCTCTTCCAGTCCCCAGAAGCCTCGGCATTTCCTGCCTGCAGCAGACGACTCAGACATCGATCGCCATGATCCTGCGGATGAACAGCAGCCCCACCACCTCCAGCACCGCCACCAGTGCCAGCACGATCCAGCCCTGCCAGCTGTGAAACAGCGGAGCCATCGCATCGGGTTCGATCACACACAGGGCAGCGCCCACCCCGATCGGCAGGCAGACCATGATCCAGCCCTGCAGGCGCCCCTGCGAGGTGAGCGCAACGATCTTGTCCTCCAGCGCCAGCTTCTTGCGCACGGTGTCGGCCAGGCGCTCCAGCGTCTCGGCCAGATTGCCGCCACTTTCATTGGCGATGCGCACCGCCGCACCAAACAGCCGCAGCTCGTCGCACTGCATGCGCCGCTCCAGATTCAGCAAGGCCTCGTCCAGCGTCACGCCCAGGCGCAGCTCGCGCAGCATCAGCTCGAATTCCTGGCCACCCGGTGCCGGCAGCTCGGACGACATCTGCCGCAACGCCAGCGTCATGCTGGCCCCCGCCCGGATCGCACCGGCGATCAGCATCATCGCGTCGGGCAGCTGCCGGGCAAAGGCGTCGCGCCGCCGGCGCCCCAGCCGGGCAATGAGCATCCCTGGCAGCGCCCCCACCACACCGGCAGCCACCAGCACCAGCAGCAGCGAACCGGTCAGCAGCCATGCCAGCAGGCAGGCCAGCAGACACAGCAGCAGGTTGGCACGAAACAGACGGTCCACATCGACAAACAGCAGCAGCTCCTTCATGCCATGGCCGACACGACCGCTGAAGTGCCGTCGATAACCGACACCCGCCCGGGCCGCGCCCGGCATCAGCACCAGCACCGACACCACCACGCCAAGGCCCAGCGCCAATCCTGCCACCCAGAGCCAGCTACCGGAGGAAATCGTCACGCCCATCGTCATTCCTTGCATTCAAGATTGCCTGATCCGCGGCAAATCAGCCTGGACGGGCATTGCCCGCCACCTCGGCAAAGGGGTCCTCGAAGATGCTGAAGTCGACCGGCACGCCCCGGTCGCGCAGGGCCTCGTAGAAGGACGGCACCTCGCCATTGGCCCGGAAACGCCCCTGCACGCGGTTCTGCTTCAACCCAGTCTGCTCGTAGCGGAAGATCTCGTGCGTCTGGATCTTGCCACTCTCCACACCGCAGACCTCGGTGATGGAGGTGATGCGGCGCGAGCCATCGGAGAAACGGGCCTGATGGATGATGAGATCGACGGCACTGGCCACCTGCTCGCGCAGCGCCGTCAGCGGCAGCTCGATGCCCGCCATCAACATCAGCATTTCCACCCGCGACAGCACATCACGCGGGGTGTTCGCATGCACCGTCGTCATCGATCCTTCGTGGCCGGTGTTCATCGCCTGCATCATGTCCAGCGCCTCGGCACCGCGACACTCGCCCACGATGATCCGGTCCGGCCGCATGCGGAGCGCGTTGCGCACCAGATCGCGGATGGTGATGGCCCCCCTTCCCTCGGCGTTGGCCGGCCGGGATTCCAGCGACACCAGGTGCGGATGCATCAGCTTCAGCTCGGCGGCATCCTCGATGGTGATGAGCCGCTCACCCTTGGGAATCAGGTTGGACAGCACATTGAGCAAGGTCGTCTTGCCCGAACCGGTGCCACCCGAGACGATCAGGCTGCGACGCTGTTCGACGGCAACCCGCAGAAAGGCCATCATCTCCGGTGAGGCGCTGCCGTTTTCCACCAGCGTATCGGGCGTCATCACCCGGCGGTTGAAGCGGCGGATGGTGATCGTCGGCCCTTTCAGCGCCACCGGGGGGATGATGGCGTTGACCCGCGAACCATCGGCCAGACGTGCATCGACCAACGGCGACGATTCGTCGATGCGCCGCCCCAGCGGAGCGACGATGCGTTCGATGACGTTGCGGATCGCATCGTCGTCCGAAAAAGCCAGCGGCACCTGTTGCAGCCGGCCCTGGCGTTCGATGAAGATGTCGTTGGCACTGTTGACCATGATCTCGCTGACCAGCGGATCATCCATCAGCCGCTCCAGCGGCCCCAGCCCGACCGCTTCATCCACGGTGTCACGCACCAGCGCCACGCGATCGATATCGGCCGGCAAGCCTTTCAGGTCTGCAACGATGCGCTCGACAGCCGACTGCACCTCGGCCCGCAGCTCATCGGTGGAAAACTGCGTCAGGTTGCTGCGCCGCAAGTCGATCACCTCCAGCAGCTGCTGGTGGATCAGCCGCCGCCAGCCCAGCGTGCGCGCCTGTTCGCCAGCCGCCTGCGCATGCTGTTGCCATTCATCCTGCTGCCGGGCATCGGTGCCGTGATCGCGGTGGCAGTTGCGCATGTAGCCAACCGCCGATGCGCTGGCGTCCCGAGCCTCCTCTGCCCGGCTCAGGCGCGTGCCCTGCTGCCCGTCGAAGTCCGTCTCCACTTCAGGACCGGCCGACCCGGCTGCCGCTGCCCGCCCCTCGGGGGCCGCAGCCAGCCTTGCCACGGCGATTGGCCGGGACGGCCTGCACGGGTCGACGTCGGCACGGCCTCCTCCGGCCGGCCGTGCTCCGGCCTGCGGACGGCTTCCTGCCGGAAGGACCATTCCTTCCACCGTCGCAGTTGCGGACATGGATTCACCGCCTGCTTCATGCCGGGCCGTTTCATTCCGGGCCGCCTCATCCCGGCCTGCTGCGCCACCGGCTGCACCACGGACAGCGTCATGGCAGACAGGGCCATCACCACCGGCCGATGCTGCGCCTTCCATCCCCGCGTGCCCAGGTGCGTCCCGATCGCGGGGCGCCGCCCCGGCCTCATCCTGTGGCTGTGCTTCCCCTGCCCGGTAAACCGGGCCAGCCGGCAGACGCAGGCCCTCGCCCTGCACCCGCAGGCGGTAGCCGCCCAGCGCGATCTCGTCACGTTCCGAGAGCGGACCATATTCGACGATACGCTCACCATTGACGCGCGTGCCGATGATCGTGCCCAGGTCCACCAGCTTCAGCCCGCGCCCAATGCGTTGCAACTCGGCATGCACGCGGGCCACGCGCCATCCCGGCAGCTGCACCTCCACATCCTTGCCCCGCCCGATCCGGCACGGAAAGTTCGTCACCCGTACCGTCCGGCTCTCGCGGCCTTCTTCTTCGATCACAACATCCAGCATGTCGATTGTCCTTGTACTCGTGAGGAAGATGGGCTGTGCGTCAGCTTAATGAGCAAAGGCCTGGGCGCCCATCGACTTTCCGGCCTGCCTGCCTAGGCCATCCGGCCAGGTCGTGTGCACAATGGCACAGGGCATGGCATGCCGTGCCCGTGCGGCGGTCCCGTGCAGCACACGCGCTGCTCCTTGTCCGGTGTCATGCCTTCTAACCATCTGCAGCAGGGGCTGCCGGGGATGCATGCCAGGGGGTGCCCGGCACCCCGTCACTCCATCATCGTCACGGCCTGCCGGGCCTCCGACACCCGCTGCTGGAGCGCATCGGCACGCGCATCCGGCAAGCGGCCATCGGCTTCGGCCAGCCGCGGCGTAATCAGCACCACCATCTCGGTCTCGCGGTTGTGAAAGCGGCGTGACTTGAACAACTTGCCGATGACCGGCAGGTTGCCCAGGCCCGGCAGCTTCTGCACCGCCCCCGACATCTCGCTGGTCAGCATGCCGGCAATCACCAGGGTTTCACCGGCGCGCAGGTTGACATCGGCATCGGCACTCTGCTTGCGCAGCCCCGGCACCCCCGCCACCGCCACCTCGCTGTTGACCGAAGAGATCTCGGTATGCAGCCGCGCCGAGATCACGCCCTGAGCGTTGACGGTTGGCTCGACCTCGAAACGCACGCCGTACTCCTTGAAGTCGATGCTGGGCGCCCCGGTGCTCGACAGCATCGGAATCGGCAACTCGCCGCCTGCGACAAAGCGTGCCTTGCCGCCCGACCGGGTGGAAAGCCGGGGTTCGGCCAGCAGCACGGCATCACCGTTCTGCACCATCAGATCGATGGCCGTGCCCAGTGACAGGGCCAGTGAGGCGCTCGTGGCCAGGGGCGAGATGCGCGGTGCCACCGCCATGCCGTGAAGCGCCGCCGCACCACCAGGAAGGAAGGCAGCACTGCGCTTGAAGTCGCCCAGCACCCCGAAGCTCGGCCCGGTCAGCGTCCAGTCGCCAGCCCCCGAGAACCAGCGGACTCCCAGCTGTTGCAGCGCGTTGCGCCCCACCTCAATCATCTTGACTTCAAGATTGACCATCGGCTCGAAACCCCGGCGGCTGGCCAGATTGATGACGCCCGGATAACGTTTGACGATTTCGGCCGCACGCCAGGCCCCTTCTTCGGTGGGGTTGTCACCCTCCAGCACCACCTTGTCGCCCATCGCCCGTGCCCGCACACCATGTCCCTCGCCCAGCAGCTGGTTGATTTCCATTGCCACGCGCGGACTGCTCGACTCCGTCACCAGCACCTGATAGCGATGCAGGCGGCCATCACCCAGCCAGAGATGCAGGGTGCTTTCACCGGGGGATTCGGGCAACAGCAGCAGCTGGCGCGCATCCAGGGCATTCACCTGCAACACCCGGCCATTGCCAACCGCCACCCGCCTGATCGTGCCGATGTCCAGCAGGTGCGCCTGGCCAACGGCCAGCGTGATCGACTCGAACGCTGTCGCCGCAGGCGCTGCCACGCTGCCAGGGCTGGCGATGACACGGCTGGCCGTTCCGCTGCGCTCACCCCCCGCAGGCCGGATGCTCGGGGGCAGGGACACCTGGGCCGGCTGGGCATGGGCCGACTGCACGGTGTGGGCAGCGGGATGAGCAGCACGGACAGCCATGGCATCCACCTGCTGGCTCCCGCCCGGCAAGCGCGCTGGCAACGGGGCCGTGCGTGCCGGAGTCGCCGGGGGCGCGGTCATGGGTGCCACGCCAGACGGTATGGCGGCACCCTGGGCCTGCCCGGATGCGGCGGGCGCCGACAATGCCGTGCAGGCCGCCTGCCAGGGCAGGATGGCAACCAGGGCCCATGCCGTGGCATGGCGGCGCCAGGCGGTTGCAGAAGCCCCCACGGGTTCACGAGCAGAGAAAGACGAAGCAGGACGGCAGCGCATGGTTCGGCTCCTTTGTGTGGGTCTTCAGTCGTCAGAAAGTGGATCGGGCAACAGCGGCACGATGCGGCTCGGGCAAGGCGGCCTGCACAGGCGCAGACTCGGTCTGGACAGTGCTTCGACCCGCCGGGGCCTGCTGGGGGTGTGCAGCGCCGGCAGCGGCGGGCAGGAGCGGGCGCCCCACGGGCCCATGCACGGGCAGCGGCTGCACCTGGGCACGCCCCATGCCACCGATGATGATCTGTGGCCCCGCTGCCCGGCGAACGGGCGCTGGCCGCGGCGCCGGCTTGGGGGGCTGCCCGAACAGGGTCGCCAGATCCAGTGGTGTGGCATCCAGGGGCGTGCGGTCTTCAGGATTGCGCAACACAGCCGTCAGACGCCCTGCTGCCTGCGCGACGATCAGGCGCTGCGCCTGCTGCGGTGTCACTTCGACCGTGACGGCCGAAAAGGCCCGCTCGTCCCCCGGGCCGTCATCGCCCCGCCGCACCTGGCGGCCGGTGGCCATCACCAGCAAGTTCTGCAGGAGTGGCACCGTTGCTTCGCGCCGGGCCTCACCACCGCTGGCGGCCGGGGGACGGGCCGTCAGCATCAGGTCGATGCGATCCCCCGGTTGCAGCATGCCCGAGATCGAATTGATCTCATCGACCGAAATGGTCAGTGCGCGAATGCCCGGCTTGACGCGCGACGAGAAACCGATCTGCTCGGCCGTTGCCACCGCGTGCGTGGTCAGCACCTCGCCAGCGCGCAGCGGTTGCAGCAGCGGCTGCCCCAGTAACGGCTCGATCAGCTCGGGCAGCACTGCGGCACTGGGTACATAATCGGCCGGCACTTCGCGCAGGGCCAGCACCTCACCGTCGATGATGTCGCCGCGCTCCAGCGGCCGGGTAGCCACCACCACCTCGAGCATCTGCTGCTGTGCCGGCGCCAGCCGCAGGCGCTCTTGCGCCACTTGTTCGTTGACATAGCGGGAACCGGCATAGACGGCAATGCCACCACACAGCAACGCTGTGGACATCAGCATCAGGTTGCGATGCCTTTCCAGGATACGAAGAATGATCGCGTTCATGGCAGGGAAATTCCGTGGGCAAAACGGTCGTAAGCGTGCTGGATCAGCTCCAGCAGCCTGTCCAGGGGAGAGGGGTCGCCGGCAAGGAGCAAGGCCACCAGGGCCAGGCAGACCAGCAGGTATTCGATCGAGGCCTGGCCGGCCTGCAGGCGGGGGTTTGGCGGGGGCATCATCAGTGTTTCCAGTGCAGGACGATGAACTGGCGGCTGCCTTCGCGGTGGGTGGTGAGCAGCACCTCCTGAGCAGTGCGGGTATAGAGGGCGCTGTGGACACCGTTGATCCCCCGTACCGGCCCGGTGGCAAGGGTGAACCCCTGCCCGAGCAGCTTGCGCCCCACCCAGCCGGCCGGGTTGACGACACTGTCGTCCATCCAGGCGACGAAGGTGCTCATGCGCACATCCCCATCCACATGCGCCAGCGGCGCCATCAACGTCGCCTGACGTGGCAGGAGCGCCCGCGCCCAGGCCTGCTCGGATGCCAGTGTCTTCCGGGCCGAAGCCGAGGGTGTCCAGCGGATGCGCTGACCGTGCAGCCCTTGTGCCGCCGGGCGCAACTGGATGGTTTCGACCACCTCACCATCGAGCCGGGTGATGAGCTGCCAGCCATCACGGCGCGAGCGCATGGCCGGCAAGGCTTCGCGCCCCTGCCACTGGCGCTCGATGTCGTCCAGTGCATCGTCGATGCGTCCCTGCCAGTGAAACTGGCTGATGCTGAGCAGGCCCGTTTCGGTCAGCGTGTTGTCGAGCAGCACCTGCTCGGTGGGTGCAAAGCGGACAGCGGCCCCTGCCCCCACCGATGCTGCCAGCAGGCCAGCCGCCAGCAGCAGCCTGCCACCCCCAGGCCACACCGGTGCTGTCCTCCACATCCGGGTGTGCAGCCTGCTCATCATCTCCCGCATCAGGCACGGCCTGGCCCCGTCGTCCAGACCGCGCCGCGCGCGAGCCATCATCCGCACCGTCCATGGAAGCGTTCTCGTCGTGCTCATCGGATCGCCTTGTCGTCAAGATTTTTTGCTGAAGAAATCAGGATTCGGCCAAGGTATGTGGATCACTGTGCCGGCACACGGTCGGCGGGCAAGACCTCGACATCGACCTCGTAGTGGTGGAACTGGCTGCGCTTGTTCCTGTTCAGCAAGGGGTCGGTGTGCAGAACCATCTCCAGCGGGCGATAGAAGAGGCGCAAGGCCTTGTCCGGATCGTCACGGGGAATGGCCTCGCCGATCAGCTGCAGCGGGGCCAGATGCGTGAAGCGGCCCAGCTCCTGCAACAGGGTGCTGGCGGCAGGCAGGCGTCGGCCCTGCTCCACCCGGCTGGCCAGACTGCGGCTTTCACTGCCGCTGGCACTGGAGGCATTCCAGGCATCGACCAGCACGACACTGCGCTCCCGAAAATTTAGATGCCCGGGCAGCAGCCCGGCCGGCAGGTGGCGGCCAAAGCTCTCGTCCAGCTTCACCCGGCTCTGCACCTGGGCCGTGACCAGGCCATCGTTCAGCGGCAGCCCGAAGGCGTCGGGGCCGGCAAATTTCGACAGTGCCGTGGCCAGCTTGCCCACCTTCAGCGATCCCAGCTTCAGCTCGCGCACCGCATCGGCCTTTTCCTGGCTGATCGAGAGCGAGACATCACCGAAGCTGGCCAGCATCGGCTGTCCGTTGCGCCCACTCCAGAACCGGCGCCGTTCGTCGGCCATCATGCTGTCATCGAGCGTGTCGTTGCTGTGCAGATTGATGTGATGACGGCTGAAATGGCGGCGACGGATCTGATCGTTGATCTGGTGGCGCGACGCTTCGTGCGTGCAGTTCTCCACACGCACCGAACACTCGAAGGAAGCGGTGCGCGCGGCCGACAGGGTGGCATGGCGGATGTCCTGGTATTTGGCGATCAGCGGCACGGCGATCACGAACGGCAGCAAGGCCAGCATCACCGCCAGCGACTCCACCATCGCCTGGCCTTGCTGCCTGCCAGGCATGGGTAGGGTGTGCATGGATGGGGCATTCATGATGTCACCTCACGGAAAGACGCCATGCAGCCGGCACCGGAGCCAGCCGGGCCTGCCAGTAGGGGCTGTAGAGGCTGGCGTACTGCTTGCGGCTGCCCGCAGGCCGGCGGAAATAGATCTCGACCGCCGAAATCGCACGCATGGCCTTGCTGCCCCGGCCGGCCAGCCTGTCGTGCAGCTGCAACCGGCCGCCGCCCAGCCCGATCTGTGCCGCAGTGCCGATGCGCAGGCTCGTCCTGCCATCCTTCGTCTGCGTGCTGCGTTCGTCACTCATGTACCCCATCAGACCGAATGTCAGGACGGGGAAATGCGGGTTCTTGCGAAATTCAGGGCTTTTCTGGTTCAGGTCGTAGACCGCGGGCAGCCCCCAGTACAGTTCGGTCGACCAGAAATCGTCGCGCGAGGCTTGACCATAGGCGCGGCGGTTGGTCCGCTTGTCGCCATCCTCACGCCCATCAAGTGCGTCCAGTTCTTCCTTGGCATCACGGGCCGCCTCGGCGCCCCCCCAGGCCAGTGCCGCCACCTCCCGATGGGAACGATGGCGCCAGAACTTGCGCCCCTTCTCATGCAGGGACAGGGTGTCGTAGGCCTGCCAGCGATCGAAAGCCCCCGTGTCGTGATCGAGGATCATCTGCGTCTGGCCCCGCCGCTCCAGCCTGGGGGCAGCGAGGGGATCCATGACCCGCAGGGAGGTGGTATGGCTCCGGTTAAGGGTATAGGGATCGAGCGAGCGGACGATGAGATCCTTCAGGCGTTCCCGGTCCTGGCCTTCGTGCGCATGGAGCACGTGTTGCCGCTTCAGCGCCTCGGCCCCCAGACCAGCCTTGCCCATGACTGCCTCGCTCAGCATCTGGACGAAAAACTTGCCGTCGGTCTGTTTGGCCACCTCGGTGGCCAGCGACCCGCTGACAAACACACTGGCCAGCTGATGCATGCCCCACTGACTGGCGCTGAGTGCATGGATGTAAGCGCTGCGCCCCGCCACTTCGACCTTCGCCACATAGCGGGTGACGGTGTCGACCATGTCGATGATGCGCTCGATACTCTGCACATACTGGCCGAAAACGGGAATGTAGCGGGCAACGTCTTCCAGACGGTCGACAGCGACCTGGATGAATTTCATGTACGACACCAGCGTCACCGCCTGGGCAATGGCCACCTCGTTGGCGATGATGGCGCGATTGGCATAGGCGTGATAATTCATGGCCCGGGCCTGCCAGACGCCGACGCTGTAGGCAGCGGCGTCGGTGACATTGACCAGCCGGCGTTTGGCGGTGGTGAGCTGGCCGGCCGAGAACATGAAGAAGGTGAGCATGGCCACCAGCACCAGCAGGAACATGCCCAGAAGCAGGGCCTGCCCGCGCTGCCGGCCCGCTGCGCGGTGGCAGCCGGCCGGAAGGGCACGGCATGGGGTGGCGGAGCGGGCCGCGCGGGCGGCCCCGGCTTCAGGCGTCATGGTGTATCTCCTGCCCGCGTGACGATTCAGTTGTGGTTGTCGTCGCTGTAGTTCTTGAGGGTGGCTTTCCGCTTGGCCGTGTTCACGGCCTTGTCGGCTGCCTTCTTGGCTTCGGCAATGCCCTTGGAAGCCTCCTCACCCGCCAGCTCCAGGGCAATACCCGAAGTGGCGCCCCGGATCGACTGCCCCAGGAAGGAGTAGACGCCGATGGCGGCCACCCCCACCAGTGCGACGATGACGATGTATTCGGTCATCCCCTGCCCCAGCGACTTGCGGCGGGTGCCATGCCGGCTGGCCAGCGGTGCCCGTGAGGGGCAGCCCGGCACGGCCGCAACGGCATCCGGGTGGCTGCCGGCAGCGGCCTCGGCTGAAGACGCAACCAGCCCGGCAGCCGTCGTGGGATGGTCGGCAAAGGCAGCAACGGGGGTGGCACGGGGGGTGAAACGGGCGCTCTGAGCCATGATGGAATCTCCGTTCAGGCTTGTTGAAGGAGGCTCCATCTTCGGACTTCAGGTGGGGTCTGGGGATCGGCCATTTGGCTGATCCGGCCTAGGCCAGATGGCTCGCCCATCCGGCCATCCTGACCACTCGGCTGCCCGTACAGCACGACACCCGTGGCCGCGTGGCATGGGCGGGGCGGCATGAAGCCAGCCGGACGGATCGCACGGAGCATGGCGCGACTGTGCGTGGGCCGATGGCTCTGGGCCAGGCCGCGCTGCGCCCCACCTTGCGTTCTCGCCTGTGCGGGCGCGGCTGTGCACGGGCGGCTGCATGTGGGCGGATGGCGCTGGCGCACCCGGCCGCTGCACGCAAAAAGGCGTCACGACCGGAACAGGCGGAGGGCGCCTGCCACAATCGTGACGCCAAGGAGGGCAGCCAAAGCTGCCCTGGCCAATGACAACCAGCGGGATAAGTTGGGGGGACCGCTGGTTGCCGGAGGCTGGGTTGATCGGTCAGTGCCTGGACTTGTCGAAGAACTGCTCGTCTTCGGTCGAACCTTTCAGGG
This sequence comes from Lautropia sp., assembly GCA_030532425.1. GTDB lineage: Bacteria > Pseudomonadota > Gammaproteobacteria > Burkholderiales > Burkholderiaceae_E > Lautropia. The sequence goes on along the minus strand of JAUNLD010000037.1, from coordinate 76 downwards.
CCGTGGTCGAACTTTCTGCCCCTTCGATGGCGGTGGTCACGGCGTCGAAGTAGCCGGTACCGACCTCACGCTGGTG
>JAUNLD010000036.1:21982-30111 GCA_030532425.1 Lautropia sp. | reverse complement strand
GGGACTGGACTGGGGGGCGGGCCGGGCAGGGGGCAGGAGCTGCCCGGGAGGCCGCCGTGTGCCGGGCCGCTTCGTGTATGGCGCCCAGGAGGGAGGGGCCTCCATTGGCATGCCGCCCAGGTTTTACAGGCTGGTGATGAAGGTGATGAGGCCGAGGGCGATGCCCGGGGCGTTGGCCAGGGCGACGGGGATGTCGCGGTTTTGCTTGAAGAGCGCGTAGATCACCCAGAGCGTGCAGTTGATGGCGGCCACCAGCGGTTGCAGTGGCGAGCCTTTCTGGCCAGCCAGGTTGAGCTGGATCTGCGGAATGTAGGACACGTACATCGACACGGCGGTGAGCGTGGCGATGGTGGCGAGGACACGGGTTTGTTTCTCGGTCAGCAACATGAGGCATGACTCCTTGAAGGCGATGACGGGGAGGCGTGGGATCGTCCGGATCGGGCGCGATCGTGCGGGGTGGCCGGGGCAGTGTGCCTGGTTGCCAGGCCGGACGGCGGACGGGAGGCTGGCACCGGCGTGTCCGACGCTGAAGCATGCCGACAGCAGGCGAATATGTTTAATACTGCAAGATGCATGATGTAACTATAAGGCTTGTCTGGTTTTGTAAGGGGGGTGTGATCGAATGACATTCATAATTCTGATAAATATGCGGGGTGTCTGCCCGCTCTCATTGGACTGCGCAATGAATGACTGGCTTCCTGGGTGATGAGATCCTGGCGGCGGGTGGTAGTGGAGCTGGCAAGGGGCGGGCCGATCCGGGGAGCACTGATCGGGGAAGCGTGGACCGGGTGCGTGGTCCGGGCTCGCAGGGGCTCAGTGTGCAGACAGCAACATGACGCCACAGACCATCAGCAGGCAACCGGCAAGGCGCCACGGACCGACACGCTCGCGCAGCACCAGTGCGCCGAGGAGGGCGGCGATCATCATCGACAGCTCGCGCATGGGGGCAGCCAGGCTGAGTGGGGTGCCCATTTGCAGGGCGTGCAGTACCAGGATGTAGGACAGGGGCGAGAGCAGGCCCACGGCCACGGCGCGCCACCAGTGGCCACGCATGGCGGCCCGTGCCTGGCGGTGGTGACGCAATGCCCAGGGCAGCAGCATCAGGATGCGCAGGGCGTTGGTGCACCAGTCGAGCACCACGGGTTGCAGGCCGATGAGCTTGACGCCCCAGGCATCGACCACGGTATAGCCGGCGATCACGCCACCGGTGGTAGTGCCCCAGCGCACCCCTTGCAACGCGCGCGGGGTACCAAACTGCGACCACTGCCCCTGGGTGGAGATCAGGAGGATGCCAGTGACGATGGCCAGAAGGCCGGCGATGCCGCGGAGGGTGGGCTGCTCGGCCAGCAGGATGAAGGCGCCCAGCGACGAGAGCAGCGGGCCGGTGCCACGGGCCACCGGATAGACCACGGTGAAATCGGCCACCTGATAGCCGCGTTGCAGACAGAGGTTGTAGACCAGGTGCAGCAGGGCACTGAGGCACAGGCACAGCCACAGGGCAGGATCGTCGGGCAGGCCGTCGCGCAGCAGCAGCGTGAGCACCCAGGGCAGATAGGCCAGGCTGGCCACCACGCTGAAGGCCAGGATGAAGCTGGGGCCGGCCGGGGCGGCACGCTTGGCCAGCAGGTTCCAGGTGGCGTGGATGAAGGCGGCCAGCACGATCAGGCCCAGGGCAGACAGGCTCATGGCATGGAAGGGGCGCGGGGGTGATGGGGCATTGTGACACGGCACGGGGGAGCGAAGCGGAGGAAGAACAAGTCGATGACACGCTCTAGAATCAGGCCAACCATTCCGGGAGGTTTCATCGTGTCGAGCAAGCCGCTGTCTTCGTCTTCCACCCCGTCCCTGCCTGTCGAGATCGATGCAGCGGGGGGCCCCTCTCCGCTGGGCATGTCACCCGGGCAGTTTCTGCGCGATTACTGGCAGAAGCGGCCGCTGCTGATCCGCAATGCCTTTCCGGACTTCGTATCGCCGATCCAGCCGGAAGATCTGGCGGGCCTGTCGTGCGAGGAAGGCTCACTGGGCCGGCTGGTGTCGCATGATCCGGCCACGGATGCCTGGACGCTGCGCACGGGACCCTTCGACGAGACGGAATTTCCGGGGATGCCCGATCATGACTGGACGCTGCTGGTGCAGGACGTGGACAAATGGGATCCGGACGTGCGGGCGCTTCTGGACCACTTCCGCTTTCTGCCGGCCTGGCGGATGGATGACATCATGGTCAGCTTTGCCGCTCCCGGAGGCTCCGTGGGAGCGCATATCGACAACTACGATGTCTTCCTGCTGCAGGGGGTCGGCCATCGGCGTTGGCAGATCGATACCCGGCCCGATCCCGACGACAGTTATCGGGATGACGTGCCGTTGCGGTTGCTGCGGCATTTCGATCCCGACCAGGACTGGGTGCTGAAGCCCGGGGACATGCTGTATCTGCCGCCGGGCGTGCCGCATCATGGCATCGCCGAGGATGCCTGTCTGACGATCTCGGTGGGGTTGCGCGCGCCTTCCAGTGCCGAGCTGCTGGAAGACTATATTGACACGCTGACTTTCGAGGCGGACGAGCGCGTGCGTTATGTTGACCCGGATCTGGCCGTGCCGGCCGACCCGTACGAGATCGATGACGCCGCGATCGGCCGGGTGATGACGGCGTTGCAGCGGCTGCGCATGGATGATCCGGCCCGCCTGGGAGACTGGTTCGGGCGCTTCATCACCTCGTACCGGGTTGCGGCCGGACAGATGCCCTCGGAGGAACAGGCCAGCGGCGCCTCGGTGCTGGAGACCGTGGCCAACGGGTTGCACTGGCAGCGTCATCCCTATTCGCGGATGGCCTGGCGGCGCACGGCCGGGGGGGCACAGCTCTTTGCCAATGCACGCAGCTGGCCCTGCGACGCGGTGGAGGATGTCAGGCGGATCGTGGCGGCCGAGACCATCGACGAGGCCTTGCTGGCGGTGCTGGGTGAGTCCGGGCGGGCGCTGTTGCAGCAGCTGGCTGATGCGGGCCACTATGTGCTGCTGGACGGGGCGGATGCGGATCTGGCCGATGAGGATGAGGGCTTCATCGACGAGGACGAGGACGAGCTGCGCTGAGGGACGATGCGCTGAGCAAGGTGCGAGGCTGCCGGCCCGTGCGCTTTGCCGTGAACACGGCGCTGGGCATGCCAGAGGCGGGTCTGGTGCGCGTCAGGCAAAAAAATCCCCGGCAGGGCCGGGGGATGATGGAGGTCGTGGTGCCCGGCAGGTGCGCCGCAGGCAGCGAGGTGGCGCAGGACGACGGGGTGTGCCGCCCTGCACCCGCGGCTGACCCGAATCAGGCCGAGGTCTGCGGCATGCCCGAGGGCCCGGCCTGCCGGGCTTCCTCGGCTTCGAGCTGGCGGATTTCTTCGGGGCTGAGCTGACGCACGCCCACGCCCAGGTAGGCCAGGACGATGGCGATCAGTGGCACGCTGTAGTTGAGCACGGCATAGGGGCCGTAGTCGAAGGCGGTGACGCCCAGCATCGACGCGGCAAATACCCCGCAGGTATTCCAGGGCACCAGCACCGAGGTGACGGTACCGCCGTCTTCGAGGGCACGCGACAGGTTGCGTGAATCAAGGCGCTTGCGCTTGTAGGCCTCGACATACATCCGGCCCGGCAGCAGGATCGAGATGTATTGCTCGGAGGTGGTCAGGTTGGTGAGGAAGGCCGAGCCGACCGTGGCGGCAATCAGGCTGGCTGCCGAGCGCGCCAGTTGCAGGATGCGTTCGACCAGGGCACGGAGCTGTCCGGTTCTTTCCATCACGCCGCCAAAGGTCATGGCGACGATGGTGAGCGAGACCGTACCCATCATGGCGTCGATGCCGCCGCGGTTGAACAGCTCGTCGACCATGGCGTTGCCACTTTCCAGCTTGTAGCCGGCCTGGAGTGTCTGCACGGCCTTGGCGATGTCGCCCCCCTGCACGAAGACATGGCAGAGCCAGCCCAGCAGCACGCCCGCCACCAGTGCCGGCAGGGCCGGGGTCTTGCGGGCGATCAGCACGATGACCAGCACCGGCACCAGCAGCAGCCAGGGCGAGATCACGAAGTTCCTGTCGAGCACCATCAGCACCTCGTTGATCTTGTCGGCATTGAGTGCGCTGGCCTGGAACTGCTGCCCCATGACGTAGTACGCCACGAGCGCGATCAGCAGTGCCGGGATGGTGGTGTAGAACATGTGCCGGATGTGCTCGAACAGCTCGGTGCCGGTGATGCCGGCCGCCAGGTTGGTGGTGTCCGAGAGCGGAGACATCTTGTCACCGAAGTAGGCACCGGAGATGACCGCGCCTGCCACCATCGGTGCGGGGATGTCGATGCTCTGGCCGATACCCATGGCTGCCACGCCGATGGTGCCCATCGTGGCCCAGGAGCTGCCGATGGCCAGTGTGACCACCCCACAGATCAGGCAGATGGTGAAGAGGAACAGCGAAGGTGAAAGAAGTTTGAGGCCATAGTAAATCATGGTGGCGACGATGCCGCCGCCGATCCAGGCGCCGATCGTCAGACCGATCATGATGATGATGACGATGGCCGGCAGTGCCATCTTGATGCCCTGGTAGGCCGCTTCCTCGATGAACTTCCAGCTGTAACCGAAACGCAGGGCGATGAAGGAGGCTGTGACCGTGCCGATCAGCAGCGGCACGTGCGGGCTGGCTTCCAGCTTGATGACCGCAATGGCCATGACGCTAATCATCACCAGCATCGGGATGATGGCAAAGTGGAACGGGATGATCCGGGTCTCTTGGTCGTTGGTATCGTTATCGTTCGTCATGGCCTTGCGTCCTGTCCGAAGGAAGTGCTGCATCCAGAGTGCGGATGGTATGCGTTTTGCCGGCACCTGTGTTGGATGCCGGTGCAGGACCGGGGGCTGCCGGGGCGGCATCAGGGCTTTCCCGGGGTGCGGGGCGGGCCAGCCGGGCCGGCCTGCTGGGCACGGCGTCGTCCGCCTGGCTCAGGCCACCCGGCGCAGGCGGCCTCGGCTGCTCTTGCCGCGCACGAAGCGGAACAGGTCCTTCGGATCATCGCCATCGGGTACCAGTTCGATCTCGGTGCCGACATTGTGCTGGCAGGCCTGCTGATAGGCATAACGCAGGGTGGAATAGTCTTCGAGCGCAAAGCCCACCGAATCGAAGATCGTCACCTGGTCGGCGTGCTGGCGGCCCTCGGTCGTGCCTGCCAGCACCTTCCACAGATCCACCACCGGAAAATCGGCGGGCATCTGCTGGATATCGCCCTCGACGCGGGTCTGGGGTTCGTACTCGACAAAGACGCGGCCCTGACGCAGCACGTCGGCGTGCAGTTCGGTCTTGCCGGGGCAGTCGCCGCCGACGCCGTTGATGTGCATGCCCGGCTCGATCATGTCGGGGGTGAGGATGGTGGCATGTGCCTTGTCGGCGGTGATGGTGGTGACGATGTCGGCCCCTTTCACGGCCTCGGCCGTGGAGCCGGCCCGCAAGACCTTCAGGCTGGACGATTCCGTCAGGTTGCGCACGAGCTTCTCGGTGGCCTCGGGGTCGATGTCGTAGAGGGCCACTTCCTCGATGCCAAGATGATGGTGAAAGGCGAGCGCCTGGAACTCGCTCTGGGCGCCGTTGCCGATCAGGGCCATGCGGCGGCTGTCGGGGCGTGCCAGTGCGCGGGCGGCCATCAGGGAGGTGGCGGCGGTACGCAGGGCCGTGGCGACGGTCAGCTCGGAGAGCAGCACCGGATAGCCGGTGTCGACATCGGCCAGCACGCCGAAGGCCATGACGGTGTACATGCCGCGCAGCGTGTTGGCCGGATGGCCGTTGACATACTTGAAGGCGTAGCGCTGGGCATTCGAGACCGGCATCAGCTCGATCACGCCAATCTCGGAGTGGTTGGCGACACGGGCCGACTTGTCGAATTCGGGCCAGCGGATGAAGTCGTCACGGATGGTGTCGGCCAGTTCGCCGATGAAGCGGGGAACGCCGATGTCGCGCACGAGGCGGGACATGGTGGGAACGTCGATGAATCGGGTCATCTGAAAGGTCTCCGTGATGAGGTTGCCAGGGCGGGATGGCTGTGCAGCGTGATGCGACATGGCGCCGACACCGTGCAGGACGACGTCCGGGCCGGGCAGGGGCATGAGCGCGTGTGGGTGGACGCGCCATCAGCCTGTCGGCCAGCCGGGGGCTCCGGACGCAGCCGTGGATGGCCGCTGGATGGATGGTGTGTGAGTGCCAGGGCCGAGCGGGGACTGTCACCGTGCAGCAGGGGGACGAGCCCCGGGGCCATGGGCGCATGCCGCAGATTTTGGGGGTGGATGCTGCCAGATTGAAGAGGCGTAATTGTCATATATCAGAGGATCATGTACATTTTGCCGGCCTGAATGATCGATTTGTACAGTTCTGGCACTGCCAGGGCCGGAACATGAGCCGGTAGCCGGGCAAGCCGGGGGCCGGATGGCCCTGTTGATCGTGCCGGGCCAGGCAGGCCGATGCGCACGTCGGGCTGGGGGGCAGCCGACAGGCCCCAGGTGTGTGCTGGCATGGCGGGAACGGGGGGGCCGTGCCTGCGGACGACCCGGAAGGGGATCAGGGATGGACGATACGGACCGACAGCTGATTGCGCTGTTGCGCGAGAACGCACGCATGCCGGTGGTGGTGATGGCGCGCAAGCTGCGCGTGGCGCGTGCCACCGTGCAGAACCGGCTGGCGCGTCTGGAGAAGGCCGGGGTGATCGTGGGCTATACCGTGCAGCTGCGCCCCGAGACGGCGGCGCAGCACATCCGTGCCATCATGAGTCTGGCGGTGGAGAGCAACCGAGAGGAAGCGGTGATGCGTCAGCTGCGTGGCCATGTCAGCGTGGTGATGCTGCATTCGGTCAATGGCCGCTGGGATCTGGTGGCCGAGCTGCGGCTGGATTCGATGCCGGCGCTGGAGCTGCTGGTGAGCAGCGTGCGTGCCATCCCCGGTGTGCAGGCTACCGAAACCAGCATCGTGCTGTCGACCTACAAGCTGTAGGACGGGATGCAAGCCCCGGGCGTTGCGCCTCCCTTGGCGGGGGCACTGCCCGGGTGCCGTGGTGTCAGCTGGCGCTGGCGTCTGGCAGAGGCGGCTGCTGGCCTGCCCGCATCTGCCCACCGGGAGCGGCCGTGGGCATGACCCCCTCCTCGCGATCGGCCTCGGCCGCTTCTTCGGGGGTCATGTACTGTACGCCCACCCCCAGGCAGGCCAGCACGATGGCGATCAGCGGCACCGAGTAGTTGAGCACCGCGTAGGGGGCGAATTCCATCGCCGACACGCCCAGCATCGAGAAGGCGAACACGCCGCAGGTATTCCAGGGGACCAGTACCGAAGTGACGGTGCCGCCGTCTTCAAGGGCACGTGACAGGTTCTTGGGCTTCAGGTGCAGGCGCCGGAAGGCATCGGTATACATCCTGCCGGGCACCAGGATGGACATGTATTGATCCGAGGCCGTCAGGTTGATGAGGAAGGCCGACGAGATGGTGGCGCCGATCAGCGCAGCAGCGCTGCGTGCGATCAGCAGGATCTTCTCGACCAGTGCCTTCAGCATGCCGGTGCCTTCCATCACGCCGCCAAAGCTCATGGCGATGATGACCAGCGCGACGGTACTCATCATGGCCGTGATGCCGCCACGGTTGAAGAGCTTGTCGACCATCTCGTTGCCACTTTGCAGCTGGTAGCCATCGTGCAGCGTGATGACGGCGGTGGAGATCTCTCCTCCCTGCACGAAGACATGGCAGCACCAGCCCATGATGATGCCGGCCACCAGCGCGGGCAGTGCCGGCACCTTGAACATGATGAGTACCAGCACGCCCACCGGCACCAGCAGCAGCCAGGGCGTGATGACGAAGTGCTTCTGGAGTACTGCCTGGATCGCCTCGATCTGGTCGGCGCTGAGTCCTTCGGCCTGAAAGCGCTGGCCCAGGACGTAATAGACGGTCAGGGCGATCAGCAGGGCCGGGATCGTCGTGTAGCACATGTGCCGGATGTGGTCGAACAGGTCGGTCTCGGAAATCCCGGCGGCGAGGTTGGTGGTGTCGGAGAGGGGGGACATCTTGTCACCAAAATAAGCGCCCGAGACGATGGCGCCGGCAACCATCGGGCCGGGAATGCCGATGCTCATGCCGATGCCCA
>JAUNLD010000036.1:0-21972 GCA_030532425.1 Lautropia sp. | reverse complement strand
TGCCGGCCACACCGATGGTGCCCATCGTTGCCCACGAGCTGCCGACGGCCAGCGTGATGGCGGCGCAGATCAGGCAGATGGAGAAGAGAAACAGCGAGGGCGAGAGGATGTCCAGCCCGTAATAGACCATCGTGGCGACGATGCCGCCTCCGATCCAGGAACCGATGGTGAGACCGATGAGAATGATGATGACGATGGCCGGCAGGGCCATGCGGATGCCCTGGTAGGCACTTTGTTCGATGGTCTTCCAGGGGTAGCCGTAGCGGATGCCGACGATCGAGGCGATGATGGTGCCCACCAGCAGGGGCACGTGAGAACTGGCGTCCAGCACGATGACGGTGATGGCCATCACGGTAATCATCAGCAGGAGCGGGATCAGGGCCACCTTGAAGGGGATGACCGCAGGCGGTTGATCGGTTGGCGTCGCGTTCACGGATGTCTCCTTGTCTTTCTGCAGGCATGGTACGCGCAGGCGCAGCGCAACATCATGTGCTCTCGGGGTTTTTCCGGGGCAGAGGATGCGTGTTCGGTGTGCGCCAGACAGGCGGGCGCCCATGCGGGCCAGGGTGTGAGGGGGCGGCGTCAGGCCACGCGCCGCAGATGTCGGCGGGCACGCCCGCGTCCGCCGCCCAGGTAACGGAACAGGTCCTTGGGATCGTCATCGTCGATGGGGACCAGCTCGATCTCGGTACCCAGGCCGCGAGCCTTGGCCTGCTCATGCACGTAGCGCAGTGTGGAATAGTCTTCCAGGGCAAAGCCCACCGAATCGAAGATCGTCACCTGGTCGGCACGCTGGCGTCCTTCGGCGTTGCCGGCCAATACCTTCCACAGATGCACGACGGGAAAATCCGCCGGCATTTGCTGGATTTCGCCTTCGACACGTGTCTGGGGTTCAAATTCGACGAAGACACGGCCCATGTTCAGGATGTCGGCGTGCAGTTCGGTCTTGCCGGGGCAGTCGCCGCCGACGCCGTTGATGTGCATGCCCGGCTCGATCATGTCGGGGGTGAGGATGGTGGCATGTGCCTTGTCGGCGGTGATGGTGGTGACGATGTCGGCCCCTTTCACGGCCTCGGCCGTGGAGCCGGCCCGCAAGACCTTCAGGCTGGACGATTCCGTCAGGTTGCGCACGAGCTTCTCGGTGGCCTCGGGGTCGATGTCGTAGAGGGCCACTTCCTCGATGCCAAGATGATGGTGAAAGGCGAGCGCCTGGAACTCGCTCTGGGCGCCGTTGCCGATCAGGGCCATGCGGCGGCTGTCGGGGCGTGCCAGTGCGCGGGCGGCCATCAGGGAGGTGGCGGCGGTACGCAGGGCCGTGGCGACGGTCAGCTCGGAGAGCAGGATCGGATAGCCGGTCTCGAAATCGGCGAGCGTGCCGAAGGCCAGCACGGTGTTGATGCCGATGCGGGTATTGCCCGGGTGGGCGTTGACGTACTTGAAGGCGTAGCGGGTGGCGTTGGCGACCGGCATCAGTTCGATGGCTCCCAGCTCGGAGTGCTTGGCCACGCGCGCGGATTTGTCGAAGGTGGGCCATTCCACGAAATCGTCGCGGATGGTGTCGGCCAGCTCGCCGATGAAATGCGTCAGGCCAACGTCCTGGACGAGCTGCGACATGGTGGGAACATCGATGAAGCGGGTCATGGGGTGTCTCCTTGTGATGGCTGTCTGGCCTGGCGGGTGAGCCGCTCTTGGCGCGCGTCATGAAGGTTTGCGCCTTGCACGGCCCCCGGTGGGAGGGCCGTGCGTGGATATATGCGTTCATGACGGGCTCAAGAAAATTGTCCGTGCAAAGCCTGCCGTTTTGAAGCAGGCGAATTGCCGTCAGGGAGGCTTTTCTGTACAGTTTTGCAGGGCAGGGGCATCACTCTGCCATGCTGCATTGCGATGGCTGGCATGCAGCAACCGCAAGGGGAGACGCATGGACGACACCGATCGTCAGCTGATTGCGCTGTTGCGCGACAACGCGAGGATGCCGGTGATCGAACTGGCAAGAAGGCTGGGGGTGGCGCGTACCACGGTGCAGCAGCGGCTGGCGCGCCTGGAGCGCGATGGTGTGATCGCCGGTTACACGGTGCGCCTGCAATCGGAAGAACGGCTGCCGCAGGTACGGGCGATGACCTGTCTGGCCGTGGAGGGCCATCGTGAGCAGGAGGTGGTGCGGGCGCTGCGGGGCAATGCGCACGTGGCGATGCTGCATACCACCAGTGGGCGCTGGGACCTGATCGCCGAGCTGCGGGTCGACCGGCTGGAGGCCGTGGACGGCGTGCTGAACCTGATCCGGGTCATTCCTGGTGTGACCCATACCGAAACCCACATCCTGCTGGCGGCCTGCAAGCTGTGAGCAGGCCGCCCGCCGGTGTGCGCAACGGTGTTCAGAACGCGCTGCCGGGCTGTTCCAGAAAGGCCAGCTCGTCGGGGCGGGAGGGGCGACCGAGGATCTCGTTGCGATGCGGGTAGCGTCCGAAGCGGTCGATGATGTCCTTGTGGGCCTGGGCAAAGCGCAGGTTGTTTTCGAGGCCCAGCCCGGTGTAGAGACGTACCGACTCGGCCTGGATGGCCTCGGACTCGCTGTGCATGTAGGGCATGTACAGAAAGACCCGCTGTTGCGGGCCGAGCGCCTGGTCGGCCCCGACACGAACGGCTTCCTGGGCCAGCGTCAGTGCCATGTCGTCCTGGGCGAAGGCGGCAGGCTGGCCGCGATGGATGTTGCGCGAGAACTGGTCGAGCACGATGATTTCGGCCAGCCGGCCTTCGGGTGTCTGCCGCCATGCGGTCAGCTCTCCGGCTACCGCCCGGGCATGCAGCGTGCCAAAGCGCTCGCGGATCAGGGCGTCGAATGCCGGGTCTTTGACGAAATGCTGCTTGGGGGTGCTTTCCTCGAACCAGAAGCGCAGGACGTCCTCATGGGTGGGGGCGGTGGTCATGATGCTTCTCCGTATGGATGAACGACCAGTATAGAGCGTGTCATCAAGGTGTTGTGCCCTGTGCAGCGCTGAAGCCGTAAGGCAGGCCCCGGGAGGCAGGCCGATGGGCAAGTGGGTGGCGATGGGCGCGTGTCAGGAAGAAAGCGTACGTCACCCATGAAAAACGGCAGCGTGCCGAAGCGACGCTGCCGTTGGAATTGGTGGGCGATACTGGGTTCGAACCAGTGACCCCTGCCGTGTGAAGGCAGTGCTCTACCGCTGAGCTAACCGCCCGGATGGTGTCCGGGCGGCGTGGCGCTGCCCTGTCGAACATCCGAAGCCGTGAGTATACACATAAAAAGCGGATCATGTAAAACGGGTGATTGTTCTACCATTTGCCATTCTTCATTCGTGCCTGCTCATCGCTTCGTCATGTCTGCTTCTTTTGCTGATTCTGCCCTGCGTCCGGCCGCTGATGCGGGGGTTGCCGCGCCAGACGGTGCCGGCCAGTCCGCCCCAGGGGGGCCGGCCGGCCGGGTCCGCACCCGCTTTGCCCCCAGCCCGACAGGGTTTCTGCACATTGGTGGGGTGCGCACCGCCCTGTATGCCTGGGCCTTTGCCCGCCACTTCGGGGGTGATTACATCCTGCGCATCGAGGATACCGATGTCGAGCGCTCGACGCCCGAAGCGGTGGCCGCCATCGTCGAGGGGCTGGACTGGCTGGGCCTTAAGGCCGACGAGGGGCCGTATTACCAGATGCAGCGCATGGACCGCTACCGTGAGGTGCTGGCCCGGCTGCTGGCCTCGGGCCAGGCCTATCACTGTTATGCCACCCCCGACGAGCTGGAGGCGATGCGCGAGGCGCAGCGTGCGCGGGGTGAGAAACCACGCTACGACGGCCGCTGGCGCCCCGAGAATGCGGTGGGCAAGGTGCCTCCGCCAGACGTGAAACCGGTGCTGCGCTTTCGCAACCCCGACGACGGCGTGGTGAGCTGGGACGATATGGTCAAGGGCCGGATCAGCATTGCCAACACCGAGCTGGATGATCTCATCATCGCCCGGGCCGACGGTACGCCCACCTACAACTTCTGTGTGGTGGTGGACGACATGGACATGGGCATCACCCACGTGATCCGCGGGGATGACCATGTCAACAACACGCCGCGGCAGATCAACATCCTGCGGGCATTGGGGGGCGCCGAGCCGGTGTATGGCCACTTGCCGATGATTCATGGCCCGGATGGTCAGAAGCTGTCGAAGCGGCATGGTGCCGTGTCGGTGCTGCAGTATCAGCAGGAGGGCTACCTGCCCGATGCCATCATCAATTATCTGGCGCGCCTGGGCTGGAGTCACGGTGATGACGAGATCTTCTCGCGCGAGCAGCTGATCGCGTGGTTCGATGGCACGCATCTGTCGCTGTCGCCCTCGCAGCTGGACTTCGACAAGTTCCGCTGGGTGAACCAGCAGTACCTGAAGGCCTTGCCTGATGAGGCACTGGCGGCCGAGGTGGGGGCGCGGCTGGAAAAGCGCGGTACGGCGTTGCAACTGGCGGGGCAGCCGCTTTCGGCCGCCACGCTGGGGGCCATGTGTGCGCTCTGGAAGGACCGCTCGCCCACCTGGGAGGTGCTGACCGATCTGGTGGCCAGCTTCCTGACGCCGGCCGAGCCGTCGGTCGAGGCACTGGACAGGCACCTGGGGACGGCGGCACGTGCTGCCGTGGCGGATTTTGTCGAGGGACTGGCGCCGGTGGCGGGTGATCGTGAGGGCATTCAGGGCTGGCTCAAGCAGGTGCTGAAGACACATGGGCTGAAGATGCCCCAGCTGGCGATTCCGCTGCGCCTGCTGGTGTTCGGCCTGGAGCAGACGCCGTCGGTGGATGCGATGCTGGCCCTGCTGCCGGCCGAGGAGATCCGCGCCCGTGTCGGGCGCGGGCTGGCACGGGCCGGCGGCTGACGCGGGGCGGGCAGGGCGTTGCCCCGGGCGCCCGTGCTGTGGGTGTGCCCGGGGGAGGTTCCGTGTGCGGGCGCCGGTCAGGGCTGACGGGGTTGCGCCCGAACGAAGCAACGAGAAGGAGCAAGAAGGCAGATGGCAGGGAATACGCTGGGCAAGCTGTTTTGCGTGACAACCTTTGGCGAGTCGCACGGGCCGGCCATTGGTTGCGTGATCGATGGGTGCCCACCGGGGCTGGCGCTGGGGGTCGAAGATATCCAGCCCGATCTGGACCGGCGCCGGCCGGGGACCTCACGTCATGTCACGCAGCGGCAGGAGCCCGATGCCGTCGAGATCCTGTCGGGCGTCTTCGAGGGCCAGACCACCGGCACGCCGATCGCATTGCTGATCCGCAATCAGGATGCGCGCAGCCGCGATTACGGCAGCATCGTCGAGACCTTCCGCCCCGGTCATGCCGATTACACGTACTTCCAGAAATACGGGGTGCGCGATCATCGGGGGGGCGGGCGTTCGTCGGCGCGGCTGACGGCGCCGCTGGTGGCCGCCGGGGCGGTGGCGCGCAAGTGGCTGCGCCAGCAGCACGACATCGTCATCCGCGGCTATCTGTCGCAGCTGGGCGAGATCAGCGTGCCCTTTGCGCGCTGGGAAGACGTGGCGGCCAACCCCTTCGGGGTGGCCGATGCCAGCCGCGTGCCCGAGCTGGAAGCCTACATGGACGGGCTGCGCCGGGCGGGGGATTCGTGCGGGGCGCGGCTGGAACTGGTGGCCAGCGGTGTGCCGGTGGGCCTGGGAGCGCCGCTCTATGACCGGCTGGATGCCGACATCGCGCATGCGATGATGGCGATCAATGCGGTCAAGGGGGTCGAGATCGGCGCAGGCTTTGCCTCGGTGGCGCAGCGCGGCTCGCAGCATGGTGACGAGCTGACGCCGGCGGGTTTTGTCGGCAACGAGGCAGGCGGCATCCTCGGGGGGATTTCCACCGGCCAGGACATCCGCGTGTCGATCGCCATCAAGCCGACCTCCAGCATCCGCATCGAGCGCCGCTCGATCAACCTGAAGGGCGAGCCGGTGACGATGAACACGCTGGGCCGGCATGATCCGTGCGTGGGCATCCGTGCCACGCCGATCATCGAGGCCGTGCTGGGGCTGGTGCTGATCGATCACTGTCTGCTGCACCGTGCCCAGTGCGCCGATGTGGCGACGGGGCTGGCGCCGATTGCGGCAGCCGCGCCGGATCCGCTGCCCTGAGCACGCCTGGCCGGGCCGGGGCATTGGCGGGAATCGTGTACGCGGCCCGGTTTGCGGTTAATAATCTTGAGCGCGGGCGGCAGCCGGCTCCATCCGTACCGGTCCGGCCCGTTCATCGACTTTCCTGACCTTTTGACGAAAACTTCCTCAAGCCATGCTGTCATTCGGATTCCATCAGACTTCTGCCCGGCCATTGCGTGGGCGTCTGGCCCGCTGGGGGGCGGCGCTGTCGGCAGCGGCGCTGCTGGCGGCCTGTACCACGGTGCAGACCACCGGGCAGGGGCATATCGGCCTGGATCGCAAGCAGCGGATGTCGCCGCTGGTGTCGGAGGCGCAGCTGAATGCCAGCGCCGAGGCCGCCTATGCGCAGGTGCTGAGCAAGGCGCGGAGCGCCAACACCCTCGATGTCGACCAGGCGATGACGCAGCGGGTGCGCGCCGTGGCATCACGGCTGATTCCGCAGGTGGGGGCCTTTCGCCCCGATGCGCTGAAGTGGAACTGGCAGGTGTCGGTGATCCGCTCGGATGAGCTGAATGCCTGGTGCATGCCGGGGGGCAAGATCGCCTTCTACAGCGGCATCATCGAGCGGCTGAAGCTGACGGATGATGAAATTGCCGCGATCATGGGGCATGAAATCGCCCATGCGCTGCGCGAGCATGCCCGGGAGCGGGCCTCGGAGCAGGCCACGGCCGGGTTGCTGATCGGCATCGGTGCTGCTGCGGCCGGTGTGGGCTCGGCGGGACAGGATCTGGGCCGTCTGGCCTATCAGACCACGTTTGGGCTGCGCCACAGCCGTCTGCACGAAACCGAGGCCGACCGCATCGGCGTCGAGCTGTCTGCCCGTGCCGGCTATGATCCGCGCGCCGCCATCACGCTATGGCAGAAGATGGCGCAGGTGAACGGCGGGGGCGGTACACCCGAATTCCTTTCGACCCACCCGTCGGCCGCTTCGCGGATCAAGGACCTGCAGGATTATTCGTCGCGGGTGCTGCCGCTGTATCAGGGGCAGGGCAAGCGCTGAAGCGGGGGAGGGGCCGCACGAATTTCCCGGGCCGCATGGCATAATCGCGCGATGCAGAATGTAGCCCGTACCCTGTACGACAAGTTGTGGGATGCCCACGTCGTCCGTGAAGCTGCCGATGGCAGCAGCCTGCTTTACATCGATCGCCATCTGCTTCACGAAGTCACCAGCGCGCAAGCCTTCGAGGGCTTGAAGCAGGCGGGCCGTCAGCCATGGCGGCTGAATGCCAATCTGGCCGTGGTCGATCACAATGTGCCCACCATCGGCCGTGAAAGCGGCATTGCCGATCCGGTTGCGCGCCTGCAGGTCGAGACCCTTGATGGCAATGCGCGCGAATACCGGCTGACCTATTTCGACCTGCGGGACCGGCGTCAGGGCATCGTCCACGTCGTCGGTCCCGAGCAGGGTGCGTCGCTGCCCGGCATGACCGTGGTCTGTGGCGATTCGCACACCAGCACCCATGGTGCCTTCGCCTGTCTGGCGCAGGGTATCGGCACCTCCGAGGTCGAGCATGTGCTGGCCACGCAGACGCTGGTGGCCCGCAAGTCGAAAAGCATGCTGGTGCGGGTGGACGGACGCCTGCCGCGTGGTGTCACCCCCAAGGACGTGGCGCTGGGCATCATCGCCCGCATCGGCACGGCCGGTGGCAACGGGCACGCCATCGAGTTCGACGGCCCGGTGATCCGGGCGATGTCGATGGAAGGGCGGATGACGGTCTGCAACATGGCGATCGAGGCCGGCGCCCGCAGTGGCATGGTGGCCGTCGATGAGGTGACGATCGCCTATCTGCAGGGCCGGCCGATGTCGCCGCGTGGCGAACAGTGGGAGGCCGCCGTGCGTTACTGGCGTACGCTCAGGAGCGACGAGGGGGCGCGCTTCGACAAGGTGGTGCAGATCGATGCGAGTGAATTCAAGCCCTTCGTCACCTGGGGCACCACGCCCGAGATGGTGGTGAGCATCGATGATCGCGTGCCGGACCCCGACCGCGAGAAGGACACGGTGCGTCGCGAGGGGATGGAACGGGCACTGCGCTACATGGGGCTGACGCCCAACACGCCGATGACGGCGATCGCCATCGACAAGGTGTTCATCGGGTCGTGCACCAATTCGCGCATCGAAGACCTGCGCGAGGCGGCAGCCGTGGTGCGGGGGCGTCACCGGGCGGCCAACGTCAGGTTGGCGATGGTGGTGCCGGGCTCGGGCACCGTCAAGGCACAGGCCGAAGCCGAGGGACTGGACCGCATCTTCCGTGAGGCCGGTTTCGAGTGGCGTGATCCGGGCTGTTCGATGTGTCTGGCGATGAATGCCGACCGGCTTGAGCCGGGGGAGCGATGTGCGTCCACATCCAACCGCAACTTCGAGGGGCGCCAGGGGGCCGGTGGGCGCACGCATCTGGTCAGCCCGGCGATGGCGGCGGCGGCCGGGGTGTTCGGCCATTTCGTCGACGTGCGGAGGCTTTCATGAAGGTGTTTCAGGTGCATCGCGGGCTGGTGGCACCGCTGGATCGGGCCAATGTCGATACCGATGCGATCCTGCCCAAGCAGTTTCTCAAGTCGATCAAGCGCTCGGGGTTTGGGCCGAACCTGTTCGATGAATGGCGTTATCTGGATGTGGGCGAAGTGGGCAAGGACAACAGCAACCGGCCGCTGAACCCCGATTTCGTGCTGAATCAGCCGCGTTATGCGGGGGCCTCGATCCTGGTGACGCGCGAGAATTTCGGCTGCGGCTCATCGCGCGAGCACGCACCTTGGGCGCTGGACGATTATGGATTTCGCTGCATCATCGCCCCCAGCTTTGCCGACATCTTTTTCAACAACTGTTTCAAGAATGGTCTGTTGCCGTTGCAGCTGACCGAGTCCGAGGTGTCACGCATCTTCGACGAGGTTCATGCCTTCGTCGGCTACGAGCTGACCGTCGACCTGCCCAATCAGCAGGTGCTCAATCCGCAGGGCGAGTTGATGGGGCGTTTCGAGATCGACGCCTTTCGCAAGAACAACCTGCTCAACGGGCTGGACGAGATCGGTCTGACCTTGCAGCACGCCGACGAGATCCGGGCCTATGAGGCACGGCGTTTCCTGGCCGAGCCGTGGTTGCAGGCCGGGTATCCGCGCCCGTGACGGGTCTGGGCCGGGGTGATTGCAGCAGGGCCAGTGTCACCGTGTCCGGCACGGGGCTGGCTCTTTCGTTTTTGGGGGTTCCGGGTTTCCGGACGGACAGGGAGGATGGTGGATCATGAAGATTGCGGTACTGGCCGGTGACGGCATCGGTCCGGAGATCACCGCACAGGCCGTGCGGGTGCTGGACGCGCTCAGGCGTGACGGCCTGGATGTGCAGACCGAGTTCGCGCTGGTGGGCGGTGCAGCCTGGGATGCCCAGGGAGATCCGCTGCCCGACGAGACGCTGCGGGTCTGTGAATCGGCACGGGCCATCCTGTTTGGTGCCGTGGGCGGGCCGGCCTACGACCGCCTGCCGCGGCCCTCGCGCCCGGAGCAGGGGCTTTTGCGCCTGCGCAAGCACTTCGACCTGTTTGCCAACCTGCGCCCGGCGATGGTCTATCCCGAGCTGGCGGATGCCTCGCCGTTGCGCCCCGAGATCGTGGCGGGCCTCGACATCCTGATCCTGCGCGAACTGACCGGTGACATCTATTTTGGTCAGCCGCGGGGCATCCGCACCAACGAAGCGGGTGAACGGGAAGGTTTCGACACGATGCGTTACAGTGAGTCGGAGATCCGCCGGATCGCCCGCTGGGCCTTCGAGGTGGCGCGCACGCGTCAGCGCCGGGTGTGCTCGGTGGACAAGGCCAACGTGCTGGAAACCACCCAGTTGTGGCGTGATGTCGTCATCGAGGTGGCCGCAGACTATCCCGATGTCGAGCTTTCGCACATGTATGTGGATAATGCGGCGATGCAGCTGATCCGTCAGCCGCGCCAGTTCGACGTGATCCTCACCGGCAACATGTTCGGCGACATTCTCTCGGACGCGGCGTCGATGCTGACCGGTTCGATCGGCATGCTGCCGTCGGCCTCGCTCAATGCCGGGGGTTTTGGCATGTACGAACCGATTCACGGCTCGGCGCCGGATATCGCCGGCACCGACCGGGCCAATCCGCTGGCGACGATCCTGTCGCTGGCGATGCTGTTGCGCTACTCGCTGGCGCAGCCGGCAGCCGCGGATCGGGTCGAATCGGCCGTGCGTAAGGTGTTGGCATCCGGTGCACGCACTGGCGATATGGCAAAGCAGGGTGATAAAGTGCTGAGTTGCACCCAGATGGGGGACGCCGTGCTGGCCGCGCTCTGAGCAGCGCGGATGCAGTCGGGCAATCAAGACAGGCAAGATCAGGGATAGAAAGATGAGCAGGAAGTACCGGGTTGGTTTGGTGGGCTGGCGGGGCATGGTCGGTTCGGTGTTGATGGACCGGATGCACGCCGAGAAGGATTTCGAGCATTTTGACCCGGTCTTCTTCAGCACCTCCAACGCTGGCGGCCAGGCGCCGCTGGGCGACGCCCCGCTGGCCGATGCCGCGGATGTGACAGCCCTGTCGTCGCTGGATGCGATCGTCACCTGCCAGGGCGGCGACTACACCCAGGAGATGCACCCGAAGCTGCGTGCGGCCGGCTGGAAGGGGTTCTGGATCGATGCGGCTTCCACGCTACGGATGAAGGAAAACGCCGTCATTGTGTTGGATCCCGTCAACCGCTCCGTCATTGATTCCGCCATACAAGCCGGTGATCGGGATTTCATTGGTGGTAACTGCACGGTTAGCCTGATGATGATGGCACTCGGCGGTCTGCTGAAGGCGGACCAGGTCGAGTGGGTCACAGCAATGACCTATCAGTCCGCCTCAGGCGGTGGTGCACAGAACATGAGGGAGTTGGTCAGTCAGATGGGCGAGATCCACGCATCGGTGGCAACCGAGCTGTCGGACCCGCGGTCGAACATCCTTGAGATCGACCGCAAGGTGGCAGCGACGATGCGCAGCGCGGATTTCCCCACTGCGCATTTCGGCTTTCCGCTGGCCGGCAGCCTGTTGCCCTGGATCGACAAGGATCTGGGTGACGGCATGTCGCGCGAGGAGTGGAAGGGCGATGCCGAACTGAACAAGATGCTGGGCCGCACGGATGCCAACCACATCCCGGTCGAAAGCCTCTGCGTGCGGGTCGGCGCAATGCGTTGCCACAGTCAGGCACTGACCATCAAGCTGCGTGAAGACCTGCCGTTGCCGGCCATCGAGGAGATGCTGGCATCTGCCAACGACTGGGTGAAGGTGGTGCCCAACGATCGTGAGGCGACGCTGGCAGAACTGACGCCGACGGCCGTCACGGGCAAGCTGCATGTGCCCATCGGCCGCCTGCGCAAGTTGCAGCTTGGTCCGGGCTACCTCAGTGCCTTCACGGTGGGCGACCAGCTGCTGTGGGGGGCTGCCGAACCGCTGCGCCGGATGCTGAGGATCGTGCTGGAGCGGCCGCTGGCTGCCTGACCCGAAAGAGATTTTTTGTTCTGAAGTTTTGGTGCTGTGGCGCCACCCCGGATGCAGGCCGGGTGGGTTGCAGCGTTCTCAAGCGTGAAGTGTTTTAGTCCCCAGATCCGTAAGAGGTGGTACTTTGTCTGAGCAGCCCCGCAGTAAAAAGCATTCGATGACGTCTGGTGGCTCCGGGCGCGGCCAGACCGCGGCTGCGGTTGCCGTCGCCCTGGCCATCATGTCCGGCGTTGGTGTCTCGTCCGCAGAGGCTGCCGGCCTTGGTCGCCTGACGGTTCAGTCCGCCCTGGGCCAGCCGCTGCGTGCCGAGGTCGAGGTGACGGCCGTGGCCCCCGACGAGGCCGATTCGCTGACGGCACGCCTGGCATCGCCTGACGCCTTCCGCCAGGCCGGCCTGCAGTACAAGGAGGCGCTGGCCGGCGTGAAGATGGCGGTCGAGAAGCGTGACGGGCGCTACGTCGTCAAGCTCTCGTCCAACCGTCCGATCAACGAGCCTTTCGTCGACCTGATGCTCGAACTGAGCTGGGGGTCGGGCAACTTCACCCGCGAATACACCTTCCTGCTCGACCCGCCGGTCCAGCGCAATGCCAGCCAGCAGAGCCGCTCGGCGGCCGCACCGGTGGCTGGCGCTGCGGTGGGGGGGGGCGCCGCTGCCCCGCAGGCCAATGGCGCCGTGCGCACCATCGACCCGGCCACCGGGCGTCTGGTCAGTCAGGATCGCAACAACCAGTCGGCACGCCAGCCGGCTGCACCGGCGCCGGCCGCTGAGGCGTCTGCCCAGGGCGGGCAGCAGCCCGGTACCGTCGTTGTCGGCAAGGGCGAGACCCTGGGCGTGATCGCCGCACGCGTCCGTCCGGCCAGCGCCACGCTCGAACAGACCATCGTTGCCATCTATCGCAACAACCCGGCGGCCTTCATCCAGAACAACCCGCACCTGATCCGTCAGGGCCGGACGCTGAACATCCCGTCCGAAGGCGAGATCGCAGCTATCGACTCGAACGAGGCGGGCCGCCAGTTGCGTCTGGCCGCACGTGATTTCCGCAGTTACAAGGAGCGTCTGGCGGCCGGTGTGGTCGATCTGGGCACCGGTGGTGGCTCGACCACGGCCAGTGGTACCGTCACCGCCCCGGCTGACGAGGGCCGTGGCGCTGATGCCCAGAAGACCGACCGTCTGGAACTGAGCCGCTCGGATGTCACGACCGATGGCCAGGGGCGTGCCGTGGGCGCCCGCGACGCCGAGGCCCAGGTGGCCCGTGAGGCTGCGCTGAAGGAGGCCAACAGCCGCATCGCCGAGCTGGAGAAGAACGTGGGTGCGCTCAAGAGCATGCTTGAGCTGAAGGACAAGTCGCTGGCCGAGTTGCAGAAGCAGCTGGACAAGGCCCGTGCCGCCGGTGCCGCCGTCAGCGGTTCGGTGGCCCCGGCTGCCACGGCTGCCGCCGAAAAGGCCGCGGCCGAGAAGCTGGCGGCCGAACAGGCTGCCGTCGAGAAGCTGAACGCCCAGAAGGCGGCAGCCGAGCAGGCGGCTGCGGCTGAGAAAGCCGCGCTGGAGAAGGTGCAGGCCGAGAAACAGGCGGCCGAGAATGCGGCTCGCAAGGCCGAGGCCGAAGCCAAGGCAGCAGCTGACAAGGCGGCTGCCGACCAGCTGGCCGCGGCCCGCACCGACGCCGAGAAGGCTGCAGCGGATACCGCCAGGGCCGTTGCCGACAAGGCCGAGGCGGTGAAGGATGAGGCTGCGCAGGCTGCCGACGATGCGAAGGTGGCGGCCGAGAAGGCGGCAGCCGATGCCAAGGCTGAAGTGGCCAAGGTGACGGACAACAAGCCGATGCCGGCACCTGCCTCGGTCAACGAGGTCGAGGAGCAGGGCAATGTCCTCGACAACATCACGCAGAACCCGCTGCTGCTGCCCGGTCTGGGTGCCTTTGCGGTGGTGGCCGGTCTGGGCTACTGGATGCTGCGCCGTCGCCGGCGTGAGGAAGATGCCTTCAGCGACAGCCTGGGGGCCGACGAGTTCACCGCCAATTCGCTGTTCGGCACCACGGGTGGTCAGAGTGTCGACACGATGACCGGTGGCACCAGTACGCAGATCACCACGATCAGCGAGTCGACGCCGACCGAGGTCGATCCGATCGCCGAAGCCGAGGTCTACATCGCCTATGGCCGCGAGACGCAGGCCGAAGAGATCCTGCGCGAGGCGCTCAAGCGTCAGCCCGAGCGTCAGGCCATCCGCCTGAAGTTGCTGGAGATCTACGCGGGCCGCAAGGACACGGTGGCCTTTGGCCAGATGGCGCGTGAAATGCACGAGATGACCGGTGGCCTGAACGAGGAATGGCCGCGCGTGGTGGCGATGGGCGCCTCGCTCGATCCGGAGAATCCGCTGTATGGCGAGGCTCAGTCGACGGAGGCGCAGGCCCATCAGGCGCAGGGGCCGGGTGACCAGGGGGTTGCTGCCGGAATGGCAGCAGCCGGAATGGTGGCTGTGGCGGCTGCCGGCCTGAGCCAGGAGGAGGCCCCGGCCGCGCAGGCACCCGAGCAGACGGATGCGCCGGCGGCAGCCGAAGACAACAGCATCGATTTCGGTGCCGGGATCGAGCAGTCGCTGGCCAGCCTGGATCAGCCCACGACCGAAGCCGCGGCCCCGCAGACCTTCCAGGCCACCCGTTCGGGTCCGCTGTCGGCCATGCCGGGGGTCGAGCTGCCCTCGCTGGATCTGGATTCGCCGCTGGAGATGGAAAACGGTCCGGATACGCTGACCGACCTGAATGTCGACACGACGATCACCGAATCGCTGAGCATGACGGATGAGCCGGCCGGCAACGCCGACCTTGAGGCGATCGGTCTGGATCTGTCGCCGTCGACGATCTCGGGCCCGGTGACGATGAGTGGTGCCGCCTCCAGCCAGTGGCAGGAGATGGCCAGCAAGCTGGATCTGGCCTCGGCCTACACCGAGATCGGGGACAAGGACGGCGCGCGTGAACTGCTGGAAGAAGTGCTCAACGGTGGTGACGCCACCCAGCAGCAACGCGCACGCGAACTGCTGGCCGATCTCTGAGCATCATCTGATCGCGTCGACCCTGCACCCCGCCGCTGGCCGGGGCAGGGCGGCCGGTGCCGATGTTCCGGATACTCGGAGCATCGGCCCGGCCATTTTTGCTTTTTCAAACAGGACAGGTTCGGGGCAGGGTGAGGGCAGGGCGTTTTCGTTGGGTATGCGGGGTCTCGTATGATGGCCGCGATTTCTGCGGCTGGCAGAAGCAGCCACCGGCGCCCGGGCTGGCACCGTCGGTGCAGCGCACCGTCGAGGGGGCGTTGTCGGCCGTGGCCGGCGAGCCGGTCGACGTCCGGTGCGCCGGTCGTACCGATGCCGGCGTGCATGCGCTGGAGCAGGTGATCGAATTTCGGGTGGATGCCGCCCGTCCCGATACTGCCTGGGTGCGCGGCGCCAATGCCCATCTGCCCGCTACCGTGGCAGTGCGCTGGGCGGTGCCGCTGCCGCCCGAGGCCGATTTTGATGCCCGCTTTTCGGCGCGCTCGCGCACCTACTGGTACGTGCTGATCGACAGCCCGGTGGCGCCGCCGCTGTGGCAGGGGCGGGCAGGCTGGACACACCGCCCGCTGGATGTGGCCGCGATGCAGGCGGCGGTCCAGCCGTTGCTGGGCACCCATGATTTCAGCAGCTTTCGCGCCGCCGAATGCCAGGCGGCCTCACCGGTGCGCACGCTGACGCACTGGGAGGTGCGGCGTCAGGGGGCTTTCGTGATGATGCGGCTGACCGCCAATGCGTTCCTGCATCACATGGTGCGCAATCTGGTCGGCTCGCTGGTTTACGTGGGGGATGGGCGTCGGCCCGTGTCGTGGCTGGCCGAGGTGCTGGCTGCCCGTTCACGCGCCGCAGCGGCGCCGACCTTTGCGGCTGGCGGCCTCTATCTGGTCTCGGTTGGTTATGATGCTGCCTGGAATCTGCCTGTCGGCGAGAAGGAGCTGTCACCATGCGCACTCGTGTGAAGTTCTGCGGGCTGGTGCGCCCCGAGGATGTCGATGTGGCGGTGGCGCTCGGCGTCGATGCCATCGGTTTCGTCTTCTATCCGCGCAGTCCGCGTTATCTGCCGCCCGACGAGGCGGCCCGCCTGCGCCGGCGCCTGCCCTCGTGGGTCAGTGCCGTCGGCCTGTTCGTCAACGAATCCCTCGGGCATTGCCAGATGGTTGCGCGCACGGTGGGGCTGGACGTGATCCAGGCGCACGGTGACGAGACCCCGGAGCAGTTGCAGGGGCTGGGCCTGCCGTACTGGAAGGCGCTGCGCATCGGGGTGCCACCCGGTCAGGCCGCGCCGCAGCAGGGACGGGTGCTGGCCGGGGCCGGGGCAGTGCAGGCGGCGATGGCGCTGTTCGGTGGGGCCGAATGCTGCCTGCTGGACAGCGCCAGCCAGGGCTATGGTGGCAGCGGTCAGGCCTTCGACTGGTCGGTGTTGCCGGCACCGTCCGGAGCATCCGGCCGGTCCGCGCAGGGGGCTCCCATCCCGGGGCCGGGCGCCCGGGTCGTGCTGGCGGGGGGGCTGGGGCCGGATACGGTGGGCGAGGCCATCCGGCGCGTGGCGCCCTTTGCCGTCGATGTATCGAGCGGCATTCAGGCAAACAGCCCGCGTGAGAAAGACGTGGTTAGAATGGAAGGCTTCGTGGCAGCAGTTTGGCAGGCCGATCTTGATCGTCGGGCTGCCCGTGCTGCCCGCCCTGAACGGAACCGCTGATGTCTACACCCTACGATTTGCCCGATGCAGCCGGGCATTTTGGTCCCTACGGCGGGATCTTTGCGTCCGAGACCCTGATGGGAGCGCTGACCGAACTGCGCGACGCTTATCTTCACTATCGCAACGATCCCGATTTTCTGGCCGAATACGAGCAGGAGCTGCGGCATTTCGTTGGCCGTCCCAGCCCCATCTATCATGCCCGACGCTGGTCGCAGCAGCTGGGCGGTGCCCAGATCTACCTGAAGCGTGAAGACCTCAACCACACCGGGGCGCACAAGGTCAACAACACCGTCGGCCAGGCCTTGCTGGCACGGCGCATGGGCAAGAAGCGGATCATCGCCGAAACCGGTGCCGGCCAGCACGGGGTGGCCACCGCCACCGTGGCGGCCCGCCATGGCATGGAATGCGTCGTCTACATGGGGGCGCTCGATGTCGAGCGCCAGAAGCAGAACGTCTACCGGATGAACCTGCTGGGGGCGAAGGTGGTGCCTGTCGAATCCGGCTCGCGCACCCTCAAGGATGCCCTCAACGAGGCATTCCGCTTCTGGGTGACGAATGTCGACGACACCTTCTACATCATCGGTACCGTGGCTGGCCCGCACCCCTATCCGCAGATGGTGCGCGATTTCCAGACGGTCATCGGCCGCGAGTGCCGCCAGCAGATGCCCGAGCTGACCGGGCGCCAGCCCGATGTGGTGGTGGCGGCCGTGGGCGGGGGCTCCAATGCCATCGGCATCTTCCACCCCTACATCGATGACGAATCGGTGCAGCTGGTGGGGGTCGAGGCTGCCGGCGACGGCCTCGACAGCGGCCGTCATGCCGCCTCGCTGCAACGGGGCGTGCCCGGCGTGCTGCACGGCAACCGCACCTACGTGCTGCAGGATGCCGATGGACAGGTCATCGAGACGCATTCGGTATCGGCCGGTCTCGATTATCCGGGGGTCGGTCCCGAGCACGCCTGGCTGAAAGACAGTGGCCGCGCCCGCTACGTGCCGATCGACGATGCACAGGCGCTGGCGGCCTTTCACGATTGCTGCCGCATCGAGGGCATCATCCCGGCGCTCGAATCCAGCCACGCGCTGGCCGAGGCGGTGCGCCTGGCCCCCACCATGCGTCCCGACCAGACCATCCTGGTCAACCTTTCGGGGCGTGGAGACAAGGACATGCACACCGTTGCCGCGCGCAGCGGTCAGGAGCTGAGCTGAGATGAGCACTGCCTATCGTTCGTCGCCGCGCATTGCCGCGGCCTTTGCCGCCCGGGCGGCACGCGGGCAGGCTGCCCTGGTGCCCTATGTCACGGCGGGTTTCCCCGAGCCGGGGGTATCGCTGGAGGTGATGCGGGCGCTGGTCGAGGCCGGTGCCGACATCATCGAGCTGGGCGTGCCCTTTTCCGATCCGTCGGCCGATGGCCCGACCATCCAGCGCGCCAACGACCGGGCGCTGGCCGCCGGTGTCTCGCTGCGTGGGGTGCTGGCGCTGGTGCGCGAGTTCCGCCAGCACGACACGAAGACCCCGGTGGTGCTGATGGGCTATTGCAACCCGATCGAGGCGATGGGGGTGCAGGCCTTTGCCGATGCGGCTGCCGGGGCCGGGGTGGATGGCGTGCTGGTGGTCGACTGCCCGCCCGAAGAGTCGGCCGACTATGCCGCGGCGCTGTCACGCCACCAGATCGACATGATCTACCTGCTGGCACCGACCTCGTCGCCGGCACGCTGGCAGCAGGTGGCCCAGGTGGCCAGCGGCTATATTTACTACGTGTCGCTCAAGGGTGTGACCGGGGCGGCACACCTGGATACGGCGGCCGTGGCGGCCACGGTCCCGAAAATTCGCCAGGCCAGTGGCCTGCCGGTGGGCGTGGGCTTTGGCATCAAGGATGCCGGCACGGCTGCGCAGGTGGCCCAGGTGGCGGATGCCGTCGTCATCGGCAGCCGGCTGATCGAGGTGCTGGAGGCCGGCGACCCGGCCGAGGCACCGGCCCGTGCCGGTCAGTGGCTGCGCGAAGTGCGCCAGGCCATCGATGCCGTTGCCCGTCCTGCCCCGTCTTCTGCCCCCTGACCGGAGAGCAAACCAATCATGAGCTGGCTTAACAAGATTCTGCCCCCGGGCCTCAAGCGTACCTCCTCCTCGCGCGCCAAGCAGGTGCCCGAGGGCCTGTGGGTCAAGTGTCCTTCCTGTGATGCGGTGCTGTATTCGACCGAGCTGGAAAAGAACCTGAATGTCTGTCCCAAGTGCGAGCACCACATGCGCTTGCGCGCCCGGCTGCGGCTGGAGCGCCTGCTGGACGAGGACAGCCGCAAGGAACTGGCCGAAGACGTGCGACCGGTCGATGCGCTGAAGTTCAAGGATTCGCGCAAATATACCGAACGCCTGTCGCAGGCGAGCGATGCGTCGGGCGAGACCGACGCGCTGGTGGTGATGGAGGGGACGATCGAGGGGCAGCCGGTGGTGGTGGCCTGCTTCGAGTTCGACTTCATGGGTGGATCGATGGGCTCGGTGGTCGGCGAACGTTTTGCACGTGGCGTCGAGCGGGCCTTGCAGAAGCGTTGCCCCTTCGTGTCGATCGCGGCTTCGGGCGGGGCACGGATGCAGGAAGGGCTGCTGTCGCTGATGCAGATGGCCAAGACCACCGCCGCGCTCACCCGCCTGGGGGCAGAGCGCCTGCCGTATGTGTCGGTGCTGACCGATCCGACGATGGGCGGTGTGTCGGCCAGTTTTGCCTTTCTGGGTGATGTCGTCATCGCCGAGCCGAACGCCCTGGTGGGTTTTGCCGGCCCGCGCGTGATCGAGCAGACGGTGCGGGAAAAGCTGCCCGAAGGCTTCCAGCGGGCCGAATTCCTGCTGGAGAAGGGCGCCATCGACATGATCGTGCACCGCCGCGACCTGCGCGAGACGCTGGCCAACCTGGCCACGCTCCTGCAGAAGCAGCCGGCACCGGTGCGACAGCTGCCCGAACAGCCTGCGGCCTAGGCCACGGCCGACGCCTGATCTCCGGCCGGTGCGCAACCTGGAGGGCGCTGCATGTCTGCTTTTTCGTTGCCTGCCACGCTCGATGGCTGGCTGAGCCTGCTGGAAACCCGCCATGCCCGCCCCATCGATCTGGGGCTGGAGCGCATTGCCCAGGTGTACCGGCGACTGGGCATCTCGCTGCCGGGCGTGCGTTTCGTGGTGGCGGGCACCAACGGCAAGGGCTCCACCTGTGCCATGCTCGAATCCATCCTGCTGGCGGCCGGTTACCGGGTGGGTTGTCATACCTCGCCGCATCTGCTGCGCTTCAACGAGCGCATCCGCATCAATGGCGAGATGCTGGAGGATGATGCCCTGCTGCCGCTCTTCGAGCGGGTGGAGCTGGCACGCGGCGAGGTCTCGCTGACCTACTTCGAGTTCACCACGCTGGTGACACTGCTGGCCTTCGCCGAGGCGCCGCTGGATGCGGTGATCCTGGAAGTGGGGCTGGGAGGCCGGCTGGACGCGATCAATCTGGTCGATGCCGATTGCAGCATCGTCACCAGCATCGACATCGATCATGCCGAATGGCTGGGCAACGACCGTGAGGCGATCGCGCTGGAAAAGGCCCACATCTTCCGCCCCGGCAAGCCGGCCATCTGCAGCGATCCGCAGCCGCCGCGCAGCCTGATCGCCCATGCCGAGGCGATCGGCGCCGATCTGTGGCTGCTGGGCCGTGATTACAACTACGCGGGCGACCGCCAGCAGTGGGCATGGAGCGGGCGCGGCCAGCGGCGGGGCGGGCTGGCCTACCCGGCGCTGCGGGGTGTCAACCAGCTGCTCAATGCCTCGGGCGTGCTGGCGGCCCTGCAGGCGGTGCGCCAGCAGCTGCCGGTCAGTGCACAGGACATCCGCCGCGGTTTCTCGCTGGTCGAGATTCCCGGCCGCTTCCAGGTGCTGCCCGGCCGGCCGACGATCATCCTCGACGTGGCCCACAACCCCCATGCGGCGGCCCATCTGGCGCACAACCTCGACAACATGGGCTTCTTTCCGGCCACCTGGGCGGTGTTCGGCATGCTGGCCGACAAGGACATCGACGCCGTCATCGCCCATCTGGAAAAGCGTGTCGATCACTGGATCTGCTGCGATCTGCCGGGACCGCGCGGTTCGCGTGCGGGCGATCTGGCCGATTTTCTGCGGGCGGCCGGCATCGAGGACGAACATGACCCCAGGCGCGGCATCGACCGCAGTGTGGCATGCACGACCACACCGGACGAAGGGCTGCGGCTGGCACGGCGCCTGGCGGGTCCGGATGATAGAATCGTCGTCTTTGGCTCATTCCTGACGGTGGCATTGGCCCTGCCGGCTGCCCGAGAGGATTTGCCCGACATGACGCCCCGTTCAAACTGATGTCGCGCCAGAAACCCCGGATGAGTAGTGAGGGAGCTGCCGATCCCGCGCTTGCCGAGACGAAGAAGGCCCGCCACCGCCTGGTGGGGGCCGTCGCCCTGTGCCTGCTGGCGGCCATCGTCGTGCCGATGCTGCTCGAATCCGAGCCTCGCAACGGTGCCCGCGAGCTGCCGATCACGGTCGAATCGGCCTTTGAATCCACCACGCCTGATCGTCCCTGGATCGAGCCGCCGGCGCTGGCGCCTGATGAGGGCGGCACACCGCATGACCGCATCGTCATGCTCGAAGAAGGTGCCGTTGGCCAGCCTCCGGCCCGTTCCGAAACCGATCCGCCGCCCCCGCTCGAACCCGCACCGGTGAGCCCGGTGCCGCCGCCGCAGGCCTCGCCACAGGCGCACACACCGCCACGGCCAGGGGCGCAGCCGCCCGCAGCCAGGCAGCCTCAGCGCCCGGCACCGCCGCCGCGTCCGGCTGCACCGGCGCAGGATGACCGCCCCGATGTGCTGGGCCGCCTCATCAACCAGGTCGATCAGCCATCGGGCCAGCGGCCGCCGGCCGAGCGCCGGGTGGTGCGCCGCTTTCTGGTGCAGGTGGGGGCCTACAGCAATGTCAAGAGTGCTAGGCTGGCCACCGAGCGGGTGGGCAAGGCTGGCCTGACGGCCTATCAGGAGACGGTCAAGACGGCCAATGGTGACTGGATCCGCGTCCGTGTCGGCCCCTTTGGCTCGCGCGAAGAGGCCGAGCAGGCGCAGGCCGCGCTCAAGCGGGCGGGTGTGACGGCGGCGCTGATCGCGCTCTGATGCCGATGCCCGCCTGCGTTCCATTCCCGTTTTCTGCCACACCCGCGTTTGCCGTGTCTGCCGCAAGGATCATCCGCTGATGCAAGGCCATCTCATCGCTCAAGCCACGCTCTGGGACTGGGGCATCCTGATCGTTGCCCTGGTCTCGACGCTGTCGGGATACTGGCGCGGTTTCGTGCGCCTCGCCTTTGGCATCGCCGGCTGGGTGACGGCCGTGCTGTTCACCGTGCCGCTCACGGCCGTGGTGCTGAACGTGTTTCGCCAGCTGGCCATCTCCACCGAATCGACACCGCCCACCATCGTCATGCAGGTGCTGGTCTTCCTGTTTCTGCTGGTGGCGGGCCGGCTGGTGGGGCTGTGGTTCCGCAAGCTGATTACCGCGCTGCGTCTGGGCGGGCTCGACCGTTTCTGTGGGGCCCTCTTCGGGCTGGCAAGGGCTGCGCTGATCGTGGCCATCGCCGCGATGCTGGGCATGCAC
>JAUNLD010000113.1 GCA_030532425.1 Lautropia sp. | reverse complement strand
AATACGGAATCAGCGGGGCGCAGTTGAAATTGACCGTGAAATTGAAATTGCCTTCACCACGCGGGGTGCAGGCAGCGATCTGCTGCATCACATCCGCACATCGCAGGATCTGTTCGTTATCGAGAAAACCGTGCGCGTCCCGTTCGATGTTGACACAGGCATTGGCCAGATCGCCGTAATCCCGGATCAGGCCCGGCAACAGGGCGATCTCAGCCGGCGTGCGCGCCTCACCGATGGCAAAGCGGATGCGCAGCCCGTTCTGGTTCAGACGCAGCAGAATCTGCTGGATACGTGCCAGTCCACCGGCAGCCGCTTCCGGACTGCGGGTATCCAGATACTCGCCAAAGGGATTGGCGACGATCCGGACGGACTGAACGGTGTAGCCGCCCCGCTGGCAGGCCGCAGCCAGCCGGTCGCACTGACGCTTGGCCCCTGCCAGGCTGTCCTCCCAGCTTTCCGGCGCGGGCCCAAGGTTGACGAAGGCCGTGATGGCTCGAACGCGGCAAAGATCGAGAGATGACAGGGCAGATGACATACAGCGAACCTCTCCATGAAGCGGGCAAGGCAGGATTCTATCGCCGACACAAACCGGGGGGCGGGTACATGAATGGTACAGCACATCCGTTTCGACGATCCGCCCCATGATCGTTCGCCGTGGTTGTCGGTAGATCTGCCCGAGACCATCGCCATTCGGGAATAACCAATCCAGTACGAGGCCCGCCACTGACCGCCGGATCGCCAACCATTCGTGACGGCACACGTTGAGCAAGCCGGCACACCAGTCTATGCTGGCCGGATGAAGGATGACAGCCCCCCTCGATCCGAGGCCTCCCCCATGCGTAGCCCAGCTGCGCAGACGCCAGCCGTGAGCAGCAGCCTGGCCTGACTGCTCTCCACCTCCGGCTCGGCGCAGCCGATCGGCGCTGCCCTCCCGGCAGGAGGGAGCTGCCAAACCGCTCGCACCGCACCTGCCCCACAGGCCAACACTGACCGGTACGAACGTACCATCGACGGCTCCCTTGCCATGAAGGGAGGGGGCTGCTCCAATTTTGGGGCGACCACTGTAGCGGACGCAAGAACAATGGCTCGATCAGACGACGACCCGACACACGCGCAGGCAACGCCCCGACAGACACGGCTCGAACGCTGGGCCAACCGACTGGATTGGCTGCAAGGCATTGAGGCCGTACACGCTGTCCTGGCCCCGGTCATGAAGGGCTTGCGCCTGCTCGGCCGACTGGTCCGTGGGCTGGTGGAATGAGGACCGTCACCAGGATAGCCCCAGCGTGAAGGCGCCGCGACCGGATGAAGCACCCCACTGACGGCCTGATCGCCAACCATTCGTGACGGATCACGTTGAGCGCGCCGGCGCACCAGCCTATGCTGGCCGGATGATGGATGACAGCCGCCCCCGATCCCCTGCCCCGCTGGCCGGCACCGTCGGTGCCCGCGCCTGCCCCTCGTGCCGGGCACCGATGCACGAGCTGCGGCTGGATGGCCACCACGGGCAGACCGTGGTGCTGGACCTGTGTTTCAGCTGTCATGGCATCTGGTTTGATGCACAGGAAAGCCTGCAACTGTCGGCACGGGGTGTGCTGGCCCTGTTCGAGACGCTGCACGCACACCGCAACCAGCCCCACGCCTCACTGAAATCCCGGCTGGCCTGCCCGGTGTGCCGGCTGGCGCTGGTGCGCGGCAACGACCGCACCATCAGCGGTTCCTTCGTCGTCCATCGCTGCCCACAGCAGCACGGACGCTTTGGCACCTTTTCATCGTTCATGGTCGAAAAGGGTTTTGTACGACACCTGAGCCGGGTGGAAATCAGCCGGCTGGCCGAGAAGCTGCGGGTGATTCATTGCAGCAGCTGTGGTGCGCCCGTGGATCTGCGTCAGGATCATGCCTGCCCCTACTGCCGATCCGCGTTTTCATTGCTGGATCCGCAAGCGGTGGAAAAGGCGCTGGCACGCTATCACGCTTCGGTGCAACAGAATACGGCCGCGGCCCTGGCGGGTGAAAGTATCGACCCTATGGCGCAGGCCAACCGGGTGATGGCCGTGCGCGAGGTGGAATACCTGCACGAAAAGGACCAGCTGCAGCGCAAGATCGAACGGGTCAGGCAGCGCAGCCACTGGGGCACAACCGTCCTCTACGAGGATGCGCTGTGGGAGATGGGTCTGGCAGCACTATGGCGCCTCATCAGGGGCCTGCTGCATTGAGGGCCCGGTTGGCAGGCATCGCGGTGGCGAAACATCGGCCCTGCCGGACACCGGGTGGGCCCGACCGGGGCAGCCTGCGACTGTCTGCCGTCCTGGCGCCTGAGGGCCTGGGTTCCTGGGCAGGATCTTAGCGGCGCTTTCCGCGCGACGCGCCGGACCCACTGCTGCGGGCGGTGCTGCGGGCCGATCCGCCAGACGCACGGCTGCGGAATTTGCCGCTGCCGGATGAGCCGAGCACACCGCTGCGAGAAGCCTTGCTGTCGCGCCTGCTTCCCCCACGCACGGCTGCACGCCCCAGCGGCGACAGGCGATGTCTGCCCACCGTACCGGGGGACGCATGCTCCGCCCCTGAAGCGGCCCCTCCACGGGCACCAGTGGTCGGGGCTGAAGGGCTGCTGGCCGCCTGCCGGCCCACGGCACGCCCCTCCACCGTGCCTGCACCCGTGATCCCCCCGTCACGGCGCCCTGTTGCCGTGCGCGGCCCGGCCCCCCCCTGATCGCGACGCACGCGGGCACCGGTCACGGGTTGCCGGCGGTCACCATCCAGCAGCGTGTTGAGGATGTAGAGGGTTGCAGCCGTGTTCAGCAGACCGCTTCCGCTGCTGCCTTCCGTCGCCTGGCTCCTTCGATAGGCCCCGTCCGGCGGCACCGACAGGTAGATCCTGTGTACCTCATCCCCCCCGGCAGGCATGCGTTCGTCTTCGTCCGAGCGTCTTGGCAGACGTAAACCTGACCACGACAGGGAATCGGCCGCCTGGGCCGATGCCGCTCCGCCCCCCGCCAGAGCCTGATCGGCCGGCACCGCGTGATACAGGAAGGCCCAGGCATCCAGCACCTGCCGCAGTGCCCTGATCTCTTCGGCCGATACCCTGATGCTGCGCTGGCCGCTGTCCCCGCTATAGCGCAGCACAGGCTTTTTGGCTCGCACAAAGCGCTGCATGAAACGGATGTCGGTCGCATCCAGGATCGACACCGAGGCCTGACGCAGGGCGGGTGGACTGTTCTCATCCACCACCAGCCCGCTCAGCTGATGCACCACACCATCCGCCACCAGCTTCACCGAGGTGAACCGGAAATCTCCCGCGTCAGGCAGCACGATCGACAGGCCCAACCAGGGAGATTCCTCGCTGGCAAATCGCGGCTTGGGGTGCATGGTCACGTCCATCCAGACGTGCACCGGCGATTCACTCTGCCAGCCGATGCCGCTGTCGTACAGCACCGTGTTTTCTTCCGGGTCGATGTGTTCTTCCAGCACCGCAAGCGGACTGGCCTGACGCCATGCCTGCATCCGTTGCCGACCGGTCTGCTCGGCCAGCTGACGACGGGCACGCGCGTCAGCCGCCTCGACCTGCCCGCGCACACGCTCCTGCTGCCATGCCTGCTTGCGAGCCTGCTGACGCTGGCGGGCCTGCTGCTCATCGGCCAACGGCTCGGTGCGCCCGGCGTCATCGGTCTCTGTTGACAGCGGGGCAAGCCCAGCGCCGGCAGGAACCGCAGAGCGCGCGCCAGCAGAGGATGCACCGGGACCCTCCACGGTGAGATCCGGGGTTGAAGATACGGTTGACGCTGGGGGCGTTGCTACCGGCACGCGTGCTGATACGCCCGTCACAGGCGTTGCACGGGCCTGCGGCGTTGCTGTTGGACCTGCGCCTGTCGTCGCGCCCACCGTGGATGCGGGCGCCGTGGTTGTCGCCGGTTCTTCCCCTGCCGTGGGTCCCCCTGGTGTATTGGCCACTGAGGTGCCGGTTGCAGCGGGAGTCTGCGCCGGGCCCTCTGACACCGGCACAACTGGTGCTGGTGCTGGTGCTGGT
>JAUNLD010000035.1 GCA_030532425.1 Lautropia sp. | reverse complement strand
CTTATGGGAGGACTTTCACCTCCAGGAGTGCGCCCGTGCCGGGCGCACCAAAAAATTGCGTAGCAGCCTGCTTCGCAATTGCCGAGTCACTGCTCCAGAACCGGAACCAGCGCCGGGTTTGCTCGAGATTGCGTTTGGAAAAGCCTTTGACTTCAGCGAATTCCTGCATCAAATCGCGGCTAAGCTTATCCAGAAAGCCGCTGCCCCAAGCGTGGCTTGCTTGGCGCTCCACGATGTCAACGCCTGCCAGTAGAAGCGCAGCGTCACGGTTGACGGCCATGGACGCCTTGATCTGCACCTGACGAAAGCGGCCTTTCTGCTCACTCAGCCATTGCCTGTAGTCGGATGTGGTGGCTGAAAACTCAGGGCTCATGGCCCCGTTCCTGGTTCAGCCTGACTGTCCAGTGCCCGCCGTTTTCCTGAGTCAGCCGGAGCAGGTCGTAGGTCTTGAGCATTTCGAGCAGGCCAGAGTAGCCGTAGGTACCGGGTGAGAAGGAGGGGTCTGTTCGGCGCAGATAATTGCCGAGCGCGCTCAGCGTTACTTTACCTTCTGAAGAATCGGCGGTCATTGCGTCGACAGCACGAACGACGAACATCGGGCGCTGCTTTCCGGGTTTCATCTCCGGATCACCGGCTTTGGGCGATGCCTGAACACTCTTTGCATCAGTCTCCCCTTCCCTGGCAGGCATCAGGCTTGCGGACTCCGGCCCCCATTCGGAAAAATGATCGCTGGCATTGCGCAGCGCCGGAGGCGTCTTGGCTTCACCCACGATGCAGACAGCGGCTCCCCGCTCGCGCAGTTTGCGGCACAGGTATGCAAAATCCGAATCGCTGGTGACGAAGCAGAAGGTATCCACCTTGTCATCGAACAGCAATTCCATTGCATCCAGTGCCAACGCGATATCTGCCGTGTTCTTCCCGCTGGCGTATTGATATTGCAGGCTGGGCGTAAAAGCCTGCTGGATGAGCACGTCCTGCCAGCGGTTGCTGGTGAGCGTTCCAGAGTTGCCATAGCCGCGCCGGACGACAACCCGTCCGAACCGCGCGACAAATCGCAAGGCATGATCCAGAATGGCAGGTGGCACGTTGTCGCAATCGACGAGCACGGCAACACGTGATTCATGAGTTTCTTTTTGAATCGACACCGCTTGATCCTGCCATCCGGCCTTACATCTACGTAACCTTCACTCCCACTCAATAGTAGCCGGCGGAAGCTTATCCGTCGACACCCACGTGTTGCTGCGCGCCATCCAGATCCCTGAGGAGGCCGATCGGGTCATCGTCAGCATACAGACCCTGTGCGAACTGGTCCGGGAGCTGGATATCGCTGCTGAAGGCGCAAGTGGTTGCGGCGCGGTTGCTTTGAAAGACTGCCGCGCTGGTGCGCAGGTTAGCTCAGCTCCCCTCCGCCCCCGATCGCGTCGATCACGATGAGCTTATCGATCAACCTGACCGGAGCTGAACATGACCACCGAAGTCAGTGCCGTCAATTTCCGCCAGAACCTGGACGAGATGCTCAACCAGGTGCAGTATCGAAACGACAACATCCTCATCAAGAAGGATGGCAATCCGGTTGCTGCCCTGGTGAATGTCGAACTGTTTGAACACATCCGCCGAATGAACGAACGTTTTGATGCACTCAGCCGTCGCATCAGCGATGCGTGGGCGAACATACCCGAGGTGGAAGGCATGACAGACATCGAAACAGCCATCGCTACGGAAAGGGCCTCCCGCTGATGTGGGAAGTCTACACCTTGAGCTGGCGCTCATACTGGCTTCACAGGCTTTGCGGGTTGGCCTTCAGGGCATTTTCCATGCCCCCTTGCCTTCTTCAACCCAGGCTTCGATCTCGGACGGCGGCACATCGTGTGTCCGACTGGCCTCGGCCACCGGGGTCTTGCCCTGGATGATCTTCAGAATTAGCGCGGTATTGCGCCGCGCCGTCCAGCGCTTGATCTCTTCGTTCATCAACATGCTCATCGGGTGCTCTCCTCGTAACACTAACACCTGAGCAGGTTTCTAGTGGGTCATTCACCAATACCTTACCCGGTCTTGGTGGCGTAACGATTATTCATCGTTACTCTCCAAATTTTGCTCAGAGGCGGGCGCACTAATCTGCTGCCAATCATCCGCGATAGCCTTCCAATCCACCTCTCGCTCAATTGGCTGCCCATTGCTGTCCTTGCCCGACCACACCTCCCAGAAGTCTGGATCGTCCGATTTTGGCCGATGCTTCTCAGGCAGCGCGTTCATCTGCACCAGCACGGGCAGCTCCGACGCCCAGCCAAGGAGAAGGGCATGTCGTGATGGCAACGAGGGCAAGTCACGCAGCAGACCGCGCAGGTTATCGGGCACCAGTTTACTCACCAGTTCCTGATCCCGGTCGTTGCTGATGCGGTGCAGCAGGTAACTGTTGCACTGGGACAGTACTGTTGGCGACAGCTCGCTCGGTCGCTGAGAAGAAAGCACCAAGCCCAGACCAAACTTGCGCCCTTCTCGAGCGATCTTCTCAAATACTTGGCAGCAGATCGCAGCCGAGTTCTGGTTCTCGGCGTCGTCCTTGTAACGCTTGATGAAGGTGTGCGCCTCTTCCATCACCAACACAGTCGGCAAAGTCTTGCCGTGATGCAGCTTGCGATAGCGCTGTAGCGCCTCCAAGGTCATGCGCGCGATCACGGCGGTGATGATGTGCACCACCTCTGCGGGGACCAGCGAGAGGTCGATGACCGTGACAGAGCCGTTAGATGCCTGGTCGTCACCGATGTAGTTTCGCAGCCAGTTGTCTAGCGTCAGGTCTTGGGCTATTCCCGACACGACCTTCATGCGGCTGTCCGACAGCAATGTTCGAATGCGCATCTGCATGCTCTCGACGTACTCGGAAACCCCCAATAGTTCAGCGGTAGCCTCCACGCTTCTCAGTAATTGGTCACCGCTGAATGGACGTGGTACGTCGGCGTCAATGGGAAGACTGTCGGTGTCGCTACCGCCAAAAGTAGAATGGGTGCCGCTCAACTCGTCGGACAGTGAGTTGATCTCTTGAAGTGTAAAAATTTGCGGCCAATCACCTTGATGTGCGTCGAGAAGATTGCTGATGTGTTCGATCAATTTACTAAGTGCCGCACTTTCAGTCTCGCTGAAGCTGGCGTTATCCGTTAGGCTTTCCTTCCACTTAGTCAATCGGTCTCGGAAACCCTTTGCTTGCCCGATACCTTTCCATGGATTTCCCGAACTTTTGTCAACCTGAATCGCAGACACGAGCGTACGCAGATATCGACGCATCTCATGGCTGGGAGAGACTGTTTCGGCCAAGGCGCCGTCACGAACAGACCTCAGCGCCTGTACCAATGTCGGCCGCTGTGTCTTGGCGCTCGCTTGCGTAAAGGCCCCCCACTCGGCGCTATTCCAGAACCAAAGAGGAATCTGTAGTTGTTCCACCTCTTTGCTAGACTCCACGGCAAACACCCGCACCTTGCTCATGCCTTGGAAGGTATTGGCGTACTCGCCGTTGGGATCGAGCACGATGAAGCGGGCATTGGGGGCTGTACCGTCTCGGGCTTTACGCGCTTGGCCCATCGACCAACGGATCAAGCCTGCGACCGAGCAAGACTTGCCGCTGCCGGTGTTACCCAGCACTGCCAGATGGCGGCCGAATAGGCGGTCCGGGTCGATTTTAACCTCTGCATTAGCAGCTAGCGGGCTAGTTCCAATCAGCACATGGCGGTTATCGCCAGACTCGACAATGGCACGCAACTGATTTTGCGTAGGCAGCAGCACCGCATCACCAACGGTGGGATAGGTCTCAACGCCACGCCGGAAGCGATAAGCGTCCGTGCCCTTGGTATCCTTGCCCTCATAGGCCAGCACCCCCAGTGGGTTGAGGCTCATCTTGCGCAGGGGATAGGGCAAATCCACCAGTCCGAAGTCCTGCATGCCCCTGCGTTTGGGGTATTGCGAGCGTTCGATGGTGATCCACGCGACCTGAGCAACCAGATACCCATCGTCGTTGGGAATCAACACATAACCGTTGATTCGTGGAAAAGGACGCGGCGTACCGGCATTGAGTGCTACCCCGTCGGGCGCCTCTATGTCGAGCAGCACCTTGATCTCGTCAGGCGCGATGAAATCAATGGTGCCAATGCGCAGCGAATCAGCATAGGCGAGAGGCGACAAGCTCATACTGGATTGCTCCCATCGATGGCATCGTCTTCCGTCTGGGGACGTTTTTCTACGAGCGACTCGCCCCCGATGCGCTGCTTGAGCAGCTCGCTCATGCGGAAGGTGGTCTTGTCGATGGCAGGCT
Source organism: Lautropia sp. (assembly GCA_030532425.1). Taxonomy (GTDB): domain Bacteria; phylum Pseudomonadota; class Gammaproteobacteria; order Burkholderiales; family Burkholderiaceae_E; genus Lautropia. The sequence continues at coordinate 28,344 of JAUNLD010000035.1, read as the reverse complement.
TGGGCAGGTAATACTCCGTCAGGGAGTTCAAATCTGCTAACGCAGGCCCCATCAGCAGGCTGATCTGGGAAGGCCTGCCCAATTCCTTATAGGTCTGCATGATGCGATCAAGCGGATCGTCGTATGAGATCACCACCAGATGCGTAGAAGGGATGGTGAGCATGTCACGGATGACACGGTTGATGTGCTCATCGCCAAAGCTGTAGCCGTAGGTCACCAGTGTGCTGTTCGGGCGGCAGATGGCAGCCGCGAGGTCACGGAACAGCTCCACATAGGGGTAGTCAGCGGTCTCCCTGTCCTTGGCAGCATTAGGATAAATCATCAAATGATGGGCCGTAACCTCCTCCAAGCCCGGCGCCTTCAGATAGGGCTGGACGCTTTTTGCGCCGAAGGGCAGACCAATGCGGCGGATGTCCCTGCCTGTTTGAACCCAATCCACCGAGCCGTGCAGCTTGGTGTAGCGCGCCACGCCCTCCAGATAGCGAGGCTCACCGCGAATGCCGGGCGGGTTGTAGTGCATGTCCAGATCCAGCCTGGACGAGCGGAAGATCGGCATCAGCTTGCCCACAAACCGGTCGAGCAGGTGCAGCCCGGCCAGCTCCGCGCCAGCTTCGATTAGCCGGTCGTAGTTGGTGGTGAAGATGCTCAACCGATCACGCACCCCAGTGCGGCTGGCAAAGCTCATTAGGAAGGTGACTAGGGTGTTGAACGCCTGCTCACGTTTGTTCTTTTCAGCCTTAGCGATGCCTGCTTCGCTCATCAGAATCGACTTAGCGAACCTGCCCATGCCAATTTGCAGTTCCTTGCGCAGAGCTTCTGCTTCGGTATTCTTCTGCAAAATCTCCAGACCACGCAGCAGTTCGTTGGCAACGCGCAGCTGATCTTCCAGATTTCCCTCCTTGCGCCCAGCTTTCTTAGCTGTTTGCTTTGCTGCGCGACTGATATTGTCCTGATGCGTGGTCAGAGTCAGCGCGCTCATACCTGCCGCGGGACCTCCAGCGGCCAACCCGTGCACTGCGTGGGTCAAACCAGCGCCAGCCAGAAGTGACAAGTGCTCTGATTGAAACAATGACGCCAGCCACGGCTCGATGCGGCTGCGCAGCTCTTTAGGGCCAAAACTTTTGTTGGCCAACCAGGAGGCGTTCGAACCTTCCTTCAGCGTAAACTTATCGCCGTCTGCGAAAAAATGCAGCGGCCCCTGGTCGTCACGAACTTTAATTATGTTGTGGAACTCTGTTTTGTCGGTCATGGCGTCGTCCGGTGACGCGGGGCGTATCCCGCTGGAGGGTTCGGGTCACAGGCCATTTCGGGAAGACTTGATTCCACCTTTCGATGCAGGAAGCCTAAAGCGCTGCGGGCATCAAGAGTCAAATATCCCTGTTCTGCCTGTCTTTCGGCGTAGCTCCCCCAATAACCAATCCGCTTGCATGACTGCCTGTGCGCCCTCTCACTAGATGGTGTGCCCACCCATCATGCACCTTACGCAGTCACTAAGCAACAAAAAGCCCGCGAAATCGCGGGCTGATCGTTGCTTTACTACCTAATCAGGCTTAATTCTATAGCACGGTGTTGCTTTACTCCCACTCAATAGTAGCCGGCGGCTTGGAAGACACGTCGTAGGTCACCCGGTTAATCCCCCGAACCTCATTGATGATCCGGCTGCTGACGCGCTTGAGCAGGCTGTAGGGGAGTTCGGCCCAGTCGGCGGTCATGAAGTCGCTGGTCTGGACGGCGCGCAGGGCCACGACGTAGTCGTAGGTGCGGCCGTCGCCCATGACGCCGACGGATTTGACGGGCAAAAAGACGGTGAAGGCCTGGCTGGTGAGGTCGTACCAGCTCTTGCCGCTGTGGGGTTCGATGGTGGAGCGCAGTTCTTCGATGAAGATGGCGTCGGCTTCACGCAGCAGGTCGGCGTATTCCTTCTTGATCTCACCCAGGATGCGCACGCCGAGGCCGGGGCCGGGGAAGGGGTGGCGGTAGACCATGTCGTGCGGCAGGCCCAGGGCCACGCCCAGTTCACGGACTTCGTCCTTGAAGAGGTCGCGCAGGGGCTCGAGCAGTTTGAGGCCCAGTTGTTCGGGCAGGCCGCCAACGTTGTGGTGGCTCTTGATGACGACGGCTTTCTTGCTCTTGGCGCCGCCGGATTCGATGACGTCGGGGTAGATGGTGCCCTGGGCGAGGAAGGTGACGCCCTTGTGCCCTGCGCCGCTGGCTTTGAGTTTTTCGGCTTCGGCCTTGAAGACATCGACGAAGAGCTTGCCGATGATCTTGCGTTTCTGCTCGGGGTCGGAAACGCCTTTCAGGGCATCAAGGAAGAGCTGGCTGGCATCGACGCGCACGACCTTGGCATGCAGTTTGCCGGCGAACATGTCCATGACCATGTCGCCTTCGTTGAGGCGCAACAGGCCGTGGTCGACGAAGACGCAGGTGAGCTGCTCGCCGATGGCGCGGTAGATCAGCGCAGCGGCCACGCTGGAGTCGACGCCGCCAGAGAGGCCGAGGATTACTTCCTCGTCTCCCACCTGTTCGCGGATGGCGGCGACGGCTTCCTCGATGTGGTCGCGCATGATCCAGTCAGGCCGGGCGCCGCAGATGTCCAGCACGAAGCGCTCCAGCATCGCCCTGCCCTGCACGGTGTGCGTCACTTCGGGGTGGAACTGCACGCCGTAGAAGCGGCGCGCTTCGTCGGCCATGCCGGCGATCGGGCAGCTGGGGGTGCTGGCCATCAGCTTGAAGCCGCTGGGCAGCTCGGTGACCTTGTCGCCGTGGCTCATCCACACTTTCAGCATGCCGTGGCCTTCGGGGGTATGGAAGTCCTGGATGCCGTCGAGCAGTCTGGTGTGGCCGCGGGCGCGGACTTCGGCGTAGCCGAATTCGCGGGTGTGGCTGCCTTCGACCTGGCCGCCCAGCTGCATGGCCATCGTCTGCATGCCGTAGCAGATACCCAGCACGGGCACGCCCAGCGCGAAGACGGCATCGGGCGCGCGGTCATCGACCTCGTAGACGCTGGCGTGGCTGCCGGAGAGGATCACGCCTTTCAGCTGCCCATCGGCAGCGTACTGTCTGACCCAGTCGCTGCTGACGTCGCAGGGATGAACCTCGCAGTAGACATGGGCTTCGCGGATGCGGCGGGCGATGAGCTGGGTGACTTGGGAGCCAAAGTCCAGGATCAGGATCTTTTGGTGGGTCATGGCGTGATCCGAAAGGCGTGCGCCAGCCGCGGGAGGGCGGATGTCTGGCAGGGATGGCTGAAAAATGCAGGGCCGGCGTGTCCGGTTCATCCACGCCATGATCGACGGGATGAACCGGAACACACCGGCCGGGAGGACGGGTGAAACAGGAAGCGACCGAACTTATTCGCCGATGTGATAGTTGGGCGCTTCCTTCACGATCTGCACGTCATGGACGTGGGATTCGCGGATGCCGGCGCCGCTGATCTCGACGAACTGGGCCTGCTTGTGCAGCGTCTCGATCGTCTTGCAGCCGCAGTAGCCCATGCTGGAGCGGATGCCGCCGCAGAGCTGGTAGACGATGGCGGTGACGGTGCCCTTGTAGGGCACGCGGCCTTCGATGCCTTCGGGCACCATCTTCTCGGTGGCGACGTTGGCGTCCTGGAAGTAGCGGTCGGCCGCGCCCTGCTGCATGGCGCCAAGCGAGCCCATGCCGCGGTAGAACTTGTACGAGCGGCCCTTGTAGAGGACGATCTCGCCGGGGGATTCTTCGGTGCCGGCAAACATCGAGCCCATCATCACGCTGGAGGCTCCGGCGGCCAGTGCCTTGGCCACGTCGCCGGAGTAGCGGATGCCGCCATCACCGATCAGCGGCACGCCGGTGCCTTCGAGGGCAGCCGCCACATCGCTGATGGCGGTGAGCTGGGGCACGCCGACACCAGCGACGATGCGGGTGGTGCAGATGGAGCCCGGGCCGATGCCGACCTTGACGGCGTCGGCGCCGGCATCGACCAGCATGCGGGCGGCATCGCCGGTGGCGATGTTGCCGGCGATGACCTCCAGCTGCGGGTACTGGCGCTTGATGTCGCGCACGCGCTCGATGACACCCCTGGAGTGGCCGTGGGCGGTGTCGACCACCACCACATCCACGCCCGCACCCACCAGCAGCTCGACGCGCTGTTCGCTGTCGCCACCGGTGCCGACGGCGGCACCGACACGCAGCTTGCCGGCCTTGTCCTTGGAGGCGTCGGGGTGGGTGTCGGCCTTGAGGATGTCCTTGACGGTCATCAGCCCGCGCAGCTCGAAGTCGTCGTTGACGACCAGCACGCGCTCGAGGCGGTGCTTGTGCATCAGGCTCTGGGCCTCTTCGAGGCTGGCGCCCTCGCGCACGGTGATGAGCCGCTCCTTGGGCGTCATGATGTTGCGCACCGGCTGGTCCAGCTCGGATTCGAAGCGCAGGTCACGGTTGGTAACGATGCCGATGACCTTGTTGCCCTCGACCACCGGCAGGCCGGAGATGCGGTGCTGGCGGGTGATGGCGATGACCTCACGCACCGTCATGTCGGGGCGGATGGTGATCGGATCGCCGACCACGCCGGATTCGAAGCGCTTGACGGCCAGCACTTCGGCAGCCTGTTCGGCCGGGGGCAGGTTCTTGTGGATGATGCCGATGCCACCCAGCTGGGCCATCACGATCGCCATCGGGCTTTCGGTGACGGTGTCCATCGCCGCCGAGATCAGCGGGACGTTGAGGGTGATGTTTCGGGTAAGGCGCGTGCGCAGCGAGGCGTCGCGGGGGATGAAGTCTGAATAAGCGGGGACGAGGAGAACGTCGTCGAATGTCAGTGCCTTCTTGGCTATCCGCATCGTAGTTTTTCCGCAAAGCGGCATGATAACAGGAAATGCCGTCATGCGGGGTTTTTCTTGCGGGTGCTGGAGCCGGCCTGACTGCCCTGCCCGCTCCGGCCACGCCGCTCTCCCTGGGCCCCCTGCCTGCGCCAGCCACCCTGCCCGTTTCTGGCGGCGCGCGCCTGGGCGACGCGGGCAAAGCGGGCCGCCCTGGCATCGGCCACCAGCGGTTGCAGGATCTCGATCCGGTCGTCGGCCAGCAGCGGGTCGTCCAGCCAGGCGCGCCGGCCAAAGCGCGACAGGCCCAGCGTGCGTCCTTCGATGCCGGCCATCAGCGTGTGGCCCTGGGGCTGGCTCTGCAGGAGCTGGCGGATGGTGGTGCCGGCCGGCAGGCGGTGCTGGCTGCGTTGCAGCTGGTAAGCTGCCTCGTTCCGTGTCTGCACGACCAGCTCGACGGCAAGCCAGCCGGCATCAGGCGGGGTGACGGGAGCAGCGGAATCAGCGTGGCTGGGCATGACGTTTTTCGGCCTCCTGCACGAAGGCATCGACCATGCTGGTGGCGATGTGCCCAAAGACGGGGCTGAGCACGCGGGCCAGCAGGCCGCTTTTCACTTCGTAATCGAGCCGCAGGTCGATGCGGCAGGCGTCTTCGGCCAGCGGCTTGAAGGTCCAGCTGCCCGTCAGGTGCGAAAACGGGCCATCCCGCAGCCGGATGTCGATCTGGGTGGGCCAGTGGTGGGTGTTTTCGGTGCTGAACGACTGGCGGATGCCGCGATAATTGATGGTGATGGTGGCGGACATGCCCTGTTCGTTGCGGTGGTGAACCTGGGTGCCCCCACACCACGGCAGAAAACGGGGATAATCCTCTGCCCGCTGCACCAGCTCGAACATGGCGGCAGCCGAGTACGGGACCAGCGCCGATTTGTGGATGTGCGGCATCGTCAGCCCTCCTGTCCGGCCCGCCCGGCCAGCCCGTCGTGGCCGGCCACGACGGGCGGCAACGGCTGCCAGCCACCGGGGTGCCGGCGGCCGGGGCTGCCGGCCAGGTGCCCGGAGCCCGTGTGATGGGACCGGCCGGCGTGCAGGTGCGCACCCTGGCCGGCGGGGACGATCCCCACACGGACCGCCGGCGGCACAGGACGACAGGACCGGGGACGCAGGCAGGATGGGGGGCGTGGCGCGCTTGCCCGTGCGATGACTGGCCGACGTGCATCTGAGGGCACAATAACGAACATGTCAAACATTGCAGAAAACCGGAAAGCCGGGTTCAACTATTTCATCGAGGAACGGATCGAGGCCGGTCTGGTGCTGGAAGGCTGGGAAGTGAAGGCCATCCGGGCCGGCCGCGTCCAGATTCAGGAAGCCTACGTGATTGTACGGGCGGGCGAGCTGTTCCTGATCGGCGCGCACATCACGCCGCTGATCTCGGCCTCGACCCACGTGAAGCCCGATGTGACGCGCAACCGCAAGCTGCTGCTGCACGCGGCCGAGATCGCGCGGCTGATCGGCAAGGTGGAGCGCGCGGGCTATTCGCTGGTGCCGCTCAACCTGCATTTCAGCAAGGGCCGGATCAAGCTCTCGCTGGGGCTGGCCAAGGGCAAGAAGCTGTATGACAAGCGCGCCACCGAGCGCGAGAAGGACTGGCAGCGCGAGCGCTCGCGGCTGATGAAGAACAAGGGTTGACCCCCCTGCAGACGACAACCGTCTGCTGGCCCCGTTCAGTGGCTGGGACGAGCGTTTTCTGGCTGCGCTGGAAGACCGCGACACCAGCCTTCCGCAGGATCGGGGGCGCTGTGATGCGCTTACCCGCCCCCGCGCGCGGGTGTGCCGCTGGCCTGCACGGCCTTCATGGCGGTGGCGACCATACCGGCCACGTCACCGACGCTGGAGGGCACGATCATGGTGTTGTTGGTCTTGGCCAGGTTGGCGAAGGCGTTGACGTACTGCTCGGCCACGCGCAGGCTGACGGCGGTATCACCCCCCGGTTGCTGGATGGCGGCGCCAACACGCTCGATGGCCTGGGCGGTGGCCTCGGCCAGCGCGGTGATGGCGGCAGCCTCACCCTGGGCGCGGTTGATTTCGGCCTGGCGCTCGCCTTCCGAGCGCTGGATGGCGGATTCACGCTCGCCGACGGCGATGTTGATCTGCTCTTGCCGGCGGCCCTCGGAAGCGGCGATGACGGCCCGTTTCTCGCGTTCGGCGGTGATCTGGGCCTGCATGGCGCGCAGGATCTCGGCAGGCGGGGTCAGGTCCTTGATCTCGTAGCGCAGCACCTTCACGCCCCAGTTGGTGGCGGCTTCGTCCAGCGCGCTGACGACGGCGATGTTGATGGCCTCGCGTTCCTCGACGGTCTTGTCCAGCTCCATACGGCCGATGACGGAACGCAGCGAGGTCTGGGCCAGCTGGGTGATGGCCTCCACGTAGTTGCTGGAGCCATAGGAGGCCTGCATCGGGTCGGTCACCTGGTAGTAGAGCACGCCATCGACCTGCAACTGGGTGTTGTCACGGGTGATGCAGATCTGGCTGGGCACATCCAGCGGAAACTCCTTCAGCAGGTGCTTGTAGGCGACGCGATCGACAAAGGGGATGATGACGTTGAGCCCGGGCATCAGGATGCGGTGAAACTTGCCCAATCGCTCGACCACCCAGGCTTCCTGTTGCGAGACGACCTTGAGGGTCATCCGGGCAAAGGCGATGGCGGCGATCAGGATGACGACCGGGACGATGATCGATTCCATGAGGATGCTCCGGGCTGGGCCGAACCGGGTCGGCGGGTGTAAGGGGGCAAGCAGAGAAAGGGGCTGACAGTATGGGGCCTTCTGAGGGGAATACGCTGTGGGGCCCGCTCAGCGGGCTGCCGCGGGGGGCGGCGTGCCCACGGGTGTGGCGGCCGGCATGGCGTGGCTGGCCGACTCCACCGGGATCAGCACCAGCCGCGAGCCGTGCAGCCCATGAATGCGGTGGCGGCCAGTGCGGCGCGGGTAGCCCGAGAGCAGCTCGGCCTGCCACTGTGTGCCCCGGTAGTTGACGCGGGCATGGCCACTGGCCTCCCACTGCGCCACCTCCACCATCTGGCCGATGTCCAGATGCAGGTCACGGCTGTGCTCGGGGGCAGCCGGACGGGGCGCCAGCGCACGCACATGTCGCAACGACAGCACGCCGGCCACGCTGAGCCCCGCAGCCACCAGCAGCTGGGTACCCAGACTGGCGCCGAACCAGGCGGCCACGCCGGCCACCGCCATGGCCACCGCCAGCACCAGCAGGTAGAAGCCCCCCACGAACAGCTCGACCGTGCCCAGGGCCACGGCCAGCACCCACCAGCCCAGATAGGTTGCAACGGCCACGGTGTCCATGATGTCACTCCTTGCACTCACCAACGGGCACGGCCCTGCCCAGGCCGCAGAATGTCAATTCATTGTGAAGCCGATGGGCTGCATGTCAAGAATATGCACGACAAACGGTAAGCAAGTATTTCTGTCAGGGCATCAGGCCGCGGGCTTTGTGGCGTGGAAGGAACGTCGGCGGCCGATCAGCCCTTGCTGCCCAGCCGCTGCCAGGTGGCCACCACCGTGTCGGGGTTCAGCGACATCGACGAGATGCCCTTTTCCACCAGCCATTCGGCCAGGTCGGGGTGATCGGACGGGCCCTGCCCGCAGATGCCGACATATTTGCCCTGCGCCTTGCAGGCATCGATGGCACGCGCGAGCATCGCCTTGACGGCCGGATCGCGCTCATCGAAGCCTTCGGCCACCAGACCGGAATCGCGGTCGAGGCCGAGCGTGAGCTGAGTCATGTCGTTGGAGCCGATCGAGAAGCCGTCGAAGTATTGCAGGAATTCATCGGCCAGGATGGCGTTGGACGGCAGCTCGCACATCATGACGACCTTCAGCCCGCCGGTGCCGTCGGCATTGCCGCCCTCACCCCGCTTCAGGCCGTGGCTGGCCAGCAGCTCGATGACCTTGGCCGCCTCGGTGGTGGTGCGCACGAAGGGCACCATCAGCTGGACGTTGGTCAGGCCCATCTCTTCACGCACGCGCTTCATGGCCCGGCATTCCATCTCGAAGCACTCGGCAAAGCTCTCGGAGACGTAGCGCGCGGCGCCCCGGAAGCCCAGCATCGGGTTTTCTTCTTCGGGTTCGTAGCGCGAGCCGCCGATCAGCTTGCGGTATTCGTTGCTCTTGAAGTCGGACAGGCGGACGATGACGGGCTTGGGCCAGAAGGCGGCGGCGATCGTGGCCACGCCTTCGGCCAGCTTGTCGACATAGAAGGCACGCGGGCTGGCATAACCGCGGGCCACGCTCTCGACGGCCTGCTTCAGGTCGGCATCGACGGCCGGGTAATCGAGAATGGCGCGCGGGTGGATGCCGATGTTGTTGTTGATGACGAACTCCAGCCGGGCCAGACCGACGCCGTCGTTGGGCAGCGCGGCAAACTCGAAGGCCAGCTGCGGGTTGCCGACGTTCATCATGATCCTGGTCGGGATGGCGGGCATCGCACCGGTCTCGACGTCGGTCACTTCGGTTTCGAGCTGACCATCGTAGATGAAGCCGGTATCACCCTGGGCGCAGGAGACCGTGACCAGGCGGCCGGCGGTGAGCACGTCGGTGGCGTTGCCGCAGCCGACCACGGCCGGAATACCCAGCTCACGTGCGATGATGGCGGCGTGGCAGGTGCGGCCACCCCGGTTGGTGACGATGGCCGAGGCGCGCTTCATCACCGGCTCCCAGTTGGGGTCGGTCATGTCGGTGACCAGCACGTCCCCTGGCTGCACCTGATCCATCTCGGAGGCATCGCCCACCACCCGCACGCGACCGGTGCCGATCTTCTGACCGATGGCGCGGCCCTCGGCCAGCACGTCCGAGCTGCCCTTGAGCACGAAGCGCTGCTGCTTGCGGTCCTTGCCCTGTTGCGACTTGACGGTTTCGGGGCGGGCCTGCAGGATGAACAGCTGGCCGTCGATGCCATCCTTGCCCCATTCGATGTCCATCGGCCGGCCATAGTGCTTCTCGATGATGGTGGCATAGCGGGCCAGCTCGATCACCTCCTCATCGCTGAGCGAGAAGCGCGTGCGCTGCCCGACCGGGGTGTCGACGGTCTGCACCGTGCGCCCCTGGCTGCTGGCGTCGGCAAATTCCATCTTGATGAGCTTGGAGCCGAGGTGACGGCGGATGATCGGGTGCTTGCCGGCAGCCAGCATCGGCTTGTGGACATAGAACTCGTCGGGGTTGACGGCCCCCTGCACGACGGTTTCGCCCAGGCCATAGGAGCTGGTGATGAAGACCACGTCCTCGAAGCCGGACTCGGTGTCGATGGTGAACATCACGCCGGCCGCCCCCAGGTCGGAGCGGCACATGCGCTGGATGCCGGCCGAGAGCGCCACGCCTTCGTGGGCAAAGCCCTTGTGCACGCGATAGGAGATGGCGCGGTCGTTGTAGAGCGAGGCGAAGACTTCGCGGATGTGCGAGAGGATCGCGTCGATGCCGACGACGTTCAGCACGGTTTCCTGCTGGCCGGCAAAGGAGGCGTCGGGCAGGTCTTCGGCGGTGGCGCTGGAGCGCACGGCAAACGACACGTCGGGCGACGAGGCGGCGGTAAGGCGGGCGAACTGCTCGCGGATCTGCTGTTCGAAGGCCGGCGGGAAGGCGGCCTCGCAGACCCAGCGGCGGATCTCGGCCCCCGCCTGGGCCAGTGCCTTGACGTCATCGGTGTTGAGGCTGGCCAGGCGCTCGTTGATCCGCTCGGTGAGGCGGTTGTGGGAGAGGAAGTCGCGGAAGGCCTGGGCGGTGGTGGCAAAGCCGCCCGGCACCTTGACACCGGTCTGGGCCAGCTGGCTGATCATCTCGCCCAGCGAGGCGTTCTTGCCGCCGACGATTTCCACGTCGGTCATGCGCAGTTCCTCGAAGGGAACGACCAGGCGTCCTTCAAACGTATTCATGGGATGGGTTCCAGGATGGTTGAGAATCGTGTCGTCTCCGCCGCGCCCCCGGCCCGATGGCCGGGGCATCACGATCGCCGGCGCGATGAACTTGAGAAGCAGGACTGCGCGGGTGGTGCCCCAGTGCTGTTTCTCAAATCCACCCGATGCGGCCGGGCAGGCCCGGTGCCTGCGGGCATGTGCCCCCGCACCGGTCACAGCCCGTGGGTTCCGTCGTGCGATGCTGCCCTGCACAACGGCCATCCTGGGTGGGCTGTCGGGCGTATTCTAGCGGCTGATCCGCGCGATCTGCCCTGCTCAAGACGGCCTGGGGATGACTTTGAACAATCTTTGAACAATTTTTAATCCATTCATGGGCGTCGCAGCCGGCACGGGATGCTGCATTGCGCTACCCTGCCCGCTCTGCCTTTCCGGATCGCTTCTTCCATGCCTCTTTCTTCCCACACCGGTGGCGGCCGGCCCGAACGCACCGCCTTCTTCATCTCTGACGGCACCGGCATCACGGCCGAAACCTTCGGGTGCTCGCTGCTGAGCCAGTTTGACGACATGCACACCCGCTATGTGCGCCTGCCCTTCATCGACACCGAAGACAAGGCGCGGGAGGCGGTGGCGCGGATCAACGCCCAGGGCAGCAGCGACGGGCAGCGCCCGCTGGTGTTCTCGACGCTGGCCAACCCGGCCATCAGCGGCATCGTGCAGACGGCGGCCGCGCTCTATCTGGACCTGATCGGCACCTTCGTCTCGCGGCTGGAGGGCGAGCTGGGGCGCAAGTCCTCGCACAGCATGGGGCAGTTTCACCGCATCAAGAGCCCCGACCAGTATCAGGCGCGCATCGATGCCATCAATTTCTCGCTCTCGCACGATGACGGGCAGCAACATGCCGAGCTGCACACCGCCGACGTGATCCTGGTCGGGGTGTCGCGCTGCGGCAAGACGCCGACCAGCCTCTATCTGTCGATCCAGCACGGCATCAAGGCGGCCAATTACCCGCTGATCCCCGAAGATTTCGACCGGATGCGCCTGCCCGAGGCGCTCTACAAGTACAAGAACAAGCTGTTCGGGCTGACGATCACCCCCGAGCGCCTGCACGAGGTGCGCAGCGAGCGCCGCCCCGACAGCCGCTATGCCTCGCTGGCCAACTGCCGCGAGGAAGTGGCGGCAGCCGAGTCGATGATGCGGCGCGAGGGGATTGCGATGCTGTCCACCACCACCAAGTCGATCGAGGAGATTGCAGCCACGATCCTGACGGTGATCGAACAGCCGGATGCGGCGTTCTGAGCGCCGGGACGACAGGCGCTCCCGGGGCGGCATGGGCGTGGCCCGGGCAGCGGTCGTGACCGATGTTCCTGACCGGCCGGTGTGCCCGGCTTGCCGGCCGCGATGGCCCTGGGGAGCGGACGGCTAGGCAGCCAGCCGCTGCCGGCGCTGCTCGAAGAGGCAGACGGCCGCGGCTGCCGCCACATTGAGTGATTCGACCCCGGCTGCCTGCGGAATCGTCAGGCGCAGGCCCAGGCGGGCCTGCAGGGCGGGGTCGATGCCCTCCCCCTCATTGCCGAAGACCCAGGCCAGCGGTACCCGCAGATCCTGTGCATGCAGCGACTGCCCGCCATCGAGCACGGTGCCGGCCAGGGGTTGCCGCAGCAGGGCCGGCAGATCGGCCGGCACGATGCCTTCGTGGATGGCCAGCACGAAATGCCCGCCCATGCCGGCACGCAGCACCTTAGGCGACCAGCAGGCGGCAGTACCCGGCGTGGTCAGCAGCGTACGGATGCCTGCGGCAGCGGCAGTGCGGATGATGGCCCCGACATTGCCGGGGTCCTGCACCCGGTCGAGGATGACGACATCGCGGTGCGCATCCAGCTGTGCCGGCAACGCGGGGGCCGGGGCATCGACCAGTGCCAGCACCGGCACCGGCGAGGGCAGGATGTCGAGCGCATCGAAGAGCGCATCGTCCAGCACCAGCCAGCGGGACGTGGCCAGCCCGTCGAGGGCTGCACGGCTGCTGGCCTCGCTCCGGTCGGCCATGAGCGGGGGCGTGTCGAGGCGCAGCCACGTGCGCCGGGGCAGCACCAGCTGCTGCACGGCCCCGCCCTGGTGCAGCCAGGCCTCCAGCAGATGCCAGCCATCGAGCACGGTCTGGCCCTGGCGCCGACGCTCGCGGGCCGATTCCAGCAGGCCCCGAAGCTGACGCAGCCGCGGGTTGGCGGCCGAGCTGATCCCGACCGGGGTGGGCTGGAAGTGCTGGCAGGCGGCCCGCAGGCGGGCAATCATGTCGGCCACCGGCTCAGCCCCCTGCTTCGGCCAGCGCCCGTGCCACCGGGGCAAAGCTGCGGCGATGTACCGGGCTGGGCCCCAGCGTGCGCAGCGCCTCCAGGTGCTGGCGCGTGCCATAGCCCTTGTGCTGCTCGAAGCCATAACCCGGATACTGCCGGGCGTAGTCCAGCATCAGCGCATCCCGCGCCGTCTTGGCCAGGATCGAGGCGGCGGCAATGGCTGGCTCCCGGTCATCCCCCCCCACCACCGTCTGCACCGGCAGGTGGGGAATGGGTGGGCGCTGGTTGCCATCGACCAGCACGCGCCCGGGCGTGACCGCCAGGGCCTCGACGGCGGCACGCATGGCCTGCAAGGTGGCTTGCAGGATGTTGAGGCGGTCGATCTCGTCGACACTGGCCTCGGTGATGGCAAAGCACAGGGCTTTCTCGCGGATCTCGGCGGCCAGGCGCTCACGCTGACGGGCACTGAGCTTTTTGGAATCACGCAGGCCGGCGATGGGCCGATCGGGCGAGAGGATGACGGCCGCGGCAAAGACCGGGCCGGCCAGCGGTCCACGGCCGGCCTCATCGACGCCGGCGATGAGCGTGATGGCGGGTTCAGACGCAGGTGCGGACATGGACGCGGGTGTGTTCATCATGGTTTTGAATGGGTTCTGGATGAAGACACCGGGTCGCTGATGAGATCGGCCGGGGTACGGGGGCTGTCATGGGGGCCGGGGTTGCCACTGGCGCCATCCGTGCCGTCCGCACTGCCCGTACCATCCGTATGCTCCATGCCATCCGTGCCATACGTGCTATCGGTGGTGTCCGTGCGCGCAGGGGGGGGGCAGCCATGCTCGGCCAGGTCGGCCATGACGGTATCGGCCACGGCCTGGGCACAGCCACGGGCCAGGCTGTGGTGCATCTCGGCAAAACGGCTCACCAGCCGCTCGCAGCCGGCGGTGTCCAGCAGCTGCTGCTCCAGCGCGTCGGCCAGTGCCTGCGGCGTGGCCGCATCCTGAATGAATTCGGGCACCAGAAACTCGTGGGCGAGGATGTTGGGCAGGCCGAACCAGGGCTGGTAGTTGCGCCCCTTCATCAGCCGGTACGACATCGCCGACATCCGGTAGGCGATCACCATCGGCCGCTTGAAGAGGGCCGCTTCGAGCGTGGCGGTGCCGCTGGCGATCAGCGTCTGGTCGCAGGCAGCCAGGGCGGTGTGCGACTGGCCGGCCAGCAGCTGCAGGGGCAGGCCTGGCTGCTGCGCCTGCACCAGCTGGCGCAATTCGGCCAGGCGGGCCTCACTGGCAGCCGGCAGGATGAACTGCCACTGGGGATGGCGCTGGTGCAGGATGGCAGCCGCGGCCAGAAAGACCGGCGCCAGGTGCTCGACCTCGGCCTGCCGGCTGCCGGGCAGCAAGGCGATGACCACGGCTTTTTCATCCAGGCCGAGCACGCGCCGGGCCGCCGCCCGGTCGATGTCGACGGGGATCTGGTCGGCCAGCGGATGGCCGACGTAGGTGGCGGGAATGCCGGCCTCGCGGTAGATGGCCTGTTCGAAGGGAAAGACCAGCAGCATGTGGTCGACGGCCAGACGGATCTTGTCGATGCGCTCACGCCGCCACGCCCAGATCGACGGACTGACGAAGTGGTAGGTGCGCACGCCGGCCGCACGCAGCTTCATCTCCAGGCCCAGATTGAAATCGGGTGCATCGACACCGATGAAGGCCTGCGCCGGCCAGCGCAGCAGGCGCTGGCGCAGCTGGCGGCGCACCCACAGCAGGCGGGGCAGCGCCTTGAGGGCCGCGCTGTAGCCGTGCACGGCCAGCCATTCGGCCGGCCACCAGGCCTGAAAGCCCTGGGCCTGCATGCCCGGACCACCGATGCCGGCACACACGGGTTGCTGCCCGGGCGGCAGCGCGCGCCAGCGGCTGAGTACCGACGAGGCCAGCAGATCGCCCGAGGCTTCGCCAGCAACCAGGCCGAGCTGCGGACCCACGATCAGCGGGCGATGCCCCGGGTGACGCCAGCCAGAAAGGCAAGCAGCGGCGCAATGCAGCGCGCCTGCACGGCATCGGCATCGGCCATCTCCTGCAAGGCGCTGCGCGCCTCGGCCAGCGACAGCCCCTGGCGATACAGCACCTTGTAGGCACGGCGGATGATGGCGATCTCGTCGGCGCCGTAGCCGCGCCGGCGCAAGCCCTCGGCGTTGATGCCGTGGGTGGCCAGCGGGTTGCCCGAGGCCATCACATAGGTGGGGATGTCCTGCAGCACGATCGAGCCGGTGCCCGTCATGGCGTGGGCACCGATCTTGCAGAACTGGTGGACCTGGCTGTTGCCGCCCAGAATCACCCAGTCGCCGATCTGGACGTGGCCGGCCAGGTTGGTGGTGTTGGCAAAGATGGTATGGTTGCCCACCTGGCAGTCGTGCGCAATGTGCACGTAGGCCATGATCCAGTTGTCGTTGCCCACGCGGGTGACGCCGCCATCCTGCACGGTGCCGCGGTTGATGGTGACGTATTCGCGGATGGTGTTGCCGTCACCGATTTCGAGCGAAGTCTGTTCGCCCGCGTACTTCTTGTCTTGCGGCGCGCCGCCGATCGAACAGAACGGGTGCAGGCGGTTGTTCTGGCCGAGGGTGCACGGACCTTCGATGACGGCATGGGCACCGACGATGCTGCCGGCACCGATGCGCACCTGGCTGCCGATGACGGCGTAAGGCCCGACCTGCACGCTCTCGTGCAGCTCGGCACGCGGATCGATGACGGCAGTCGGGTGGATGAGAGCAGCGGCCATCGTCGGGATCAGGCGCGGGTGGTGTCGATCTTTCCCGGCGGGGTGCTGTCCTCGTCGGCACGGCTGATCTCGCGCAGCGCGCACATCAGGTCGGCTTCGGCCACCAGCTGGCCATCGACGGTGGCGACGCCGTGGAACTTCCAGACCAGGCGCGACTTGCGGGTGATCTGCACGTCCAGCAGCAGCTGGTCACCGGGGCTGACCGGCCGCTTGAAGCGGGCCGAATCGATGCCGGCAAAGTAGTAGACCGAGTTGGAGTCGGAATAACGTCCCATGCTGGCAAAGGACAGGATGCCGGCGGCCTGGGCCATCGCCTCCAGCACCAGCACGCCCGGCATCACCGGCACGTGCGGAAAGTGGCCCTGGAAGAAGGGTTCGTTGATGGTGACGTTCTTCAGCGCCAGGATGCGCTTGTCGTGCTCGATCTCGGTGACGCGGTCGATCAGCAGGAACGGGTAGCGATGGGGCAGGTAACGAAGGATTTCGGTGATGTCGATCGCCGGCTGTTTTTCAATCATGCTTGGACAAAATCTCTGGCTGCGTTCTATTGATCGGCGTCTTGCCCACCGGATGGCACGGCCTGTTCCAGTCGGCGCAGGCGCTTGCGCATCTCGGGCAGCTGCCGGACGACGGCGGCTGCACGCTCCCACTGGGCGTTTTCCATCGACGGGAAAATGCCGCTGTAGAAACCGGGTTTGGTGATCGGCTTGGAAATCAGCGTCATCGTCGACACCACGGCGTCGTCGCAGATGCTGATGTGACCGAAGATGCCTGCGGCCCCACCGATCTGCACGCGCCGGCCAATGACGGCACTGCCGGCAATGCCGGCACAGGCGGCAATGGCCGTGTCCGAACCAATCCGGACATTATGGGCGATTTGCACCAGATTATCGATCTTGCAGCCGTCTTCGATGATGGTGTCGTCAAGCGCGCCACGGTCGATGCAGGTGCAGGCGCCGATCTCGACATCATGCCCGATGACGACGGCGCCCAGCTGCGGGATCTTGGTCCAGCCACCGCCCTTCTTCGGGGCAAAGCCAAAGCCGTCCGCACCGATGACCGCCCCGCTGTGCACGATGCAGCGCTCGCCGACGACGCAATCGTTGCCAAGCATCACGCCCGGATGCAGCCGCGTGTCGGCCCCGACGGCGGCGCCCGCCCCCACCGAGCAGCCTGCGCCGATCCAGGCGCGCTCGCCGATCTGGGCCCCCCCGGCGATGACCGCCCCCGCCTCGATGACGGCGCTGGCCGCCACCTGCGCATCCGGATGGACATGGGCCCCGGGGGCGATGCCCGCGGGGGGCAGCGGATTGACCTGCGCATCGAACCACTGCGCCAGCCGCGCATAGGCATGGTAGGGATTGGCATCGATCAGCAGGTTGGCACCGGCCGGCACCTCGTCGGCCAGGGCCGGCGAGACGATGAAGGCCACGGCCTTGCTGTCGTGCGCAGCCTGCCGCTGCTGCGGACGCACCAGAAAACTGATGCTCTGCGCATCGGCGCTGCGCAGGCTGGCCAGCCGGCGCACCCGGGCCTCGGGATCGCCCCGCAGCTCGGCCCCCAGCACCTCGGCCAGGGCCCGGAGCGTGACGGGTGTCGGAAGAATCCGCTTCATGCCTTGAGTTGCTCCTTCTGCATCAGTGCCACCCACCCCGCAGGGCCGGCAGCAAGAGGATCAGCGGCCCGCGTTGAGCTGCTTGATGACGGCGTCGGTGATGTCGAGCCGGGGGCTGACGTAGACCGCGTCCTGCAGGATCAGGTCGAATTTCTCGCGCTCGGCGATGCTCTTGATGGCGCGGTTGGCCTTGTCGAGCACGGAGCTGAGCTCCTCGTTGCGACGCTGGTTGAGGTCTTCGCGGAATTCGCGCTGGCGACGCTGCAGGTCGCGGTCCATGTCGGACAGCTCGCGCTGACGGCGGGCACGATCGGAATCGCTCATGACGGCACCGTCCTTCTCGAAGCGCTCGGAGGCGCTGCGCAGGCGGGCAGCCAGATCCTGGATCTCCTTGTCACGACGGGAGAAATCCTTCTCGATCTTGGACTGGGCGGCCTTGGCCGGGGTGGAATCGCGCATGATGCGCTCGGTGCTGACGAAACCGATACGCGCAGAGCTGGTGCCCTGGGCAACGGCTGGTGCAGCGATCACGGCCACACAGGCGGCCAGCACGGCGGTGATTCCGGCACGGCGTACCGAAGCCGTGGTCTGGGTCTTCTGGGTGTGAAAATTCATGAATGCTCAACTCGTGTGAATCGGACACAGTGCCCGGCAGCCAGCCGGGCGGTCGACGGGTGATTCTGACATACTTCAGAAACTGCTACCGATCTCGAACTGGACGCGCTGGGTGTCATCACCCGGTTTGCGCTTGAGCGGGTAGCCCAGCGAGAGCTTGAGCGGACCGATGGGCGAGAGCCAGTTGATGCCCGCCCCCATCGAGTAGCGCAGCTCGCCCAGGCGGATGCGTCCCTCGAAGACGTTGCCGGCATCGGCAAACAGGAAGGCGCGTACCGTCTTGTCGTTGCCAGTGCCGGGCAGCGGAAAGAGGATCTCGGCGCTGGCCGCCACCTGCGCATTGCCGCCCAGCGGCAGGTTGTCGACCACATCGCGCGGGCCCAGCGTGTTGGGGCTGAAGCCACGCACCGAGTTGATGCCGCCGGCATAGAAATTCTTGAACACCGGATAGGGTTTTCCGTTGAAGCCCTTGCCGTAGCCCAGCTCGGCCGACAGGGCGAAGGTGTAGTCCTTGGTGATCGGCGTATACCAGATGTGCTGGTAACTGGTGCGCGAATAGGACATGTCCTGCCCCGGGAAGGTCACTTCCAGGTTGGCCCGCTGCAGGCGGCCACGGGTGGGCGCCAGCGCACTGTCACGCGAATCGCGTGACCAGCCCAGTGTGGCCAGCCAGGCATCGCTGGTGTAGCCGAACTGGTTGATGTATTCGGTGTAGCGGCGTGGCAGCGCCCCCGAGCCGGGCTTGATCTGGTTCTGCTCGAAGACGACGCCAAAGCTCAGGCGGTCGAGTTCGGTATAGGGGATGCCCCAGCGCAGGCCAAAGCCCGAGGAACGGTTGCGGTAATCGCCCAGGCCCGAATTGAGCGCGTTGAAGGTGCGCGAGTACAGGTCGGTCGAGAGGCTGACGCCGTCCTGGGTGAAGTACGGGTTGATGTACGAGATGGAGGCGGTGCGCTGCGTCTGGCCCGTGTTGACCTCGACCGCCAGCGTGTTGCCGGTACCCAGGAAGTTCGGCTCGTTCAGCTGCACCATCAGCAGCAGCCGGTCGGTGGTGGAATAGCCCGCACCAAAGCTGACGTTGCCGGTGGCCCGTTCGGTCACCTTGACCAGCAGGTCGACCTGGTCGGGCACGCCCGGTACCGGCACGTTGGTGATCTGCACGTCCTGGAAATAGCCCAGACGCTCGACGCGATCGCGCGAGAGCGCAATCTTCTCGGCATCGAACCACGCCCCTTCAAACTGCCGCAGCTCGCGGCGGATGACCTCGTCGCGGGTGCGCTGGTTGCCGGCGATGGTGATCCGGCGCACATAGGCCCGGCGGCCGGGGTCGATGTTGAGGGTGTAGTCGACCTCGCGCCTGTCGCGGTCGATGGTGGGCACGGCATGCACGTTGGCAAAGGCGTAGCCGATGGCGCCCAGCTCGTCGGTGATCTGCTTTTCGCTCTGCGACAGCAGCTCGCCCGAAAACACATCGCCCTGCCTGAGCTTGAGCGCCTTGCGGAACAGCGCATCACGCCCGAGGGTGTTGCCGCCGAAGCGCAGGTTGCGCACGCGGTAACGCTCGCCCTCCTTGATGGTGAGGGTGACGTAAACCTTCTCGCGGGCCGGGTCGATCGAGACCTGGGTGGATTCGATGCCGAATTCCAGGTAGCCGCGGTTGAGGTAGAACGAGCGCAGGGTTTCCAGGTCGCCCGCCAGCTTCTCGCGCGAGTACTGATCGGTCTTGGTGTACCACGACAGCCAGTTGGGCGTGGTCAGCTTGAGCTGATCGAGCAGGGTCTCTTCCGAAAACACCTTGCTGCCCAGGATGCGGATCTGGGCGATGCGGGCGTTGGCCCCTTCGTCGATGGCCAGCGAGATGGCCACGCGGTTGCGCTCCAGCGGCGTGACCGAGGCGGTGATCTTGACCGAATACTTGCCACGCGACAGGTACTGGTTGCGGATTTCCTGCTCGGCGCGCTCGAGCACGGCCCGGTCGAAGATGCGGGCCTCGGCCAGGCCGGCATGGCGCAGCGCCTTCTTCAGCGCCTCGGCATCGAACTCGCGCGAGCCGCTGATGTCGACCGAGGCGATGGCCGGGCGCTCCTCGACACGCACGACCAGCACCTCGCCCTCGCGGGCCAGCTGCACGTCCTTGAAGAAACCCGTGGCGTAGAGCGCCTTGATCGCCTCGCTGGCACGGGCCGGGGTGAGCTCGTCACCCACCCGCAGGGGCAGATAGCCAAAGACCGTACCCGCCTCGGTGCGTTGCAAGCCCTGAACCCGGATGTCACGAACGGTGAACGGGGTGAAGGCAAGGGCCGGCGCCGTCCAGGCCAGGGTGGCGGCGGCAGCCAGCGTGCCGATCCATGAGGGGAAAATCGCGTGTTTGATACCCGGTTCCTCGGCGCGATACCGAGGCACCCGGAATCGTGTATCGCGCGATCAGTGACGGAGGAAAGGCGCGATCAGGATCATGTCAGCCGAACAACCGGGAAAGGTCGTTGAACAGCGCCACGATCATCAGACCGACGACCATGACAAGGCCCACCTGCTGGGTGACTTGCCGGAAGCGCTCGGAAAACGGGCTGCCCTTGAGCGCTTCGAGCGCGTAATATACCAAACGCCCGCCGTCCAGCACGGGCACCGGCAGCAGATTGAGCACCCCCAGGCTGACACTGATGAGCGCCATGAAGCCGACGTAGGCATACCAGCCGATGGCGGCCGACTGCCCGGCGTAATCGGCAATGGCCACCGGCCCGGAAAGGTTTTTCCAGGAAAGGCTGCCCATCACCATCTTGCCCAGCATCCGCAGCGAGAACACCGACATCTCCCAGGTGCGCTCGGCGCCATAGGCCAGCGCGCTCAGCGGGCCCAGATCCACCGTCACCATCTCGAACTGCTGTTGCAGGCCGGCACCGATGCGTCCCTTGCGCAGCGGCGGCGCCGAGGGATCTTGCGGATCCTGGTCGTAGACCAGTGCCGGCGTGACGGGCAGCGTCATCTCGCTGCCATCACGCATCACCAGCAGCTGCAAGGGGTGGCTGCCATCCGAGGCCCTGACCTGTTCGATCAGTGCCGAGGCACTGGCCAGCGGCTGGCCGTCGACGCGCAGCACCGTATCACCCGCCTGCAGGCCTGCCTGCGCGGCAGCACTGCCCTCCTCGACAAAGCCCACGCGCACGATGCCGGCCTTCAGCTCGACGCCCAGCGTGCTGGCGAAATCGCGTTCGACTTCACCGGGCGGCAGGCCGGTGGTGTCGATGGCCACCGTGCGCATGCCCTCGGGGCCGCTCACCTCCAGCGAGATCGGGCGGCGCTCGACCACGGCATCGATCATCTTCAGGCGCAGCGCCGAGAAGGTCTCGACGGCCTCGCCATCGATGCGCTGCACGCGATCGCCGTCGCGCAGGCCTGCAGCCGCGGCGGCCGTACCGGCAGGTGGCGCCGACAGCACCGGCGCCGGCTCCTGCAGGCCCGACATCCCCAGCACCGCGTACAGGACGATGGCCAGCAGGAAGTTGGCCACCGGCCCCGCCACCACCACCGCCGCACGCCGGGAGAGCGGCAGGCGGTTGAAGGCACGGTGGACTTCGGCCGGGTCGATCTTGCCCCCCTCCTCTTCATCGAGCATGCGCACATAGCCGCCGAGCGGAATGGGCGAGAGGCTCCATTCGGTCTGGTCGCGCCCCACCTTCCAGGTGAGCAGCGGCTTGCCGAAGCCGATGGAAAAGCGCAGGATCTTGACGCCACACCAGCGGGCCACCAGGTAGTGGCCCAGCTCGTGGACAAAAACCAGCACGCCAAGGGCGAACAGGAAGGCGATCAGGGTGGTCATGGACGTAGTCTCTGGATGCGGTCGGCCGCCAGGCGGCGTGCCTCGGTGTCGAGTTCGACGGCTTCGGCCAGCGAGGTCGGCGCAGGCGCACTGCCTGCTGCCGCCAGCACGGCCTCGTTGATTCGGGCAATATCGGCAAAGCCGATGCGTTCGTCAAGGAAAGCCTGCACACTGGCCTCGTTGGCGGCGTTGAGCACGCAGGGGGCACCCCCCCCCGCCACCATCGCCTGCTGGGCCAGCCCCAGGCACGGAAAGCGCGCCAGGTCGGGTTCCTCGAAATGCAGTCCGCCGGCACGCGCCAGATCGAGCGGCGGCACGCCGCTGTCGATGCGCTCGGGATAGGCCAGCGCATGGGCAATGGGCACCCGCATGTCGGGGTTGCCCATCTGCGCCAGGACCGAACCGTCCTGGTACTCGACCATCGAGTGCACGATGCTTTGCGGGTGGATCAGCACGTCAAGTCGCTCGGGCGGCATGTCGAAGAGAACCTGGGCCTCGATCAGTTCCAGCCCCTTGTTGAGCATGGTGGCCGAATCGACCGAAATCTTGCGGCCCATCGACCAGTTGGGATGCTTGCAGGCCTGTGCCGGCGTGGCCTTCTCGATCTGCTCGATCGGCCAGGTGCGGAACGGTCCGCCCGAGGCCGTCAGCACCAGGCGACGGACCACCTGGCGCGGATCGAGCCGGGTGGAGCGGTCCGGCAGGCACTGGAAGATCGCATTATGTTCGCTGTCGACCGGCAGCAGCGTCACGCCGGACCGACGGCAGGTGTCGGCAAACAGGCGACCCGCCATCACCACCGATTCCTTGTTGGCCAGCAGCAGCGTGCGGGCATGGCGCGCGGCCATCAGCGTCGGCGCCAGCCCGGCCGCGCCGACGATGGCGGCCATCACGCAGTCGATGCCGGCGGTGGCGGCCACCTCGACCAGGGCGTCCGGGCCAACGCCCAGACGGGTGGACAGCCCGGCCGCCCGCAAGCGGGCCTCGAAGCCGGCGGCGGCCTCGGTCGACGAGAGCACGACAACCTCGGGCCGGTGGCGCAGGGCCAGCGTGAGCAGCTTGTCGACATTGCGGTGCGCGGTCAGCGCATGCACCCGGTAGCGCCCGGGATGGCGGGCAATGACATCGAGGGTGCTGTCACCGATCGAACCGGTGGCCCCAAAGACGGATACGGTCTTCATCAGATCAACTCTCTCACACCGGCGTTCAGGCCAGCGACATCCAGATCAGCAGGCACAGCGGCATCGCCGGAATCAGGCCGTCGATGCGGTCGAACATGCCGCCGTGGCCCGGCAGGCATCGGCCGCTGTCCTTGACGCCCGCATGGCGCTTGAGCAGGCTCTCGTACAGATCACCCAGCACCGACAGCAGCACCACCGCCGCCAGCACCAGCCCCATCACCGGCCCCCCGGTGTGCTGTGCCAGCACGGTGGAAAACACCACGAAATCATCGGGCAGGCTGCCCGCAGCCCCCCGAAAGACCAGGGCCGTGACGATGCACAGGGCGATGCCGCCCCAGACGCCTTCCCACGACTTGCCGGGCGACACCCGGGGCGCCAGCTTGCGGCGCCCAAAGGCCCGCCCGGTAAAGTAGGCACCGATGTCGGCCAGCCAGACCAGCGCCATCGCAGACAGCAGCACCGAAGCGCCGGCGATGCGCAGCTCGTAGAGCGAGATCCACAGCGCCAGCATCGACACCGCCGGCAACCACGGATTGGTGCCCAGCGGCTGCACCCGAAACACCGAGGCACAGGCCATCAGCAGCCAGGCCAGCAAACCCAGCGCCATCACCGGTGCCAGCCAGCCCGGCGGCGCCCCCACGCCCGCACGCAGCCACCAGTAGGCCGCCGCCCCGGCCAGCGCGCCCAGCAGCGGCAGCCAGGGCGCTCGCTGCAAGAGGCGCAGCCATTCGACGATGGCCAGCACCATCACCGGCAGCATCAGGAGCGCCCAGGCATCGGCACCGCCCAGGGCAAGCACGCCCACCACGGCAAGAAACAGCAACACGGCCGTGATGACACGCTGTCGCAACATGGGTCAGACTCCTTTCAGGGGACGGGCACAAGGGAATGAAGGCCGACGGGCCTTGCGGATGATGCCGGAAGTTGGCGCGGCCCGCACGGCCGGCACTGGGCCGGGCGATGCGCAGACACGACAGTGCGTGCGTGGAAAGGCACAGGCAGGCTGGCGCCCCCGTTTCAGGGCACGGCGCCATCCGCATCACCCGGGGCGGGTTCCCTGCTGCCGTCCCCGCGCCTGCTCGTGCCCATGCCATCGCCGACAGGCGGGGCACCTGCCGAGGGCGCACCTCGTGTGCCTGTGGCGCCGCGGCCACCCCACGACGGCCCGGACAAGGCAAGGGCCCGAAACAAGCCGCCATCACAGCCCGCCATCCGGGCTGCATCCCGACAGGACGTCATGAAGAGGCCGTGCCGGCAGCATCCTGACGGGTCTGGCCACTGGTACGGCCAAAGCGGCGCTCACGCTGGGCATACCACTGGATGGCTTCTTCAAGGCGCTGATCGTTGAATTCGGGCCAGAAGCACTCGCAGAAATGCAGCTCGGTATAGGCCAGCTGCCACAGGAGGAAGTTGCTGATGCGCTGCTCGCCGCCGGTGCGGATGAACAGGTCAGGTTCGGGGGCGTAGGCCAGCGACAGGTGGCTGGCCAGCTCTTCTTCGGTGATCGGCTGGCTGGCAGGCACACCCTGGGCCTCGCGTTGCCGGAGGGTGGCATTGGCCGCCTGCAGGATGTCCCAGCGTCCGCCATAGTTGGCCGCGATGGTCAGCGTCATCCGGGTATGGGCAGCCGTGCGGGCCTCGCCATCCGCGATCATCTGCCGCAGGCGCGGCTCGAAGCGGCTCAGGTCGCCCACCACCTTCAGGCGGATGCCGTTGCGGTCGAGCAGCGCCACCTCGCGCTGCAGGGCCGAGAGGAACAGGCGCATCAGCAGCGAGACCTCATCGGCCGGGCGGCGCCAGTTTTCGGAGCTGAAGGCAAAGAGCGTCAGGTATTCGACGCCGCGCCGGGCACAGCCCTCGACCGTGGCGCGGACCGCCTCGACCCCCTTGCGGTGGCCGGCGGCGCGCGGCAGATGCCGCCGCGTGGCCCAACGGCCGTTGCCATCGAGGATGACGGCGATGTGGCGCGGCACCGCCCCGCCCTGCGGGACGGATTGGGTCGAACTGGTAAAGTGGATCATGGACGTGACCGGCGTGGGATGGTCTGCTCAGACCGTCATGATTTCCTGCTCCTTGGCAGCGAGCAGCTTGTCGATCTCGGCGATGTAGCGGTCGGTGAGCTTCTGGATCTCGTCCTGACCACGACGGTCGTCGTCTTCGGAGATTTCCTTGGCCTTGGCCAGCTCTTTCAGCTCGGCGTTGGCGTCGCGGCGGATGCCGCGGATGGCCACCTTGGCCGATTCGCCCTCGTGGCGGGTGATCTTGACGATGTCGCGGCGACGCTCTTCGGAGAGCGGCGGCATCGGCACGCGGATGACCGTCCCCATCGACTGCGGGTTGACCCCCAGGTCGGAATCGCGGATGGCCTTCTCGACGACGGTGGCCATCGCCTTTTCCCAGACCGTCACGCTCAGCGTGCGGGCATCGGCCAGCGAGATGTTGGCCACCTGGCTGATGGGGGTGGAGGTGCCGTAGTAATCGACATGGATGTGGTCCAGCACGCCGGGATGCGGGCGGCCGGTACGGATCTTGGCAAGACTGCTGCGAAAGGTTTCAAGACCCTTCTGCATCTTCTGGTCGGCAGATTTCCGGACTTCAGTGGGGGTGGACATGAGCGGTATCTCGATGGATTGAATTGGGCCAGGGCGGGCCTGAGGGTACGGGCTGCTGGGCGGGGCTGTTCCGGGGAGACCCCGGCCTTCCGGGGGAAGCCCCCACCCGGGCACGGCACGTTGTCACCTGACGAAGGCTGCCCGGGTCAGCGGGCCGCAGGAAGGCCCGCGGGAGACATCTGGCCGCACGGGCACGGCCACGGCCTCCGGGGTGGACGGCAGCTCAAGCCTGCCGGATTCATCAGACGTGCACCAGCGTGCCTTCGTCCTCACCGCAGACCACGCGGGTCAGCGCGCCTTCCTTGAAGATCGAGAAGACCTTCAGCGGCATGTTCTGGTCACGGCACAGCGCAAAGGCGGCTGCGTCCATCACCTTCAGGTTGCGCAGGATCGCCTCGTCGAAGGTGATCTCGCGGTAGCGTGTGGCCGACGGATCCTTGACTGGATCCGCGGTGTAGACACCGTCAACCTTGGTGGCCTTGAGGATCAGCTCGGCATTGATCTCCGCACCCCGCAGCGCCGCAGCGGTATCGGTGGTGAAGAACGGGTTGCCGGTACCGGCCGCAAAGATCACGACCTTGCCCTCTTCCAGATAGCGCAGCGCCTTCGGACGGATATAGGGCTCGACGATCTGCTCGATGTTGAGCGCCGACTGCACCCGCGCCTCGACACCGGCGTGCCGAAGCGCATCCTGCAGGGCCAGGGCGTTCATCACCGTGGCCAGCATCCCCATGTAGTCAGCCGTGGCACGATCCATGCCGGCCGCCCCCACCGAAACACCGCGGAAGATGTTGCCGCCACCGATGACGACGGCCAGCTCGACCCCGAGGCTGTTGACCTCGGCCACCTGGCGACACATCTGCTCGATGGTCTGGCGGTTGATGCCGTAACTGTCGTTGCCCATCAGGGCCTCGCCCGACAGCTTGAGCAAGACGCGACGGTAGGCGGCCTTGGGGGCCTCGGCCCCCTGCCCGGCGGTTTTCGATGCGGAATCGCTGCTCATGGGAATGCTCCAGGTTGTGTTGGACGATCAGCGGGCGGCGGCGACCTGAGCGGCCACTTCGGCAGCGAAATCGTCCTGTTTCTTCTCGATGCCCTCGCCCACCACGTACAGGGTGAACGAGTCCACACGTGCCTGGCGGTTCTTCAGCAGCTGCTCGACCGTCACCTTGTCGTCCTTGACGAACGGCTGGCCAAGCAGGGTCACTTCCTTCAGGTACTTCTGGACGGCACCATCCACCATCTTGGCGGCAATTTCGGCCGGCTTGCCCGATTCCGCAGCTTTCTGCTCGGCAATGGAGCGCTCCTTGGCGATCACCTCGGCCGGCACCTGCTCTTTGGAGAGCGCCAGCGGCTTGGTGGCGGCAATGTGCATGGCCAGATCACGGGCCAGCGCTTCGTCACCGCCTTCCAGGTCGATCAGCACACCGATCTTGGCGCCACCGTGGATGTAGCTGGCCAGCGTGCCCTTGGCCTCGACGCGCACGAAGCGGCGCAGGCTCATGTTCTCGCCAATCTTGCCCACCAGGGCGGTACGGGTCTCGTCGACGGTGCGCCCATCCGCCATCGGCAGGGCCGACAGCGCAGCCACGTCGGCCGGGGCCTTCTCGGCCACCAGACGTGCCACCTCGGCCGTGAAGGCCAGAAAATCTTCGTTCTTGGCCACGAAGTCGGTTTCGCAGTTCAGTTCGACGATGGCGCCCAGCTTGCCCCCGTTGGCCAGGTGCACGCCCACCACGCCCTCGGCAGCGATCCGGCTGGCGGCCTTGCTGGCCTTGCTGCCCAGCTTGACGCGCAGGATCTCCTCGGCGCGTTCCATGTCGCCGTTGGCCTCGGTCAGCGCCTTCTTGCATTCCATCATCGGCGCGTCGGTCTTCTCGCGCAGCGTCTTCACCATACCTGCGGTAATTTCCGCCATGATTGCTGTGTTCCTCTTGTTCGTTCGGGAGGGGCTGC
Organism: Lautropia sp.; assembly: GCA_030532425.1. Classification (GTDB taxonomy): domain Bacteria; phylum Pseudomonadota; class Gammaproteobacteria; order Burkholderiales; family Burkholderiaceae_E; genus Lautropia. The sequence continues at coordinate 766 of JAUNLD010000035.1, read as the reverse complement.
GGGCAAGCGGCCCGGCTGACACAGGTGCGTGTCAACGGCCCGGCAGCAATTGCCCGACAGCTTGTCGATGTTCTTGTTCCAGCCACGGAAGCCCCGCAAGGCTCCCGTGGGCTGCGGCCCGGGCCGGCGGACGACAGCGTCATCCGGCACGACCCGGCACGGGGACGGCTCAGGCTGCCTCGTCCTCGGCAGCGGCCTCGTCGGCCGAGGCGTCTTCTTCGGCAGCGGCCTTGACGGTTTCCTGCAGGGCGGCAGCCTTGCCTTCCAGGATGGCATCAGCCACGCCACGGGCGTACAGGCGCACGGCACGGCCGGAGTCGTCGTTGCCGGGGATCACGTAGTCGATGCCTTCGGGCGAGTGGTTGGTATCGACCACGGCCACGATGGGCACACCCAGCTTGCGGGCTTCGGTGACGGCGATCTTGTGATAGCCGACGTCGACGATGAAGAGCGCGTCGGGCAGGCCGTTCAGATCCTTGATGCCGCCCAGCGAGGCGGTGAGCTTCTCCAGTTCACGCGTGAACAGCAGCGCTTCCTTCTTGGTCATCTGCTCCAGCGCGCCATCCTCGACAGCCTGCTCCATGTCCTTCAGGCGCTTGATCGAGCCCTTGACCGTCTTGAAGTTGGTGAGCATGCCGCCCAGCCAGCGCTCGTCGACATACGGCATGCCGCAGCGTGCAGCCTCTTCGGCGATGATCTCGCGTGACTGGCGCTTGGTGCCGACGAACAGGATGTTGCCCCGGTTGGCCGCCAGCTGACGCAGGTA
>JAUNLD010000003.1:80261-116365 GCA_030532425.1 Lautropia sp. | reverse complement strand
CTTCTTCATGGCGACGGACCTCCTGTCCTAGTGTCGCCGATTCTTCCACTTCTGGATGGGCCAACTTATAGGGAGGAGGTCAGGTCCAGCGCTTGATTTCTTCGTTCATCAACATGCTCATCAGTGTTCTCCTCGAACGATAACACCTGAGCAGGTTTTTAGTGGGTCATTACAATTGTGCAGATTTGACAGGGCAAATACGGTGCGCCTCGCCTTGATCCCGTCTTCGATGGGAAGTCATCTTTGACCATGTCAATGCAATTGCATTACCATGACTGGCGCTCAACGCCAGTCTGGAAATTGCCTTCCATGCCTGTCTCGCTCGATGCCGAATCCACGCTGACGGACCGTTACCAGACCACAGTGCTAGAAACGGTGCGCCGTGCGCTTGGGCTCGGCAAGCGTGACAAGATCCGTTACAGCATCTGCCTGGATGGCGAGGTGGTGATGACGCGCGCCGAGAGTGCTGAAGGGGATGATCCGGTGTTGGGGCGGTTTCCGGATTTTCTGGCTCCGGACATGCGCAATCATCCCGAGTATCTGCAAGTGCTCGATTCGGGCATGGCTCGACGCCTTCAGAGGCTGGTTGCTGGTGTGGAGGTCGATCTGGATGCTCCCTTGCGGGCAGATGATGAATGAGCACGGGCAATCCGAAGCCTCTGGTCATTAACGGCTGGACGGTTTTTGCTCATCCGTTGTTTCTCATGCAGCTCGAGGCACTGGCACAGCAGGTTGAGGCGCTGAAGCAGAAAGATCCGACGGGCTATGTGAAGAAAAACGTGACCAAAAGGCTGGCGGCGATCACGAGGCTCGTTTTCGACATTGTTCCACAAGACCCTTCCCGTCCCGAGTATCGCCAGGGTGGGACGCTGGGCAAGGATCACAAGCACTGGTTTCGAGCTAAGTTCTTTCAGCAATACCGGCTGTTCTTTCGTTATCACGCTTCCAGTCGGGTGATCGTTTTTGCATGGGTCAATGACGAGGACACCAAACGGGCCTACGAGAGTGACGATAATGCCTATCGGGTGTTTCGCAGGATGCTGGAGAACGGCCACCCGCCGGATGACTGGTCCCGTTCTGCTGCAAGAGGCGAAGACCGGGTCCAGATGCTTGCGGAGGTTTTCTGATGCTGAGCAGCCGCCCTGACAGACGGGTGGATGAGCAGGTTTTTTTCCCCATGCTGAAACTCACCATCCTCGGCACTTCATCCGGTGTGCCCACCCGCCATCGTCACATGTCGGCGATGGCGTTGCAGAGCCCGGCCACGGGGCGGGGCTGGTGGCTGATCGACTGCGCGGAGGCCACGCAGCATCAGTTGCTGGTGCAACCGCTGTCGCTGCACGATCTGGCGGGCATCTGCATCAGTCATGTGCATGGCGATCATTGCTATGGGCTGCCCGGGCTGCTGGCGACGATGGGGCTCAATGGCCGGCAGCATCCGTTGCAGCTGATCGCACCGGCGCCATTGTGGCAGTGGTTGCAGGCCACCTGGCAGCTGACGGATCTGCATCTGCCCTTCGAGATCCGCTTCACCGATGTCGAGACCTTCCAGGACGAAGCTCGGCGGCTGATGGTGGGGCGGGATGCCGAGCTGTGGCTCAGCACGCACGCGCAGCAGCATCGGGTGCCGAGCCATGCGTTTCGATTCGAGCTGAGGCAGCGCATCGTGAAGCTCGATGCGGCCGCGCTCGAGGCCCAGGGTCTTCCGCCAGGGCCGCTGTGGGGACGGTTGCGTGAGGGGCAGGATGTCGTCTGGCAGGGGTGCACGCTGAAGAGCGCGGCGGTGCTCAGCATCCGTCATCAGGCGATCGCGGCCGTCATCGGCGGGGACAATGAAGCGCCTTCGGTGCTGGCCGGGGCCTGCCGGGGCGCCCAGCTGCTGGTGCACGAAGCCACCTATTCGCAGGCGGTGCAGGATCGCATCGGGGCCGGGCGTGGGCACAGCAGCGCCCGGGAGGTCGCGTGCTTTGCCGAAGAGGCGGGGCTGCCGAACCTGATCCTCACGCATTTCAGCCCCCGGCACCACTCGCCGGAGGAGCAGGCCGGCCTGCTGGCTGAAGTGCGGGTGCATTACCGTGGCCGTGCGTTCATGGCAGCGGACGGGGACGTGTTCGTGCTGGGGCTCACGCCATCAGGCTCACCCGATATTTGTATCGAAAAGTAATTTTATTCAGTAATCGAAACATTGTAGTCATCGAGCATCAGCGCTTGCCCTGATGTCAAATTGTTACATTCATACTGTCAAGCGCTTGCCTGACCGGTCAGGCATCCCCTTCCAGCGTCGGGCGCAAGCATCTCTCGTATTTGATGTATCGATCCAGGAGGATGTGACATGACATTCCGTTTTCAACACGGCAAGACTGTGCTTGCCATCGCCCTTGGGGTGGCGTTGGCCGCCTGTGGCGGCGAATCTGTCAGCCCTGACGGCGGTGGTTCAACCGGTACCGACAGTCGTGTCGGGAAGGGCGTGTTCAGCACCAAGGCGCCCACATCGGTGGATGACAAGGGGCCCATATACGAGGATCCTGACACTCGCAAGATCCATATTCGTGGAGATCTGTTGATACAGCTTTTGCTGTCGAGGCTGAATGAGCGTGATGCGAAAGGTCAGCCGCTGATCAGCTGGCTCGATGCAGACACCTATAAATATGTTAATTTTTATACCGGAGATGAAGAGTTGCCGCTACTGGGGCCGGCGGCGTTGGTGGCGGAAGACATCAAGCCTGACACGGCCCGGACGGGATTGGGTCCCTATGTGGCGACGATCGACCTCAAGCATGGCCCGCTCCTTTATCCACCGCATATTCACAAGCGGGAAGGAGATTGGCGCACCAGGCGTTTTGACGAGTCTTCCATCCAGTTTGGCTTGTCGATGCCTGGCATGAGCAGGAAGGGGGGAGGGATTCAGGCGCCGGTGACAACGCCGCTGGTAGTCGGCGACACGATGAAGCTTCGGGCCATGAGGCATAACGCCTTTATCAGCACAAACCTGTATTACGGTGGGCTGGGCGAGGAATATACGTTTACAGCCGGGACTGCCAAGACCATTCATCCGAATGCCTATTATTGGAATGATGGTCAAAATCCCTATGTAGATCGAGGAGTGCTATGGCACCATGGCTGGTGGGGGAAAAGCAATATCATCACCCATGTGCAGCTGGAAGTTGAGGTCGTGGATCTCGAAAAAAGGCATGTCAAGGCTTGCGTGCATTACGAGGGCCAGTATTATGAGAACCACTGGTTGTGTGATCGGTGGCAGGTTCCTGATGGCTGGTCTTCAGGAGAGCCGCTGACCCATCTGTCCCAATATCTGGTAGAGACCCTTTCCCTTGATGACCGCACGTTCTGGCGGTGGAATGACCGCAAAGGCACGCCACAGGTTTCGGCCGATAGCCTGAAAACCACCACGGAGCCTGTCAATCAGCATGGCATCAGCGGAGCGGTGCTGGCTGCCATGTTCGATGCATGGACGCCCCGTGCTGCCGGCATGCGTGCGCTGCCCGGTTTCGCCAGTCTTGTCAAAGGCGCGCTGGACCCCACACCTGGCACGCTCGTGCCTTTCGGTGATCCCCCTGCCCGTGTGTCGGTGTACCACGAAAGCCGGGCCACCACCTATGCCGATGGCACGGCTCATGCGGACACGCATTCGCCTGCCGTGGGCAGTTATCTCTACGCTTTTCGCAGCGGCACCTGGAAACGCCCGGGAGAGCCTCGCGCTGCTTCCGCGTCGTTCGAGCAGCTGACGATGGCCATGCATCTGAACCACGACCCGGTGAAGGGGCTGACCTTGCCGCGCTGGGCTGGCCTGCATGAACTGGGCCTCGATGAAAAAAACGGTGGCCATCAGATCTGGCTTTATCAGGGTGAACAGCTCAGTCTTGACAGGAAGGTCAAGGTCATCGCCCCGAACGACCTGCTTCTCTTCGGCAGCATCGTGCAGTACTGGATCGACGACGAGCTTTACAGCAACCCCAAGAGTACGGCAGCCGTCACTTTGAGCGTGGAAAAGAGTGCGAGCGACGCTCGAAGCGCCGACCTGTGCTGGACGATCTACACCGTGAATGGGTACCAATGGAGCAAGAATTGCACGACCTGGGTCATCCCGGAGGGGTGGGTGCCAGGCCAGATTCTGAAGCCGCAGGGTTACCAGCTCATGACGCACGCCCGTAATAGAAACTGGGAGCCTCCGTTTTACTGGAGTACCCGCACAGCCCGGTAAGACGGTTGCCTGTGTGCTGATTATTGATCACGAGGGTATCAGGTCTGGCTGTATCAGGGAGAACAGCTGAGCCGTGACGGTGGCGGCAAGGTGATCGTGTCCAATGACCTGATCCTGTTCGGCAGCGCCGTCCAATACTGGCATGACCCCGTGCGCTACGGTGAGCCAAAACGGCTGGCGCTGCTTCGGCTGACGATCGAAAAGAGCAGTACGGATGCCTGATGCGTCGACATGTGCTGGACGAGCTTGACGGGGCCGGCTTCAACCCGGCCAGGCACTGCACGAGCTGGGTCGTGCCAGAGGGCTGGACGCCGGGCCAGGTGCTGAAGCCGCAGAGTTGCTATGTGGTAGCCCGTGTGGGGGGCAAAATCGTTCATTGGCGTACCCGGGCGGCCCGATAGGCACAGGCCCTGGGGATGCCATGTCTGTGGGGGCCGTATTGGTACAGGCTGATACGGCCCTTTTTCCGTGCGCCCGACAACACGCTCTAGGTTCAAGGCATTCGGAGCGGATGATGTTGAGCGTCTATGTGTGAAATGTCATGAACATTTTTTACGTTTCGAGCCGGAATTCTGGGTCGTTGACTGTCGGATATTAATACTAAGTTACAAAATTGCACGCATACTGTTCTAAGCACAACCTGTCTGTCTGTCAAGCGCGTCGCTGGGCATGGGTGGCAGACACTTGCGCAAGCAGAACTGATCTGGTGGAGACCTGACCGACAGAGGAGAGCCTGCCGGTCAGACATCCGCATCAGGTGGTGCTGAGCATTCTCCCGTGTTTTCACGCCATCGATCCTGGAGGTCGTCACATGACACTTCGTCCTCATCATGCCCACCATGCGCTCGTCATTGCCCTTGGCATGGCCCTCACTGCCTGCGGCAGTGACGCCACGAATCAAGGCAACCGTGCAGCCGGCACCGATACTGTCGGCAACACGAGCAAACTCGGCACCAAGGCACCAGCCGGTGCTTCGGGTCCCATTTACAAGGATGCTGCCAGCGGTGCGATGCATGTCCGTGGTGATCTGCTGATCCAGGCTTTGCTGTCGCGGCTCGGCGAGCGGGATGAGAGCGGCCAGCCCCTGTGGAACTGGCTCGATGCAGACAGGAAAGTGTTCCGATCCTACGCATCTTCCGCCATGAATATCAAGGAGGAGGTCACCGATCTGAAGGGCCCTGTGGTTCTGCTGAAGGAAGATGTGAGTCCCGATACCGGCAATACCGGGTTGGGCCGGCATGTCTATGAAGTTGCCCTCATGGAGGGACCATTGCGGGAGGCTTCCCACCTGTCATCGGTCAAACGGCCTGACCTGCCTGCGGTCAAGTTTGGTGTCTCGCTCCCTGGCATGCAGAAGAAGGGGAGTGCAAACCAGCCGCCGGTGAATGCACCGCTGGAAATCGGCCAGACACTGAGCATGCAGTATCAAGAGGCACCGGACTTCAGGCAGTACGAGCCAAGAGAAGCGCTGGCGCTGACACTGACCAGTGAGAAGGTGTCGACGATTCAGCCCAACGAGTACTACACGGGCTGGAAGCATGCCTGGAACACCCGTTTCGAGGATGCCAGGGATTTTGGCAGCGTGGAGCTGGATGTTGCTCATGACGAGCAGAACGACAGGCGCTTCTCGACCTGCATCACGTTCAGCAAGGCGTCCAACGATTTTCAGAAGGTGTGTGATCAGTGGGAGCTGCCTTCGGACTGGCGCTCGGGCCAGCCCCTCGTTCACCTCGGGCAGGAGCTGCGTGACAGGTACAACGCCGAGGTGGGGGAAACCTCCTTCACCTATAACTGGAATGACCGGAAAGGCACGGCACCCGTTGCCGAAGGAGGCCTGAAAACCACGGCCACACCTGTCAACGCCCATGGCGTCAGCGGCGCCTTGCTGGCCGCCATGTTCGATGCCTGGACACCGAGAGCGCGCGGCATGGCAGGGCTCCCGCCGTTTGCCAGCCTGGCCAAAGGCCCGCAGGATACGGAACCCGGGGAGAAAAAGCCCGAGAGCGATGATCCTGACCGCATATCGGTGTACTACGAAAGCAGGGCCAGTTCCTATGCTGATGGGGGCAACGATGCGGGCACCCATTCCCCGGCCATCGGCAGCTACCTTCATGCTTTCCGTAGCGGTGTCTGGAAAGGCGCCAACGATCCCCGGGGCACCGTCTGGGCCTTCAATCAGATCACGATGGCCATGCACGTCGCTCATGACCCGGTCAAGGGTCTTACCCTGCCTCGCTGGGCCGGGATTCACCAGTATTCGGAGGATCTCAAGGGCAAGCAGTACTGGCTGTATCAGGGGGAACAGCTCGCCGGCGGGGCGGCATCCAGAACCATCGCGCCGAACGATCTGATCCTCTTCGGCAGTACGGTGCAGTACTGGCACGATCCTGAGAAGTACTCATCGGATCAACCGGGCACCGGCAGCAAGGGCCGAGTGCTGCTCACCCTTTCCGTTGAGAAGAGCCTCGACGACGAGAGAAGTGTCGATCTGTGCTGGACCAGCGCCATGTTGATTGGCAGAGCCTACAAGAACTGCACCACCTGGAATGTGCCCGAGGGCTGGGCGCCGGGTCAGGCGTTGAAGCCTCAGAGCTACTATGCTGCCACTGCCAATGATTGGGGCAGCGCGCACTGGAATACTCGTGTGAACCAGTAAGCCACGGGCTGTCACGGCAGCCAGGCCCAGGGGCGGCACCAGACGTCTGGTGCCGCCCCGTTTTCGTGTGCACTGGGTCGGCTGCTCCCTCATCAGCCCGCGTATCGGTTCGACCGCTTTACTGTTCATCTGTGCCATCTCCTGACATCGCCATCGTCTCTTGACCGGTCGAGCCTCTTGAAACCCGCCGACACCGTACCCACCTCCAGCGGATATCATTGCAGACATTGCCAGAAGAGCTGTCTTTTCCATGAGCGATACGAAGAAAGAAACCCTGGGATTCCAGACCGAGATCAAGCAGCTGCTCGATCTGATGATCCACTCCCTCTACAGCAACCGCGACATCTTCCTGCGCGAGCTGATCTCCAATGCCTCCGACGCCTGCGACAAGCTGCGCTTTGAGGCGCTCGACAACGATGCCCTCTATGGCGGCGACAGCGAGCTGGGCATCTGGATCGAGGTCGATCGCAGTGCCCGCACGATCAGCATCCGCGACAACGGCATCGGCATGAACCGTGACGAGGCCATCCGGAACCTGGGCACGATCGCCCGTTCCGGCACGAAGGAATTTTTCAGCCAGCTGACCGGTGACCGTGCCCGTGATTCGAACCTGATCGGCCAGTTCGGTGTCGGCTTCTATTCCTCCTTCATCGTGGCCGACCGCGTCACGGTCGAGAGCCGTCACGCCGGCGATCCGGCCTCCGCAGGCATCCGCTGGGTGTCGGCCGGTGATGGCGAGTTCACGATCGAGACCATCGAGCGCGAGCAGCGGGGCACCACGGTGATGTTGCACATCCGCCCGAACGACACCGATACCGAGGACGGTCACGAATACGATTCGCTGCTGGACGAAGGCAAGCTCCGTTCGCTCGTGCGCAATTATTCCGATCACATCGCGCTGCCGGTGCGGATGAAGGCCACGAAGTGGGATGCCGAGAAGCAGGCGATGGTCGAGACCGGCGAGTGGGAGGTCGTCAACCAGGCGAAGGCGCTGTGGCTGCGTCCGAAGAGCGAGATCACCGAGAACGAATACGATGAGTTCTACAAGCACATCTCGCATGATTTCGAGGGCCCGCTCGCCCACACGCACAACCGGGTCGAAGGGCGCACCGAATACACGCAGCTGCTCTACATCCCGAAGCATGCACCCTTCGATCTGTGGGACCGTCAGCAGCGTCATGGCATCCGGCTCTACGTGCGTCGTGTCTTCATCATGGACGACGCCGAGCAGCTGATCCCGGCCTATCTGCGCTTCGTGAAGGGTGTGGTCGATTCCAGCGACCTGCCGCTGAACGTCTCGCGCGAGATCCTGCAGGAAAGCCGTGACGTCAAGCTGATCCGCGAGGGCAACATCCGCCGTGTGTTGTCGCTGCTGGAGGACATGGCCGAGAACCGGCAGGCCGACTACGAGACCTTCTGGGCGCAGTTCGGCCAGGTGCTGAAGGAAGGCGTGGGTGAAGACTACAAGAACCGCGAGAAAATCGCCGGCTTGCTGCGCTTTGCCTCGACCGGCGGGCCGGTGGTGAGCAAGGCCGCTGATGCCGAGGTGGCGCAGGCTTCGGACGATGATGTCGTGGATGCCGTCGTCGTGGGCGAGGAGGGCGCTGCGGGTGATGGCGCAGCGAAGAAGGCCAAAGAATCTCAGGGCGCCGAGGCTGGCGCTGCCGGCGACGGCCTGATCTCGCTGGCCCAGTACAAGGCACGGATGAAGGATGGCCAGAAGGCCATCTATTACATCACCTCCGACACCGAAGCCGGGGCCCGCAACAGCCCGCAGCTCGAGATCTTCCGCAAGAAGGGCATCGAGGTGTTGCTGCTGTGGGATCGTGTGGACGAGTGGATGCTGAGCCACCTCCACGAGTTCGACGGCACGCCGCTGACGTCGGTGGCCCGTGGCGGGCTGGATCTGGGCGAGCTGGCCGACGAGGCCGAGAAGAAGGCGGCCGAAGAAGTGGCGGCAGGCCTGAAGGACCTCACCGAGAAGCTCAAGCGCACGCTGGGCGAGCGCGTCAAGGATGTACGCGTCAGCAACCGCCTGACCGATTCGGCCGCCTGCCTGGTGGCGGGCGAGGGCGACATGAGCGGCACGCTGGAGCGCCTGCTCAAGCAGGCCGGTCAGCCCGTGCCCACCCGCCAGCCGATCCTGGAGATCAACCCGGATCACCCGTTGGTGCAGCGGCTGAAGGCCGAGGACAGCCGCTTCGACGACTGGTCGAGCCTGCTGCTGGATCAGGCCACGCTGGCCGATGGTGGCAAGCTGGACGACCCGGCCGGCTTTGTGCGCCGCATGAACGCGCTGCTGCTGGCCTCCGGTGGTTGATCGCCGCCGGCGCCGGCCGCCAGCACCAGTCATCAGCTTTTCCGAGCTGGACGGCATCCGCTACCTGCACTTCGGTTCGCCCTGGGTGCAGGGGGCGATGTCGATCCGCAAGCCCGAGACGCTGGTGCTGGCCTACATCCGCGACATGATGGCCTGGCTGCTGTTCATGCGGCCGCCTGCCCGCATCCTGCAACTGGGGCTGGGGGCGGCGTCGCTGACGCGCTGGTGTCACCGGCGTCTGCCCGGCACGGCGCTGACGGTGGTCGAGATCAGCCCGCAGGTGGTGGCGGTGGCCGGGCAGTGGTTTGCGCTGCCGCCCGCCGATGAGCGCCTGGCCATCGTCGAGGACGATGCCGCCCGCTTCGTCGGCGATCCGGTTCAGCGCGGCCGCTTTGGCGTGATCCAGGTGGACCTGTACGATCAGGATGCAGCCGGGCCGGTGCACGACAGCAGCCGTTTCTATCGCAGCTGCTGGCAGGCGCTGGCCGAACCGGGCATCATGGTCGTCAACCTCTTTGGCCGTCACGCCTCGTTTGCGCGCAGCGAGGAACGCATCCGCGCGATCTTTCCCCAGGTCTTCCTGCTCGATCCGCAGGAGGAGGGCAACCTGGTGCTGCTGGCGCTGAAGGGGCCGCCGCTGGCGGTCAGCCGTGCCCAGCTCGATGCGCGCGCGGCCGTGCTGGAACAGTACTACCGCCTGCCGGCCCGCCGCTGGGCCGGTGCGGTGGCACGCCAGCTGGGCGTGGACTGAGCCACTCGGCCCGGGAAGCGCCCGGGGGCTCGCTCAGGGGCGCTGCGTGATCGCCAGGGCGTCCCAGCCGGTCTTGACGATCAGGGTTGCCACCACCAGGATGAAGACCACGCGCACGAAACCGGTGCCGTGCCGCAATGCCAGCCGGGTGCCCAGCAGGCTGCCGGCGACGTTGGCCACGGCCATGTAGAGGGCCACCTGCCACCAGACGTGTCCCTTGGCGGCAAACAGCAGCAGGGCCGAGAAGTTGGTGGCGATGTTGATGAACTTGGCGTTGGCGGTGGCCTGCAGGAAGTCGTGGCCCAGAAAGCGCACGAACAGGAACACCAGAAAGCTGCCGGTACCGGGGCCAAAGAAGCCATCATAAAAACCGATCACCAGTGCCATCGCGCCCATCAGCAGGGTTTCGGTGCGCTGGGGCAGCGCCGTCTGTGCGTGGCGGCCCAGATCCTTCTTCGCCAGCGTGTAGACCAGCAGTGCCAGCAGCACCAGGGGCAGCAGCTGACGCAGGAATCCCGGATCGATCAGCGTCACCGTCCAGGCCCCCAGCAGGCTGCCGAGCAGCGCCATGCCGATGGCCGGCAGCAGCACCGCACGGCGCAGCCGTACCCGGCGCGCATACTGGCGGGCAGCAAAGGTCGTGCCCCAGATCGCGCTGCCCTTGTTGGTGCCCAGCAGGCTGGCGGGCGCACTGTCCGGAAAGACCGCAAACAGTGCAGGCACCGTAATCAGCCCACCCCCGCCGGCGATGGCGTCGATCATTCCGGCAAGAAAGGAAGCGAGGGTGACGATCAGCGTGTCCATGCAGTATCCGGGCGGGCAAAGGCGCCATTATCGATGAACTTGCAGATGATGATGCAAGCCCTTGTCGTGCTGGCAGGAGGGCGCCGGCGATGGGGGTGTGAGGCGCTGCCAACACACCCTGGCCGCTGCCCGTATAATCGCCCCGACACACGAGACCGGTTTTTGCCTGCCCGCCCTGGCGGATGGCAGAACACGGCCGGGCCTCATCCGACCAACGTGCTTCGCGTCTCCCACCAAGGAATTCCCCATGCATAAGGGATCTGTCGCCCGTCGTCCGTTCCTGCTCAAGACGGCTGCCGCTGCCGTCCTGATGTCAGGCCTGTCTGCTGCACCGCTTTCTGCCGTGGCGGCAACGCCCGCCGTGTCGGTGGTCACCATCGTCGACCATCCCGCACTGGATGCCTTCCGCGATGGGGTGTCCGAGGCGCTGAAGGAAGCCGGCTATCAGCCGGGCAGCAACCTGAAATGGACCTTCCAGAGCGCACAGGGCAACACCGCCACCGTGGCCCAGATCGCCCGCAAGTTCGTCGGCGAGCGCCCGTCGGCCATCGTTGCCATCAGCACGCCGGCTGCCCAGGCCGTGGTGGCGGCCACCCGTGACATCCCCGTGGTCTATGGCGCCGTCACCGATCCGGTGGCCGCCCAGCTGGTCAGGACGATGGACGCCTCGGGCAGCAACGTCACCGGTGTCTCCGACCGTCTGGTACCCGAGCCGCAGGTCGCGCTGATCCGCAAGGTGCGCCCCGACGTGAAGCGGGTGGGCATGGTCTACAACCCGGCCGAAGCCAATTCTGTGGTGGCCGTGCGCGAGATGAAGGCGGCGCTCCAGGCCCAGGGCATCGAGCTGGTCGAGGCTGCCGCGCCGCGCTCGGTCGATGTGGGGCAGGCTGCCCGCCGGCTGGTCGGCAAGGTCGACCTCATCTACACGGGCACCGACAACAACGTCGCGTCGGCCTACGAGGCCCTGGCCAGGGTCGGCAACGATGCGAAGATCCCGCTGGTGGCTGCCGATACCGGCAGCATCCGCCGGGGGGCGGTGGCCGTGCTCAGTGTCGACTACACGCTGCTCGGCAAGCAGGCAGGGCGTCAGGTGGTCTCGATCCTGAAGGGCAGCAAGCCGGGCGAGATGCCTAGCGAGACCAGTGAGCGTCAGGTGCTGATCCTCAACCTTGATGCCGCCAGAAAGCAGGGGGTGATGTTCTCTGATGCCCTGAAGGCCGAGGCAGCCGAGATCGTGGGGCAGTGACGTGTCTCTTTATACCCTATGGGGCGCACTGGAGATCGGTCTGGTCTTCTGTCTGGTGGCGCTTGGTGTGTTCATCACCTTCCGGGTGCTGAACTTTCCCGATCTGACGGTGGACGGCAGCTTTCCGCTGGGGGCAGCCACGGCCGCGATCCTCATCTCCACCGGTCACGATCCCTTTCTGGCCACGCTGGCTGCCACGGCAGCTGGTGCGCTGGCCGGGCTGCTCACCGGCTTCATCAATGTCCGTCTGCGCATCATGGATCTGCTGGCCGGCATCCTGGTGATGATTGCGCTCTATTCGATCAACCTGCGCGTGATGGGAGGGCCCAATGTGCCCCTCATCACCGAGCCCACGGTGTTCTCGGTCCTGCCGGGCTGGGCAGCCGACTACGTCGAGCGGCCGCTGGCGCTGCTGGTGCTGGTGCTGGTGCTCAAGTTTGGCCTCGACCGCTTTTTTGGCGCGCACCTGGGGTTGGCCTTGCGTGCCACCGGGGCCAATCCGCGCATGGCACGGGCACAGGGCGTCAATACGGAGCGTGCCGTGCTGCTGGGGGTGGCGATTTCCAACGGGCTGGTCGGACTGGCGGGGGCGCTGTTTGCACAGAGCCAGGGCGGGGCCGACATTTCCATGGGGATCGGCACCATCGTCATCGGTCTGGCGGCGGTCATCGTCGGTGAGAGCATCCTGCCGGCACGTCACATCGTGTTGACGACACTGGCCGTGGTGCTGGGCGCCGTGTTGTACCGGCTGGTGATCGCCGTGGCGCTCAACAGCGATTTCATCGGCCTGCAGGCGCAGGACCTGAACCTGGTGACTGCCATCCTGGTGGCGGTGGCCCTGGTGCTCCCACGTCTGCTGGGCAGGCGCAAGACAGATCGCCGCGTGGCGGGGGCAGGGTGATGCAATGCTGAAGGTCGAACGTCTGTTTCTCACCTTCAACCCCGGCACGCCCATTGAAAACCCGGCGTTGCGTGGCCTCTCGCTCGAGATCCCTGCCGGCGAGTTCGTGTCGGTGATCGGCTCCAACGGCGCGGGCAAGTCGACCTTGCTCAACGCCATCTCCGGCGATCAGCGTGTCGATGGCGGCCGCATCGAGATCGACGGGGTCGATGTCACCCACCAGCCCACCTGGACGCGGGCCGTCAATGTTGCCCGAGTCTTCCAGGACCCGATGGCAGGTACCTGCGAAGCGTTGACCATCGAAGAAAACATGGCCCTGGCCCTGGCACGTGGCAGGCCCAGGCGCCTGGGGCGTGCGATCGACCGCGCGGCACGCGAACTGTTTCGCGAGAAGCTGTCGATGCTGCGCCTGGGCCTTGAAAACCGTCTGGGCGACCGCATCGGCTTGCTGTCGGGGGGGCAGCGTCAGGCCATCAGCCTGCTGATGGCCTCGTTGCAGCCTTCCAGCATCCTGCTGCTCGATGAGCACACGGCAGCACTCGATCCGAAGACCGCGGCCTTCGTGCTCGAACTCACCAATCGCATCGTGCTCGAAAACCGGCTGACCACCCTGATGGTGACGCACAGCATGCGTCAGGCGCTCGATCACGGCAGTCGTACCGTCATGCTGCACCAGGGGAAGGTCATGCTTGATGTGTCGGGGCGCGAGCGCGATGGCATGGGGGTCGCCGATCTGTTGGGCCTGTTCGAGCGCACCCGTGGAGAAGAAATTGCCGATGACTCGCTGTTGCTCGACTGAGCCGTTGGCAACAGTGTTCCTGAATCTTTATTGCGGCTCGTCAGGGCCGCACCGGGAGAGTTGAACCGATGAAGATCACCCAAACCCTGGTCGTGCAACGTGGCCGACGTTCCTTGATGGCGCTGGTATTGGCAGCGGGCTTGCTGACGGGCCAGGGCCTGATGCCATCGGCAGCTGTGGCCCAGAATCAGGTCTCGGCCGTGTCGGTCGTCACCATTGTCGATCATCCGTCGCTGGACGCACTGCGTGACGGCCTGCACGACGAGCTGAATGCAGCCGGTTATCAGGATGGCAAGAACCTGAAGTGGGTTTTCCAGAGCGCCCAGGGCAACCCCGGCACAGCGGCCCAGATCGCTCGCAAGTTTGTGGGCGACCGGCCCGATGTGATCGTGCCGATCACGACGCCGGCGGCTCAGGCGGTGGTGTCGGCCACCCGCGATATCCCGGTGGTCTACAATGCCATCACCGATCCGGTGGCCGCCCAGCTGGTCAAGTCGATGGGGCCGTCGGGCACCAATGTCACGGGCGTATCCGACCGTCTGGATGCCGATCGCCAGGTCGAACTGATCCGCAAGGTGGTGCCTGATGTCAAGGCGGTGGGCATGGTCTACAGCCCGGCCGAGGCCAATTCGGTCAGCGCGATGCGCGACCTGAAGGCCGCGCTCGACAGGCACGGTATCCGTCTGATCGAGGCATCGGCTCCCCGTTCGGTGGATGTGGGTCAGGCGGCCAGGCGGCTGGTCGGCAAGGTCGACGTCATCTACAGTGGCAACGACAACAATGTCATCGCTGCCTACGAGGCACTCATCAAGGTGGGCAATGACGCGAAGATTCCGCTGATCGCTGCCGACCGGTCGAGCGTGCAGCGGGGGGCCACGGCGGCGCTGGCCATCGATTACTACGCGATGGGCCGGCAGACCGGGCGGATGGTGCTGCGCATCCTCAAGGGCGAAAAGCCCGGCGAGATGCCCAGCGAGACCACCGACCGTCTCGACCTGACGCTGAATCTCGATGCGGCCCGCAAACAGGGCGCAACGCTCTCCGAAGCCCTGCGCGCCGAAGCCAGGGAAGTCTTCGGCAAGCCCTGAGCGAAGACCCTGATCCGAAATGCAGCGAGGCGCCCGCCCGCCCGAAGGCGAGGGGCGCCGGGCAACAGCATTCCGGATTACAGGGCGGCGTCCTTGATCTTCTTCAGGGCGCGGACCTTGATGCGCACGGTGGCCGGCTTGGCGGCAAACTCGCGTTCCTGGCCGGTGAAGGGGTCGATGCCACGACGCTTCTTCTTGGCGGGCACATCGACCACACCGATCTTCAGCAGTCCGGGCAGCGTGAATTCGCGGGCACCCTTCTTGTGCACCGAGGCCAGGATCGTCAGTTCCAGCGCGGCCATCACGGCCTTGACCGCCTTGGTCTCAAGACCGGTCTGGTCAGCCAGGTGCTGGGCCAGGCCTGCCTTGGTGAAGGTTTCCTTCACGGGTTTCAGCGTGGTGCCGGCGGCGGCTTTCGACTTGGCGGCTGCGGGTTTGGCAGGGGTTTTCTTGGCCGGGGTGGCTGCGGCGCGCGAAGGCTTTTTAGCGGTTGCCATGATCTGTCAGAGCAAGAGTTCTGTTGCGGTCAAAGGAAAGTCCGCCCGCGGGCGGATATCGGGAATCTTAGCAATCGCGGGATTGCTGTGGGCACTGCATCAACCAATCCGTTGGTTGTTGGCAGCATTTTCTACGCTTTGTTACCGCATGAGGGTCGAAAAAACACTGGAAATCACGCCTATTCCATCGCTTTGTTGCTTTTGTGAACACGCTCACCCCATGAAAACCAGTGTTTCGACAGGCGAGGGGAGGCCCCGCCCCTTGTCAGCAAGGGGCGGGACCGGCACTTCATTTGGTGCCTTCCTTGTTGGAGCCGGGCAGCTTCAGGGCACCGCCCAGCGCCTCGCGCAGCTTGTCGGCCATGGCCGAGTTGCCGGGAAAGTGCCTGCCGCCGCGTGCCTGCTGCCCCTGGCCGCTCCGTTCGTGGCGTTCGCCTTCCCGCCGTGGCGGACGGCGTCCGGCCCCGCCCTCACGGCGTCCGGCATGGCGCAGGCCAGGGCTGTCGCCATCCGTCCTGCGTCGTTCGGGGCGCGGACCCTGAGCATGGGGTTTGCCCGGGGCCTGCGGGCCTAAGGTCTGCTGCTGGGCGCTGTCAGGGGGCTGGCGCCTTGTTTCGGCGCGGCGGGCCTGGCCGCCCTGTTCCCCCCGGTTGCCATCTCCCCCGCGGCGGCGGCGTTCGCCATCCCGGCGACCCTTGCTGCCTTCCTTGCGGCCATCGGCGCCCGGCGGCTGTACACCACGCTGGCCCGAGCGGGCGCTCTGCGCCCGAGCCTGGCCATTGCGGGCCTCCCTGGCGGTTTGTCCACCTTTGCCGGCGCCCTGGTCCGCAGACCTGTTCTGCCGGAAAGCGGCCGGCAACGCCTTCAGGCCCTGTTCGCCAAACTCCACCACCAGTGTCCGGCCATCGTCGAAACCCAGTGTGCAGCGCACGGCGGAATGCCAGTGGATCGACTTCAGGCTGCCCAGCACCTGCCGGTGCAGGGCGTGAATGCGGGCGGCCATGCCCATGATGTCGGGATCGGTCTCGCCAAAGTCTGCGGCCAGTTCGATCTGCAGGTGCAGCGGGGCAGCCGGTGCCAGCGCCATCATTGCCTTGCGCACCGACTGCCGGATCTGGTTGCTGCGGGCCATCGGCAGTGCCGATGTGGCCGGGGCCGGCTGCGTGGCGGGCGCTGCCTCTGTGGCGTGGGCTGCGGGCTGGGCAGCCGTTGCGTCGACAGGCGTCCCTGCCGCGGCAGCGTCGCCGCCGGGCGTGGCGGGCCCGGCATCGGCCGCAGGGACGGCCGGCCTGGTCGTGTCGGCAGGGGCAGCGTTGTCGCTGCTCTGGCCGGTGTCGCCGGCATCGGCCTGCACTGCCGGTGTGGCCGCAGCAATGCGGCCGGGCGCCTCTGCTGCCGGGGCTGGCGCGGCTTCTGGTGCAGGGCTGGCGGCCTCGGTGGGGGCATCGGCCATGACAGGCGTCGCCGTGCCGGCCACCTGTGCCGTGGGTACATACAGCAGGCTGCCGGCCATGCGTTCGGCTTTCTGCAATACGGTCTGAAGGCCGAATTTCAGCTCGGCTTCGGTCTTTTCCTGCCTGCCAAAGGCGTCCTTGAGTGCCTTGCGCTCGTTGGCCAGGCGCGATTCGTCGCGTTGCAGGAAGGCAAAGCGGATGTTGCCGGCCAGCCGTGACAGGCGATGGATGCCACGTGCGACCATCACCAGGGCTGCCTGCACCTGTACATCGATGGCCTCGATCTCGGCGGGCAGCACGATGGGGGCGGGCGCCGTGCCCGTTGCATCCGGGCTGGCTGGCATGTCCGTTGTGCCCGCCGCGTCTGGTGCGGCGGGTGGGGCCGGTCGCGCCGTGCCCGCTTCTGTGCCTGCCTCTGTGGCCGCAGTGCTGGCAGGTTCTGGTCCGCTGACGGCCTGAGGGGAGCTGCCGGGAGCGGAGCCTGCGTCGGCCGGTGGTGCAGCCGCACCCTCGGCAGGAGCACCTGTTGCGGTGGGAGAAGGGGCCTGCGGGGCAGGCGCTGTGCTGGCGTCCGCCGCGCGGACCGGGGGAGTGTCTTCGTTGTTCACAGCAGGTGCTTAGACGGAAAAAGGTATCCAGGTGCACGGATTGTGCTACAGAAGTGCCCGCCGGGTAGGGAAGTCCGGGCATGAGCGCTACCATAACCGCTGTCGAGAGGGGTGTTCGTGCCTTTCAGGCTGCATCGGGCCTGTGTCCGTTCGCGGCCGAGGGGCCGGGAAGCGGGTTTTCCAGGACCCTGTGCCCGGCCGTCCGTGCGCGCCCCGTGTCATTGTGCCCCAGCAAAGGATCGAAACGTGCGTCTATCTCATGACAAGAACAAACTGAAGGTTGTCCTGTTTGAAGGCATTCACCAGTCGGCGGTCGACACCTTCATCGCCGACGGCTACACCCAGGTGACGACCTATCCCAAGGCGCTGGAGGGCCAGGCACTGATCGATGCCATCCATGACGCGCATTTCGTGGGCATCCGCTCACGCACGATGCTGACCCCCGAGGTGCTGGCCCAGGCCGGCAAGCTGGTGGCCATCGGTGCCTTTTCGATCGGGACCAACCAGATTGCGCTCGATGCCGCCGCACAGCGGGGCGTGCCCGTCTTCAATGCGCCGTTTTCCAACACCCGCAGCGTGGCCGAACTGGTGCTGGCCGAGATCATCATGCTGATGCGCGGCATCCCCGAGAAGAACGCCCGGCAGCATCGGGGCGGCTGGATCAAGAGCGCCGCCAATTCGTGGGAGGTGCGTGGCAAGACCCTGGGCATCGTCGGCTATGGCCATATCGGCACCCAGCTGGGCATGCTGGCCGAAACCCTCGGCATGCGCGTCGTCTTCTACGATATCGAAACCCGCCTGCCCCTGGGCAACAGCCGGCAGCTGCGCTCGCTCGACGAGCTGCTGGCCGAAGCCGATGTCGTCAGCCTGCACGTCCCCGAAACGCCTGCCACCCGGAACATGATCGGTGCCGAGCAGCTGGCGCGGATGAAACCCGGCAGCCACCTCATCAATGCCTCGCGTGGCACGGTCGTCGACATCGATGCGCTGGCCGATGCACTGCGCCGCGAGCACCTGCTGGGGGCGGCCATCGATGTCTTCCCGGTCGAACCCAAGAGCAACGACGATGCCTTCGAGTCGCCGCTGACCGAATTCGACAACGTGCTGCTCACCCCGCACATCGGCGGTTCCACCGCCGAGGCGCAGGAGAACATCGGCCGTGAGGTTGCGTCCAAGCTGATCCGCTACAGCAACAACGGCTCCACGCTGTCGGCGGTCAATTTCCCCGAAGTGTCGCTGCCGGCGCACCCCGGTCAGTGCCGCCTGCTGCACATCCACCACAATATCCCCGGCATGCTGGCGCGCATCAACGAGGGGCTGTCGCAGGCCAACATCAACATCAGCGGCCAGTACCTGCAAACCAACCAGCATGTGGGGTACGTGGTGGTCGATGCCGAGACCGAAGCCAGCTCGGAAGCCCTCAATGCACTGCTGTCGATCGAGGGGACCATCCGTGCCCGCATCCTCTACTGAGGACGTGCTGAATACCCTGCGGCCCGGCAGGGGCGCCTGCCACGCCGGTCTGCGTGCGGCCACGTCCGTTCGGCAGGGCCGCCTTACTGGAGAAAGTCTCTCATGACCATGTTTGCTGTCAGCTCTGGCACCCGTGCATGGGTGCTGTCACTGGGCCTGATGACGATGGCCTCCCTGCCTGCTGCACCCGTGCTGGCCAAGGAGCGCGTCATCGGCACGGTGGATACCGTGTTCAAGATGTTCACCCGCGATGATGACATCATCGTCGAAGCCTATGACGACCCGGACGTGCAGGGCGTGACCTGCTACGTGTCGCGTGCCCGTACCGGCGGCATCAAGGGGTCGCTGGGTGTGGCCGAAGACAAGTCCGAAGCCTCGATTTCATGCCACCAGGTGGGGCCGGTGACGTTTTCCAGGCCGCTGCCCAAGCAGACTTCGGTATTTTCCGAGCGGCTGTCGCTGGTCTTCAAGCGCCTGCACGTGGTGCGCATGGTCGACCGGGAGCGCAACACGCTGGTGTACCTGACCTATTCGGACAAGGTGATCGACGGCTCGCCCAAGAACAGTGTCGCGGCCGTGCCCATCGACAATGCCACGCCGATTCCGGTGAAGTGATCCGGTTTGGCCACAAGAAACCCGCCATCAGGCGGGTTTCTTGTGCGTGGGTGCTCAGAACTCCAGCGAGGCACTGATGCTGAAGGTGCGCGGTGAACCGGCCACCAGGTAACCGGCGTTGGGGTAGCCGCCGGTCGAGGTCCAGTAGGCCCGGTCGGTCACGTTGTCGACGCGTGCGCGCAGCGTCACCAGCTTGCCCTGCACGTCCATCAGGTAGCGCACGCCCAGATCCAGGCGCGTCCAGGACGGGGCTTTCAGCGTGTTTTCGCTGTTGGTGTAACGGGCGCCGGTGCTGATGACGCGGGCATCGGCCGAGAGGCCTTCCACCCATGGGGTATCCCAGTCCAGTGCCATCGTCAGCTGCTGCCTGGGAACCCCCAGCACGCGCTTGCCGTCGGTGGTGGCCGATCCGGTCCTGATCTGCTTCGCATCCAGGAAGGTGATGCCGCCCAGCACCCGCAGGCCGCGCATCGGCTCACCCTGGGCGGTCAGTTCCAGACCGCGATGGCGGTCCTTGCCGTCACTGACGAAGCGGTTGTCATCCGTGACCAGACTGCGCGGACGGATGGTGTTGAACAGCGCGGCGGCCAGCACGGTCTTGCCGGCATCGTACTTGATGCCCACTTCGGTCTGTTTGGCCACATAGGGCTTCAGCTGCTCGCCCTGGTTGACCACCGGAGCACCGTTGGCACCCGTGCCACCGGCGGTTTCGCCCTTGCTCAGGCCTTCCAGGTAATTGCCATAGACCGAAAGCCTGTCCTGAAGACGGTACACCACACCCAGCATCGGGCTGACGTGGTTCTGGTCGTAATGCGTGCCGGCGAAGGTCGAGGGGGTGCCGTCCAGGCCACTGCTGGCGGGGTGGGTGTCGGTCTTCAGCTGCTGATAGCGCACACCCACGGTGGCCAGCAGCCGGTCGTCCAGCAGTGCCAGCGTGTCGCCCAGCGCCAGGCTGGTCAGGCGGCTCTTTTCGGACAGGCGCGGGCCGCTGGGCCAGTTGCCGTAGACGGTGCCGGCACCGTAGGCCGGCAGTGCGTGGCTGACCGGGCGATAGAGGTTGGTGTTCAGCTGGGTGCCAAAGTCGAAGGCGTAGGCGTTCTTGATCTCGACATCGTAGGTGGAGGCCGAGGCCACCAGCTCGTGGCCGACCGTACCGGTGCGCAGTCTGGCACGCACGCCGACTTCTCCGGTCAGCACCCGGTCCTTGCGGTCGTTCTGGAAGCGGTAGGTGGTGCCATCGCCATTGTTGGCGCTGACCGTCAGGTTGGCCACCTGTGTCTTTTCGTCGCCCTGGCGCAGGCCCAGCGCAAACCAGCCGGTCACGTCACGGCTGATGTCGTATTCGCCCCGCAGGCTGCCGAAGGTATCCTTGCTGCGCGAATAGGACCAGGGCTGGGCCCAGTTGACGCTGCCCTTGGGCGCGTTGGGCACCACGGTCACGCCGGTGCCCAGTGTCACGTTGGTGCGGGTCTGCTCCAGACGGTGGTTCTGGTAGCCCAGGTCGGCCGAGAGGCGGGCCCGGTCGTTGCGCCAGTCTGCCCCCACCGACAGCAGGTCGAGCCGGGTGTCCTCGTCATCGACAGCCGTGCCGCCCTGGCGGTGGTTGGCGTTGATGCGCAGGCCGGTGTTGCCATCGGGGCCGAAGCGGCGGGCCACGTCGGCCGCCACGTTGAACTGCCTGTTCTCGACGATGCCCACGTCGACACGGTTGAGCGGCTCGTTGGGAGCACGCTTGGGCAGCAGGTTGACCGTGCCGCCCAGACCGTTGCCGCTGGGGGTGGCGCCGGTCAGGAAGGCGCTGGCACCACGCAGCACTTCCACGCGCTCGAACAGCTCGGGCGAGATGTACTGGCGGGGCAACAGCCCGTAGAGGCCGTTGTAGGCGATGTCATCGGAATACAGCAGGAAGCCCCGCACATAATAGGTTTCCTGGAAATTGCCGAAGCCGCGTGCCGGACGCACCGACGGGTCGTTCAGCAGCACGTCGGCCACGCCCTTGGCCTGCTGGTCACGGATCAGCTGCTGGGTATAGGCGGTGACCGAGATGGGTACCTCCATCTGGTCACGGGTGCCCAGGATGCCGATGCGGCCGCCACGCGCGGTCTGGCCGCCGGCCAGGGGTTTGCTCAGACCACTGGCCGAGGCGTCGGCACTGGCATTGACGGTGATGGTGCCAAGATCGGTGGCCTCATCGGCCTGCTGGGCGTGGGCCAGGGGCAGGCCGAAGACGGCGGCAACGGCTAGAGCCGTCTTCAGCGGCCGAAAGGCCGGAGTTTGCTGGGTGTTCATGGATGGTGGAAAGTGCAGGAATGATAAGGTGCCGCAGCCTTGCGCAGGCGAGGCGGCTTCGGGCCGTCGTCCATCAGCAGGACATTGCTGGCCGACACCCCGACAGAGCAGGGGCATCGGCCGCGGGACAGACGGCAACAATACGTGGACAGGTGTTGCAGCATGGCCACAGATACGTGTGGGAGCGAGTATAAACGGGATGCTTCGCGCGTTGCGTCTTGTTTCCATTAATGAAGGGAGGAGGGGGCTCAGGGAGGCCGGGCGGGCTCCGGAAAGCGCTTCGCGCGCGGCACGCCATTCATCGCGGCCATCCAGCCATGGGGCGGCTGCATTGTTGTCAGAAAGCCACGTTGCCAGGAGGCCCGACAAAAAATGTCGTGCGGGCATCCTGGCCTGCTTCTGCTATCATCGGCCGGCAACAACAGGGCAGCCCGTGAGCATCCCCGTCAGGGTCCGTGCTGCCAACATGCCGGTCGATCATGCGGAACCCGACCGGCCCACACCCGCCGTCTCCGGTGGGTCGACATCGATTTCTGGCCCCGTCGTGCATGCTGTGGCATGCCCCCGGAACCTGGACGACAGGAATGTCCTGCTGTCCACGCTCCTGGCATTCTGGTTGGCGTCGATGCTTGCGATGCAATCCGTCAACCCTGTCGGGCCGCCAGCGCCGGCCCGTTTCTGCCATCTGCCCATTGCACCGGGATGCCCCTGCGGCAGGCCTGTCCATCGTCCTTGCGGACGGGATGGCATGTCTGCGTCGGTGGCATGCCACGCCCTCGTCATCGCAGGGGCGGCCGCGCGGGCAGGTGGCGCCGGACATCATGATGACCCAAGAGAATTGCCTCATCCAGGAATCGACACTCCCCACCTCGCCTGCGCAGTGCAGTGCCACGCCCCAGCCCGACGACGACAATGCCTTTGCACAGCTGGGATTGGTGCCGGCGCTGGTCGAGGCACTGAAGCGGCTCGACATCCAGCAACCGACCCCGGTGCAGCAGCAGACCATCCCGCTGCTGCTGGCCGGGCGCGACGTGATCGCCTCGGCACCGACCGGTACCGGCAAGACCGCCGCCTTTCTGCTGCCGGCGCTGCAATGGATTGCCACACAGGCCAGCGAGCGCCCGGCTCCGGCCGCAGCCGCGCGTGACGGCCGGCGGGGCGCGGGACGGGGTCGTCCCCGCGTCGTGCATGGCCCGCAGGTGCTGGTGCTGACGCCCACGCGCGAACTGGCCCAGCAGGTCACGAAGACCAGTCAGTCGCTGTCGCGGCTGCTGCCGCGCACCAGCACGGTCTGCATCACCGGCGGGGCCTCGTATTTTCAGCAGAACAAGGCGCTGTCGGTGCCTTACGAGATCCTGGTGGCCACACCGGGCCGTCTGATCGACCAGCTCGAAGGTGGGCGCATCGATCTGTCACGCGTGCGTCTGCTGGTGCTGGACGAAGCCGACCGGATGCTGGACATGGGCTTTGCCGATGACGTGATCGGCATTGCCGAGGCACTGCCCGCCGAGCGCCAGACCGTGTGCTTCACCGCCACCATCTCGCACGACGTGCGCAATCTGGCTGGCAAATTGCTGAAAGACCCGCAGTGGCTCACCATCGAGCGCAGCCGCGAGAATCTGGTGCCGATCGACGATCACATCGTCTATGTCGACAACCCCGGCCACCGCCATCAGCTGCTGATGGCCTGCCTGAACGACACCGGCCTGGGTCAGGCCATTGTCTTCACTGCCACCAAGCGTCATGCCGAAGCGCTGACCGAAGAACTGCTGGGAGAGGGCTTTGCCGTCGAGGCGCTGCATGGTGACATGAGCCAGCGTGACCGCACGCGGGCGCTGAACCGGCTGCGGCATGGCGAATGCAAGGTGCTGGTGGCCACCGATGTGGCGGCACGCGGCATCGATGTCTCGACCATCACCCACGTCATCAATCACGAGCTGCCGCGCGTGGCCGAAGACTACGTGCACCGCATCGGCCGGACCGGCCGGGCGGGCGCCAGTGGTCAGGCCGTCTCTTTCGTGGGTCGTGAAGACGTGATTCCGCTGCACAAGATCGAACATTTCATCGGCCGTCACATCCAGGTCAGCGAGTTTCCGGGGCTGGAGGCCGAATTCAGGCCGATGCCGCGCAAGCGTCCCAAGAAGAAGGGGGCTGCCGGGCACGGCAAGCCGGCGGCGCGCGGCGCGCGCAGTGCAGCGGGGGCCCGCAAGCACCACGCCAGTCAGCCCACCGGCACCCGTGCCAGGGGGCATGGCTGGCATGCCGGCCCGCCGGACGCCGAAGGCAGTCACCCGAAAGCCCGTGAGGGCGCCCATCGTTCATGGGCCGGTACCCGTCATGGACACCACGGCGGCCCGTCCTTCGAGGCCGAGGGGGGGGGGGAACGTGGTTCCCGCAGCCGTTCCGACGACAAGCCCCGTGACAGGAACCGTGATGGAAAGCAGCGGGCCTTCGGTGCGGGTGGGCCTGTGGAGCGCTTTGGCGGGCGTCCCTACCGTGCCCGGCGTGACGGGCCGGGGGAATCACCCCGCCGCGAAAGCCGTTTCGACGAGCGGCCTGGCGGGCGTTTTGCGCGGGATGGGGAGCGGCGTCCTGGCGGGCGCCCGGGCCGCGAGGGCGGTGAACGCCGGCCGCGCCGCTTTGCGGATGCGCGGGGCGCCGATGCCCGCCGCCCCGGTGCTGCCTTTGCGGGCCGACCGGGCAGGCCGGCCGGCTTCAAGCCCTGACAAAGGCCGGGCATGACCCCCGTCGACACGGTGCTGCCGACCCTGCTGCTGCCGGCCATGCAGTGCACGCCGCTGCTGTTTGCCGCGCAACTGCCACTGCTCTGGAAATACGGAGCGGTGATGGTGGCCGACACCACCCGCGCCGACGACATCCGCACGCTGGCCGCGCAGGTGCTGGCGCAGGCGCCACCCGTGTTCCGGCTGCTGGGCCTGTCGATGGGAGGCTACCTTGCTTTCGAGATGTATCGTCAGGCACCGCAGCGGGTGCAGGGCCTGGTGCTGTGTAATACCAGTGCGCGCGCCGACACCCCTGACAAGGCACGCCAGCGCCAGCGGCTGTTGCGGCTGGCCGAGCTGCGCGGCTTTGTGCCGCACTTCGATCCGGCCCTGGTGGCGCCGGCCCTTGCCGATGATGCGACCTTGCATGCACGCTGCAACGCGATGGCCCGCGAGGTGGGGCGTGCCGCCTTCATCCGCCAGCAGAAGGTGGTGCAGAGCCGCCCCGATTCGCGTCCCGGGCTGGCGGCCATCGCCTGCCGCACGCTGGTGATCGGCGGCGCCCATGATCCGCTGACGCCGCCAGTGCTGTTGCAGGAAATTGCCGAGGGCATTCCCCATGCCGAACTGGTGATCCTGCCCGACGCCGGCCATCTGCCCACGCTGGAAACCCCCGATTCCTTCAACGAGGTACTGGCCCGCTGGCTGGATGCGGCGGCCGTGCCCCCTATGGCTGCCGAGCACGCATCGTGAGCGATTCCATCCGCCCCGGCTTCATCCTCATCCACGGCAATCAGTCCGAAACCCTGCGCGATCTGCTGCGCGACTGGGTGCGCGCGCACCCGCTGGCCCCGCTGGAAAACGAGATCATCCTGGTGCAGAGCAACGGCGTGGCGCAGTGGCTGTCGCTGTCGCTGGCGGCCGATCCGGCGGCCGATGCTGAGGCGGGCGGTGGTCTGGGCATTGCCGCAGCGCTCGATCTGCAGCTGCCTTCGCGCTTCATCTGGCAGGCCTACCGGCAGGTGCTGGGTGAAGAAGCGGTACCGGTGTACGAACCCTTCGGCAAGGGGCTGATGCTGTGGCGGCTGATGCGGCTGCTGCCCGAGGTGGTGGCCGAACCCGGCTTCGAGGCGCTGGCGCGTTTTCTGCGGGATGATCCGCAGCTGCGCCGCCGGCATCAGCTGTCCGGGCGCATTGCCGACCTCTTCGACCAGTACCAGGTGTATCGCGCCGACTGGCTGACCGACTGGGCGCGGGGTCATGATGTGTTGCAGACCCAGCGTCAGGGGACGCTGCCGGTGCCGGACGAGGCGCGCTGGCAACCGCTGCTCTGGCGCCGCCTGCTGGCCGATGCCGGCAACCAGGCCGCTGCCAGCACCCGGGCCGCCATCCATCAGCGCTTCATCGAGGCGGCGGCCGACCCGCAGCGTGAGCGCCCGGCGGCGCTGCCGCGCCGTGTCCTGGTCTTTGGCGTCTCGGCCCTGCCGCGGCAGGCGCTGGATGTGCTGGCGGCGTTGGGGCGGTGGAGCCAGGTGCTGATCTGTGTGCAGAATCCGTGCCGCCATTTCTGGGCCGACATCGTCCCCGAGCGTGATCTGCTCTCGGCCCGGCGTTTCCGCCACCGGCCACGCACGCTGGCCGGAGCAGGCGCTGAGGGGCTGCCCCGCCAGACCGGCATCGACCACGGCCACGCGCTGCTGGCTTCGTGGGGGCGGCAGGGACGTGACCTGATCGGGCTGCTGGCCGAGCATGACAATCCCGAGGCGGCCGAGCAGCAGATGCACGCCATCCGCCGCAGTGCCGATGTTTTCGTCGATCCGGGAGACGACACCCTGCTGCGTCAGCTGCAACAGGACATCCTTGATCTGGAACCGCTGACGGGGACCCGTGACCGCTGGCCGGCCGTGGACGTGAGGCGGGATGACTCGATCCGCTTCCATGTCTGCCACAGTCTGCAGCGTGAGGTCGAGGTGCTGCACGACCAGCTGTTGCGTGCCTTTGCCGACGATGCCAGCCTGCGTCCGCGCGACGTGATCGTGATGGTGCCCGATGTCCAGGCCTTTGCGCCGCACATCGAGGCGGTGTTTGGCCTGTATCCCCCCGACGACCCACGCTTCATTCCCTTCTCTATTGCTGACCAGACGCAGCGCAACCACGATCCACTGTTGCGGGCCATCGAGTTTCTGCTGGGGCTGCCGCAGGCACGGCTGACAGCCTCGGAGGTGCTGGATCTGCTGGATGTGTCGGCGCTGCGCCAGTGTTTCGGGATCGAGGCATCGGCGCTGGCGCAGATCCGGCTGTGGATCGAGCAGAGCGGCATCCGCTGGGGGCTGGACCAGACGCAGCGCGCCAGTCTGGACGTGGGCGAGCCGGTGGACCGCAACAGCTGGCACTTTGGCCTGCAACGGATGCTGCTGGGCTATGCGGTGGGCAGCAGTGGCAGCTGGGCCGGCATCGAGCCGCTGGACGAGGTGAGCGGGCTGGCGGCCGGGTTGCTGGGGCAGCTGATGGCGCTGGTGGATGCGCTGGCGCAGACCTGGCGGGAATGCAGCCAGCCGCTTCCCCCCGCCGTCTGGGGCGAGCGTCTGCGGGCGTTGCTGGCACGTTTCTTCGTGGCCACCGACGAACGCGAGGCCCTGATCCTGATGCGGCTGGAAGATGGCCTGCAACAGTGGCTGGACGAATGCGTGGAAGCCGGCATGGATCTGCCGCTGCCGCTGGCCGTGGTGCGCGAGCACTGGCTGGCGGGGCTGGACGATGACAGCCTGAACCGGCGTTTCTTTGCCGGGGCCGTCACCTTTGCCACGCTGATGCCGATGCGGGCGATTCCTTTCCGTCAGGTGTGCCTGCTGGGCATGAGCGACAGGGAGTTTCCGCGCCAGCGTCAGCCGGCCGATTTTGACCTGATGGCGGGAGACTACCGGCCAGGCGACCGCTCGCGTCGCGAGGATGACCGTTATCTTTTTCTGGAGGCACTGCTGTCGGCGCGAGAGCGCCTGTATGTAAGCTGGCAGGGGCGCAGTGCGCTGGATGATGCCGAGCAGCCGCCCTCGGTGCTGGTGGCGCAGCTGCGCGATCATCTGGCGGCGGGCTGGCAGCTGGCCGATGGCATGGCGGAAGCGGACGCGCAGGGCAGGGACGAACGGCACCGGGACGAACGGGGAGAGGAGCTGCTCAGGGCACTGACGACCTCGCATCGGCTGCACCCCTTTGCACACGCCTACTTCATGCAGCCGGATGAGGCGGTAGCCGGCGACGATGGCCTGTTCAGTTATGCGCACGAATGGCGCCTGGCCCTTGAGCGGGTGGACCGGATCGGGCGGGACGGACCCCATGGGGGACCGCCGGGCGGGCGGCTGGAGGCCCGCTCGCTGCCCGAGGCCATCGAACTGGACGAGCTGGCAGCGTTCGTGGCCAGACCGGTGCGGCGTTTCTTCAACCAGCGGCTTGACGTCCATCTGGGCAATGAGGAAGAGAAAAATCTTGATATCGAGCCTTTTGCGCTGGATGGCCTCCAGCGCTGGCAGCTGAGCGAGTTGCTGCTGACCGAAGCAGAACATGCCCTGCGGGAAGGACACGAGGCCGGGCCGGTGCTGGAGGCGCAATTGCAGCGGCGGCTGCGCAGTGGCGAGTTGCCGGTGGGCGGCTTTGGCGCCCTGCTGGCCGACAGGGTTCATGAGGCCTTGCGCCAGCCGGTCAGCGATTATCGGCAGGCGTTGCAAACCTACCCGCATGCGCTGCCCGATCAGCCCCTGCAATGGCCTGCCATGCAGACCGGGGACGGAAGGCTTCTGCCCGCAGTGAATGGCCGCATCTCGTCCTTGCGTGCCGATGCCGATGGAGCACGCTGCCGCCTGCTGTTCAGTGCATCCAGCCTGGTGGGTGAAGGCAGCAAAGCGGGCGGCAAGGCCTGGCGCCACGACAGGCTGCTGCCGTACTGGGTGGTTCATCTGGCTGCCCAGCTGGAGGGGACGGCGCTGACGACCCTCGTCATCAGCCCGAAGGGCAAGGTGGTGCTGGTACCGGTGCCCCAGGCGCAGGCGCGGGCGCACTGGCAGACCCTGTTGCAGGCCTGGCACGAGGGCATGTGCCGACCGCTGCCCTTTGCGCCCTGCACGGCAGCGGCATGGGTCTTTGAAAGCCGGGCCGCCGAAACACCGGGGGCCGGCATGAGTCCGGACGCAGGCACCGAAGCGCCGGGCGCGAGCAAGGCGCAAGCTGCCTACGAAGGGGAGGAGGGCAACCAGCACCTGAAGGCGGAGCGGGACAGTGACCCGCACCTGAAGCGTGCCTTTGCGGACTTTGAGGCGTTGTGGAGCGGGGGGGCCTTTGCCGTCTGGGCCGGGCGGTTGCTGGAGCCGCTGATCGACAACCTGAATGAGGCCAGACAAGGGGGTAATGCAGGTGCCGGGGGCCGAGGAGCGGGTGATGAGTGAGATGGGTAACGACGGCACAGCACGCCCGGTGCGGGCGCTGGATTTTCCGCTGCACGGCAGTCAGCTGATCGAGGCCAGTGCCGGTACCGGCAAGACCTTCACGATTGCGGCCCTGTACGTGCGGCTGGTGCTGGGGCATGGCGCCGACAACGCTTTCGGGGCGCCACAGGGGCGCCCGCTGGATCCGCCCGAAATCCTGGTGGTGACGTTCACCGAGGCCGCGACGCTGGAGCTGCGCGACCGCATCCGTGCCCGCCTGGCCGAGGCGGCCCGCTTCTTCAGGGCTGGCGAAGCGGAGGCGGCGAGAGGCGATGAGTTCTTGCAGCAGCTGCGGGACAGCTATCCGCCCGGGCGTTGGGCCGATGCGGCGGGTCGCCTGCAACTGGCGGCCGAATGGATGGACGAGGCGGCGGTGTCGACCATTCATGGCTGGTGCAGCCGGATGCTGCGCGAGCATGCCTTTGACAGCGGCGCATCGTTTCTGCAAAAGCAGGTGGAAGACGATGCGGCGCTGCTCACCGAGGCCATCCGCGATTACTGGCGCAGCTTCGTGCAGCAGCTGGATGCCACACAGGCCCAGGTGTTTTCGCAGTGGTGGAAAGGTTTCGATACGTTTGCCGAAGAGATGGCGCGCGACCAGCACAGGCTGAGGGCGGTGGCGGGCGAGGCATTGCTGCCGCTGGCCGCGGTGCAACAGACGCAGAGCGCGGTGCGCACGCTGAAAGCGGGCTGGCAGGGTGGCGTGCTTGATGAGCTGGAGCAGCATCTGCAGGTACTGCTGGAGGAGAAGGCGCTCAATGGCGTCAGCATCAAGGCTGTTTCGGTGACGAACCGGATGGCGCAGTTGCGTGCCTGGCTGGCGGATGAGGCGGCATTGCTGCCCGTCAATGACCGGGGCGAGCACTGGCTGAAGCGAAGCAGCGGCAAACATGATTCGGGGACAGACTGGGTGCTGAAATGGGCGGGCGCCGAGGCACAAGCCAACCCCAAGGTATGGAAGAAGCCCGACAAGGCCCGGCCTGAGCTGATGGAAAAGGCCGAAGCGCTGGCGCTGGCCTTGCAGGAAAGGGGCAGCGGCGCGGCAGAGAAGGCTGCGGTGTGCCGCCATGCGGCGCGCTGGATTGCGGCACGACACCGGCAGGCACGCGAGCAGCGGGGCGAACTGAATTTTGATGATCTGCTGCAACAGCTGGACGAGGCCCTGCAGGGAGAAGGTGGCCCGGCATTGGCACGGCGCATCCGTCAGCAGTTTCCGGCAGCGCTGATCGACGAGTTTCAGGATACCGACCCGCTCCAGTACCGGATCTTTGACAGCATCTACCAGGTGGCGGCCAATGATGCGCAGACGGCGCTGGTGCTGATTGGCGACCCGAAGCAGGCCATCTACGCTTTTCGCGATGCCGACATCTACACCTACCTGAAGGCGCGTGAGGCCACCCGTGGGCGGCACCATACGCTGGCGATGAATTACCGCTCGTCGCAGGCGATGGTGGGGGCCGTCAACACGCTGTTTGCTGCGGCCGAAGCCCGTGCCAGTGCCGGTGGCGCCTTCCGTTTTGCGCGCGAAGGCCACAACCCGGTGCCCTTCGTGCCGGTGGAGGCCAGGGGGCGAGGCCGCGAGGTGTGGCAGGACCCGGCGCAGCCTGTGGGTCAGACGCCGGCGCTGACGATCTGGATGCCCTCGGATGATGATGCCGATCTCGATCTGTCGTCAGGCGCCTATGTGAGACGCTTTGCCGCAGCCTGTGCGCAGGAAATCGCCCGCCTGCTGGGCGCGGGTCACCCGGCAGGACACCGGGGTGAAGACCCTTCCGGCATCGGGGCCGGTAGCGGGGATGGGCAGGTGATGGTGGCGAAGCCGGCGGACATCGCCGTGCTCGTCAACACCGGCCATCAGGCCAGCCAGGTGCGGCGTGCCCTGCGACGGCATGGCATCCCCAGCGTTTATCTTTCGGACAAGGCATCGGTTTTCGAGAGCGGGCTGGCTGATGATGTGCTGCGTTTTCTGGCTGCCTGTGCCGAGCCGGAGCGTGGCCAGCTGCTGCGGGCGGCACTGGGCAGTGCGCTGGCCGGGTTGTCGATGGCCGGGCTGTTGCAGTTGCAGCAGGATGAGCGGGCCTGGGAAGCACAGCTGGCGCGTTTTCAGGGCTATCGGCAGGTGTGGCGCCGCCGCGGTGTGCTGCCGATGATCCGGCAGGTGTTGCAGGATTTCGGGGTGGCCGAGCGGCTGCTGGCCCAGGGCAACGAGCGTGATCTGGCCGATGTGCTGCACCTGTCCGAGCTGTTGCAGCAGGCTTCGGGGCTGCTGGATGGCGAGCAGGCGCTGATCCGCTTTCTGCGTGAACAGCGCGAGCGCCCCGAGGGGGATGCCGCCAGCCGCAAGCAGCGCCTGGAAAGCGACGAGGCGCGGGTGCGGGTGGTGACGGTGCACAAGTCCAAGGGGCTGGAGTATCCGCTGGTCTTCCTGCCCTTCTTCTGCGATGCCCGGGTGGTCCGGGACAGCGCGCAGGTGTTGAGCTGGCATGATGCGGATGGCCAGCCCCGGCACATGATTGCCGCGGGCGCCAGCGCTGAGGCGCTGGCCGAGGCGGTGAAGGCTGCCGACGAAGAGCGGCTGGCCGAAGACCTGCGCAAGCTGTATGTGGCGCTGACGCGCGCACGCCATGCCACCTGGGTGGGCATGGATGCCGTGAAGGGCCTGGGGCAGAGTGCCGCGGGCCATCTGCTGGGGGTCACGGATGTCGGCGCCGCCGCAGCGGCCGGCAGCGATGGCCTGCTTTCCAGGGCGTCCGGCAGCAAGCGGGCAGGAAAGAAGGGCGGGCAGGGCGATGCCGACAGGAAGGCCGAGGCCGACGAGAAAGTGCGTGAGGCACGCCGGCAGTTGTGGGCAGCCCTGCAGGAGCGGGTGGCGCAGGCGCCGCCCGGGCAGATGGTGTTGCGCACGCCTCCGCTGCCGGATCCGGGCCTGCATTGGCAGCCCCAGCGCCGTGCCGTGCGCTGGAAGACCCCACCGGCCCTGCCGGCCGAGCGCTGGCCGGCGTGGTGGATTGCCAGCTATTCGGCACTGGAGGTGGATGGTGCTGGCCGGATGGTGGGCACACACGCGTCATCGCGTGCGCAGGCCGGGCCGGGGCATGACCTGAACCGCCAGCGGCTGGCCGAATCAGCGCGCGAGGACGACTGGCGCGAATATCTTGCCGACGGGCCACCGGCGGATGAGCCGCAGGCCGATGCCCCGGCCGTGGGGGCGGCGGCGTCGATCCATGATTTTCCGCGGGGGCCGCGACCGGGAACCTTTCTGCACGGCCTGCTGGAGTGGGCCGGGCGACAGGGCTTTGCGCAGCTGGCGGCCGAGCCGGCGCTGCTGGGCACCGAGATTGCGCGCCGCCTGCATCATCAGCCCCAGTGGCAGCCCTGGCGTCATGTGTTGGGCCACTGGTTGCAGCGCCTGCTGACGCAGCCCCTGCACGGGCTGGACACGGGCCTGACAGCGGCACCACGGTTGGGCACACTGGTGCAGTATCAGGTGGAGATGAGCTTCCTGCTGGCGGTGGGCCAGCTGGATGTGGCGGCGCTGGATGGCTGGGTGTGCAGGCACACGCTGGGCGGCGCGGTACGGCCAGCGCTGCAACCGGGGCAGCTCAATGGCATGCTCAAGGGCTTCATCGATCTGGTGTTCGAGCACGAGGGGCGTTATTACGTACTGGATTACAAGTCGAACTGGCTGGGCGCGGATGATGCCGCCTATCAGCAGCCTGGCATGCAGGCCGCCGTGCTGTCGCATCGCTACGAGCTGCAATACCTTTTCTATCTGCTGGCTTTGCACCGGCTGCTGCGTGCACGCCTGCCGGATTATGACTATGACCGCCATGTGGGCGGTGCGCTGTATCTGTTCCTGCGCGGGGTGGATGCGGCGTCGGGCGGTGTATTTCATGCGCGGCCAGCGCGGGCGGTGATCGAGGCGCTGGATGCGGCCTTTGCCGGAGATGCCGCCATGCTGCACACGACGATCACGGATGAGGGACGGCCTGCATCGCAGGCGGGCAGGGAGGGTGCACGATGAAGGACAGGCAGCTGGATCTGTTCGGTGTCGATCCGGAACCACCGGCGCCGGCCGCCCGCCATGCCCGGCCAGCGGCCGGGGATCGGGGCGTGGTGAACGACGTGTCCTGCCCGGGCGAGATGGCGCTTGCCGATGCCGGGGTACCGAGGCGGGGAGCCGGGGCCATGCTGGCGCTGCTGGCGCGATGGCAGCAGCAGGGCTGGTTGCGTCGCATCGATCTGGAGTTTGCGCGCTTTCTGGCGGGGCAGGCGGGGACGGGCACGGCGCGGGCAGACATGGCCCTGCAGCATGGTGACACCGCTGCGACGGCCACCACCGTTGCAGCTGTCGAAGCCGTAGAAGCCGCTGAAGCTGCCGAAGCCGTCGGGGCTGCTGCAGGGCCTGACACGGCTGAAACGGGTGAAATCACCGGTACGGTGGCTGCCGCTGTTGCGGCTGAGGCTGCCGATGCGGCGCTGGGGCAGGTGTTGCTGGCCGCGGCGTTGTGCAGCTGGCAGCTGGGGCGTGGCCATGCGTGCCTGGATCTGGTGGCGCTGCACGCGGACGCAGCAGAAGTGTTGTCGTTGCCTGCCGAGGTGGGGCAGGTGGGGGGGGCGATGCGGCTGGGCGACTGGCAGCGTGCCTGCGCCGCGTGGCCGGGCCTGGTGCATCGTGACGGGCCTGAAGGGGGGGCGCCGTCGTCGTCCGCCGGGGTCTGCCCGCTGGTCTTGCAGGGGCCGCGGTTGTACCTGCACCGTTACTGGCGCTACGAGCAGCAGGTGAAGGCAGCCATTCAGGCGCGGCTGCGTCTGCCGGGGCTGGGAGACGGGATGGATGCCGGGGCGCAGACGCGGCTGATGCCGGTGCTGACCGCGGGGCTGGGGGTACTGTTTCCGCCGGCGGGTGGGCAGCCGGCACGTGCCGACTGGCAGAAGATGGCCTGTGCGCTGGTGGCCCGTCACCGCTTCGGGCTGATTACCGGCGGCCCGGGCACCGGCAAGACCACCACGGTGGTGCGTTTGCTGGCGTTGTTGCAGATGCTGGCCAAAGAGGCGCAGGGGCGTTTCCTGCAGATCGGTCTGGCAGCGCCAACGGGCAAGGCGGCGGCGCGGCTCAACAGTTCGATCAGCGGGGCCATCGAAAAACTCTCGCTGGCGGGGCTGCCGGGGGGCGAGGCCATCCGCCAGGCGATTCCGTCAACGGTGCTGACCCTGCACCGCCTGTTGCGCAGCCGCCGTGGCACACGGCATTTTCGCCATGATGCACGTCATCCGCTGCCACTCGATGTGCTGGTGATCGATGAGGCGTCGATGGTGGACCTGGACATGATGGCGGCGGTGGTGCAGGCGCTGCCCGCCGATGCGCGGCTGGTGCTGCTGGGGGACAAGGACCAGCTGGCCTCGGTGGAAGCGGGTGCCATTCTGGGCGAGTTGTGCGCGCAGGCCCAGGAGGGCCATTACTGGCCGGAGACGGCCGCCTGGGTGACGCAGGTGACGGGGGAACAGATCGATGCCGGCCTGCAGGATGCGGACGGGCGCCTGCTGGACCAGGGCATTGCCATGTTGCGCCACAGTCATCGCTTTCGGGCGGACAGCGGCATCGGCCGGCTGGCGGCGCACGTCAATGCCGGAGAGGCCGAGGCGGTGCGCGGGTTGTGGCAGCAACCCGGGGCGCAGGCCGACATCCGCCGCATCATCGTGGCGGACGAGGCACGCCGGGGCTTGCGGCAGCTGGTGATCGCCGGGTGGGGGCAGGCGGTGTCGCCGGCCCGTGCGTGGCCTGATGCCGGCCGGCGCGGCAACCCTGATACGGCGGGCGGAGCCGATGACGCTGTCGACACCAGCCGGAGCGCAGAGACTGCCGATCATCAGGATCACGGTGCCGGTGCGGCGATGGGCTACGCCCATTATCTGCAGGTGCTGCGGCGGGCGCGCCCGGAGGTGAGCGGCCTGGAGGCGCCGGCGGTGGATGCGGCGCTGGATGCGTGGGCACAGCAGGTGCTGGCTGCGCATGGGCGCTTCCAGCTGCTGGCGGCACTGCGCCAGGGGCCCTGGGGGGTCGAGCAGCTCAACCGGCAGATGGCACAGTGGTTGCAGCAGCAGGGGCTGATCGAGTCCAGCGAGGGCTGGTACGAGGGGCGGCCGGTGATGGTGACGCAGAACGACTACGAGTTGCAGCTGATGAATGGCGATGTGGGGATCGCCCTGATGCGCCCCGGTCTGGGCTTGCGGGTGGCCTTTGCCGGTGAACCGGGGGCCGCTCCGATCCGCTGGGTGTTGCCCAGCCGTTTGCAGGCGGTGGAGACGGTGTTTGCGATGACGGTGCACAAGGCGCAGGGGTCGGAATTCGACCATGCGGCCCTGGCGGTGCCGGCGGAGCTGTCACCGGTGCTGACGCGCGAACTGGTGTACACCGCCATCACCCGGGCGCGGCGCTTCTTCACGCTGTGCGGTCCTGGCAGCCTGGAGGCGGTGTTCGAGGCAGCCATCCGCCGTCGGGTGTTGCGGGCCAGCGGGCTGGTGGCGGGGATGGGGCGGATGGCAAACTGATGGAAGCAGGCTGAAGGGCTGGTGGCAGGGTCACCAGACGGCTTCGGTTAAACTGTAGCCCGGTCAATGGGGCCATGGGGAGGCGTCCTGCGCGGAGTGTGCCGGCGCCGCTCCGCTGACACAGACGGGGGCTATTCCTTCATGAATCCGGTCGGGCAGATTGCAGTCATCATTCCTTGCTACAAGGTCAGGGCACATATTCTGGATGTGCTGGCACGCATCGGTCCAGAAGTGTCGCGGATTTATGTGGTGGATGACTGCTGCCCGCAGCAGACCGGCGACCTGGTCGAGCAGGCCTGCGACGACCCGCGGGTGAAGGTGTTGCGTCACCAGGAAAACGGGGGCGTGGGGGCCGCGGTGATGACAGGCTATCAGGCCGGTCTGGCTGATGGCGTCGAGATCATGGTCAAGATCGACGGTGATGGGCAGATGGACCCAGGGCTGGTGCCCGATTTCGTGGCGCCCATTCTTGCGGGTGAGGCCGATTACACCAAGGGCAACCGTTTCTTCGATCTGGAGAAGATCCGTCAGATGCCGACGGTACGCCTGCTGGGCAATGCGGTGCTGTCCTTTTTCAACAAGATTTCGTCGGGTTACTGGAACCTGTTCGACCCCACCAACGGCTACACGGCGT
>JAUNLD010000003.1:0-80251 GCA_030532425.1 Lautropia sp. | reverse complement strand
GCACCGGGATGTGGCGGCCTATCTGCCCTTCGATCGCATCAGCCGGCGCTATTTCTTCGAGTCGGACATGCTGTTTCGGCTGAACACGCTGCGGGCGGTGGTGGTCGACATCCCGATGGATGCCAGCTATGGCAACGAGGTGAGCAACCTGAAGATCTCGAAGGTGGTGGGCGAGTTTTTCTTCAAGCACGTGCGCAACACCTCCAAGCGGGTGTTCTACAACTACTACCTGCGTGATCTGTCTCTGGCCTCGTTTCAGCTGCCTACCGGGCTGGCATTGATCGCCTTCGGCCTCATTTTCGGGCTGTACAAGTGGTCGCTGGCGGCGGCGGCGGGCGTGACGGCGTCTGCCGGTACGGTGATGCTGTCGGCGGTACCGCTGCTGGTGGGCATCGAGCTGGTCCTGGCCTTTGTGGGGCAGGATATCCAGTCGGTGCCGCAGCGCCCGTTCTTGCGCACGTCGCGTACGCTGGAACGCCTGGGACACATCGAGTTGCAGGCCTCCGAGGCGGGTGCCGCGTCGGCTGTCGGTGCACTGTCGGCGCGGCGTGGGCATGTCCGGCGCGGCCAGCCAACAACCGCCCCGGCCAGGACTGCAACCGATTCTTCCTTGACTGTCCCGACTCCGGAGCACGAGCGGTGATGACTTATTTCTGGGCGCTGGTTTGCGTCTTTGGCATGGCGGCTGGCCAGATTCTGTTCAAGCTGGCGGCCAATTCGCTGGCGCAGACCGGCTCTTTTCTGGTGCCCAAAACCGCAGCCCTGCTGTTTGCGGCGCTTTCGCTTTATGGCCTCATCACGATCGCCTGGATCTGGGTTTTGCAAAAGGCTGATCTGGGCAAGGTGTATCCGATGATGGCGCTGGCGTTCGTGCTGGTGCCGCTGGCCAGCCACTGGCTGTTTGGCGAGCGCTTTCAGCCGCAGTATTTCCTTGGGATCACCCTCATCATGGCGGGCATCGTCATCGCGGTGCGTTCCTGAGCCGGGGGCGGCTGTTGACGACGCCTGCGGGGGCCATGGCATGTACGCTCCCTGCAGGGGGGGACAGTGGCGGGCGTATCAGCGGTGCTGACCTGGGGCGCCCGGCAGTTCTCCGGTCAGGCAATGACGCTTGGGAGGCAGGCCGGGGCGGCGACTCGGCGTGAAGCCGGCTGCCTGGACGGCATCACGTACGCACCGGGCCACGCACCAGGTGGCCAGCCGGGCACCGGGGCAGCAATGGGCGGCCACGGCTTTCAGGGTATCGGCTGACCAGATCTCGGGGTTGGTGGCCGGGTTGAAACCATCCAGAAAGACGGCCTGGGCGCCGAGCGGGCCGTGGTGGTGGTGCCAGGCCCGGAGACTCTGGTGCGCATCGCCCAGCAGCACCCGCAGTTCGATGCGTCCTTCAGGCTGGTCGAGATCGATCGAGATGTGGGGGCAAGCACTGCCTTCGCCCTGGACGGTGCCTGAGGCGAGGTGGGCGCTGGTTTGCCTGGGGAGCAGGCAGGGATCACCCTCGGCCGTGCTGCCGGAGACGGGCGGATCGTGCTCGTGCAGGGGCCAGGCGGCTGCCAGGCGTTCGCCCAGGGGCTGCAGCACCGGGTCGTGCGCGGCAGCGCGACGGATGTCGTCAGCCGACACCGGGTAGGCCTCGGTCGACAGGAATGTCAGCCGGCCGGGACGTCGGGGGCTGACCTCCCAGCAGGCCCAGGTCGACAGGAAATTCAACCCCAGACCAAAACCGGTTTCGAGGATGAGGGTGTGGCCGTGCGCTGCAGCACCTGGCAACAGGCCTGGCCTGTTGTCCGGCGTCATGTCTTGCCAGCGGGCGCGCAGGCCGCACCCATCCAGAAAGACGTGTTCGGCCTGGGCACGGGCGCCGCTGCTGCTGTGGTAGCGGTCGCCGTGGCGCGGATTGAACGGCACGGATGCCTGCCACTCGATCCGCTCCGTCCTGGTGGGAAGCGCTGTCGGCATGTGGCGCCGGGCATCAGGCAGATAGGCATTCATGTCGGGCATTGTAGACGGCTGCTCACCCTTATATCATGATCCGCTTTTTCCGGTTTTTCGCGCATGCACGAATACAAGCATCTGACGGCCTGCCCCTTGTGTGACACGCTGCACCGGCGGCCGCAGCTGGCGCTTGGGCAGGTAGCGCATTGCCGGGTGTGCGGAGGGCCACTGGGCAGGTTCAGCCGCCTCGACCGCCGCCGCATGATTCCGCTGGTGCTGGCGTGCCTGCTGATGTTCGTCATCGCCAATGTCTTTCCGATCGTCTCGCTGGAGATGCAGGGCACGGCCATACCGCTGACGCTGAGCGGGGCGGTGCTGACGCTGCTGGATGGGGGGCTGATTCCGGTGGCGCTGATGGTGTTCCTGCCGACGCTGCTGCTGCCGGGGCTGTTCCTGCTGTTGCTGCTGGGGGTGCTGCTGCTGAGCAGCCTGCCGGGCATCCCCGACCGGGTGGTGAACCGCACGGTGCGGATGATGCAGCAGCTCTATCCGTGGAGCATGATCGAGGTGTTCCTGCTGGGGGTGCTGGTGGCGATCATCAAGCTCTCGGGCATGGCCAGTGTCATCCCCGGTCCGGCCCTGTGGGGATGGATGGGCACGACGATCACGCTGACGGTGGTGCTGACCTTCAATGTGCGGCAGCTGGTGCGCAGACGCATGCCGGTGACGGCGGATCGGGTGCCTGACTGCGGCCTGCCCACGGGCACAGGGGGCCATCTGCCGACGACGCATGCGTTGTGCTGTGGCGGGGCGCTGGGGATGCTGGCCTGCCATCATTGCGACACGGTGTGGGCCGATGCCCGGCCGGGGCAGCCGTGCCGGCATTGCGGGGCGCCCCTGCGGCGACGCAAGCGGGGCGGGCTGGGCGTGACCTGGGCCCTGCTGGTGACGGCGATCATCCTGTATCTGCCGGCCAACCTGTTGCCGGTGATGAGCACCAGCACGCTGTTCGGCGAATCGCAGGACACGATCCTCTCGGGGGTGGTGTATTTCTGGGCGAGCGGCGAGTGGGCGCTGGCGGCGATCATCTTCATTGCCAGCTTTCTGATCCCGCTGTTCAAGCTGGGAGGGATGGTGTTGCTGGTCATCCTGACGCAATGGGGCAGCCTGTGGCGGCTGGCCGAGCGCACCCGCCTCTACGAGGTGATCGAGTGGGTGGGGCGCTGGTCGATGCTGGACGTGTTCGTGGTGGCCGTGACCAGCTCGCTGGTGCAGATGCCGGGCGTGGCCGTGATCCAGAGTGGGCCGGGTATTGCGGCCTTTGGTGCGGTGGTGGTGCTGACGATGCTGGCGACGATGAGTTTCGACCCGCGCCTGGCCTGGGATGCCCGTTTTCACCGGCGCCAGGCCAGTGCTGCCGGTGCTGGTGCCTGCCGCCCGGTGCAGCACCCGCTAAAGCGGGCAGCGCAGCCCGCACCGGGGGCGGTGGCCTCTGCCCGGCTGGCAGGCCAGCCGGTGGGCCAGATGCCCGGTGAGCAGGATGAGGGGGCGGGCCTCCGTGGGTGAGGGACGCCGGAATGATGAATGAAGCTGGCTGGCTGATCCCGCACGGGGCTGGCGGCATGACGGGAGTGGTGGCAGGATGACGCAATCGACGCAGCACGATGAGGGCAGGGGCCGGGCCGAGGTGGTGGACTGGGAGCAGGCACTGACGGTGCCCGAGGCCGAGATCGAGAACCGCCGTTATCGCTGGTTGCCATCGATGATCTGGGTGTTGCCGCTGCTGGCGGCGCTGATCGGTGCGATCTTCACCTATCGTGAACTGACCCAGCACGGGCCGGTGATCACGGTCTCGTTCAAGACGGCCGAGGGGCTGGAGGCAGGCAAGACGCGCCTGCGCTACAAGGATGTCGAGATCGGCACGGTCAAGACGATCACATTGGCGCCGGATCGCTCGCACGTGCTGGTGTCGATCCAGCTGCGCAAGGAGGCCACGGGTTTTCAGGCCAGGGATTCGCGTTACTGGGTGGTGCGGCCGCGTGCCGACCTGTCGGGGGTGTCGGGGCTGAACACGCTGCTCTCGGGTGCCTACATCGGTGTGGATGCGGGCAAGTCGGCGCAGGTCAGCACGCATTTCGAGGGGCTGGAGACACCGCCGCCACTGAAGTATGACGAGGTGGGGAGCCAGTTCACGCTGCACGCCAGGGACATCGGCTCGCTCGACATCGGTTCGCCCGTGCTCTATCGGCGGGTGACGGTGGGGCGGCTGACCAGCTATTCGCTGGATGAGCAGGGAGAAAGCGTCGTGCTCAACATCTTCATCAACAGCCCTTACGATCGCTTCGTGGGCAGCAATACCCGCTTCTGGGAGGCCAGCGGCATCGATGCGAAGTTCGATGCCAGCGGTGTGCAGATCGATACGCAATCGCTGATGACGGTGGTGGTGGGGGGGATCGCCTTTGCCTCGCCGGTGGAGGGGAAGGGCGGGGAGGCTGATGTTGATACGCCTTTCGTGCTGGCCAGCAACCAGGAAGCTGCGATGAAGAAGGCGGACGGTCCGTCGCACTTTTTCCTGTTGAAGTTCAACCAGTCGCTGCGGGGCCTGCAACCGGGGGCCGTGGTGGATTTTCTGGGGGTGGAGCTGGGTCAGGTGCGCTCGATCGATGTCGAGTTTGACGAGAAGACCAGCGAGATCAGCATGCCGGTGCTGATCGAGGTCTTCCCCGAACGCCTGCGCCGCCGGAGCAATCAGGCGGTGCCGGGCCGTGAGCAGATGATGCCGGACGATGCCGACAGTCTGGCGAACCTGGGGCAGATGGTGGCACGCGGCTTGCGGGCGCAGCTGCGTACCGGCAACCTGCTGTCGGGCCAGTTGTATGTGGCCCTGGATTTCTTTCCGGATGCCAAACCGGCCGGGATGATCGCGCGTGGCGAGATCGTCGAGTTGCCGACGGTGGGCAGCTCGCTGGACGAGATCCAGGTGCAGATCGCCGAGATCATCAAGAAGGTCAACAAGCTGCCCTTCGAGACGATGGGGCGTGACCTGCAACAGACATTGGCCAGCATGCGTCGTACGCTGGCCAGTACCGAATCGATGGTGAAGTCGCTGGACAGGACGCTGGCGCCCGAGCTGATGAAGACCGTGAAAAGCCTGCGGCAGACGCTGGATTCGGCCGAGCAGCTGCTGGCCACCGGTTCGCCGTTGCAGGCTGACGTGCAGCGCACGCTGGGGTCGGTGTCGCGGGCGGCCGATTCGCTGAAGCGGCTGACGGATTATCTGGAGCAGCACCCCGAGTCGCTGCTGCGTGGCAAACCCGGAGGGAAATGAGGCATGAAGCCGCTTGTGCTGTGCTTGATGGGAGGTGTGCTGCTGGCCGGATGTGCCAGTCCGGCGCCGATACGCTTTCATACGCTGGATGCCGGTCCGGTGTTGGCAGGGGGAGCCCCCGGCCCTGAAGCATCACCGGGCGGTGTGCAGCTGGCCCGCCGTGCGTTGCCGGCCGCGCGTTTCGATGTGGTGGTGACGGTGCCCGAGCGCCTGAACCGGGACAACATCGTGCTGACCCGGCGTACCCCTGCGGTGGCGGACACCTCGTTGCAGGTGCTGGAGAGTGAGCGCTGGGCGGCGGCCTTTGGCGATGCACTGCGTGATGCGCTGACGGTGCAGCTGGCCCGCCAGGTGCCGTTGCTGCCGGCTGCCGTGGGGGACGAGCCGGCCGCAGGGCCCCGCGCAAGGGGGGAGGCGCCGGCGCGTGCAGCGGTGCCGATGCGGCTGGACGTTCAGGTCTATCGCTTTGATGGCGGGACCGACGGGTCGCTGGAGGTGCTGCTCGACTGGCGGTTGCGCCGTCTGGATGCACGCCGGGGCGATGTCACGGCCGGTGATGGTGACGACACGGGTTTGCGCAGTCTGGAATGCCGCCATGTCTTTGCACGGCAGGGGGCTGGCACGCGGGTCGATGATGTGGTGATGGCCATGCAGCAACAGGTGGAGCAGCTGGCCGCCGATGTGGCGACCACCAGCCAGGCATGGCTGGAGACGGGCCGGGCGGTGTGTCGGCAGGCGGGGCTGGCCGATGGCTTGCCGGAGGCAACGGGCCATGCGGGCCAGGCAGGAGCCGTCATTGGACACTGAGGGCATCAGTGTCGGAGCGCAGGCCGAGGCCGGGGCCTTCAGCGCGCTCGATCAGGCGATGATGCGTCAGGCCATCGACCAGGCGCGCAATGCTGCGCTGCATGGCGAAGTGCCCGTGGGGGCCGTGCTGGTCAGGGACGGGCAGGTGATTGCCACCGGCTACAACCATCCCATCGGCAGCCATGATCCGACCGCGCATGCCGAGATCCGTGCGTTGCGGATGGCGGCCGAGCAGCTGGGCAATTATCGGCTGACGGGAAGCACGCTGTACGTGACCCTGGAGCCTTGCATGATGTGCATCGGTGCGATGCTGCATGCGCGTGTGGCACGGGTGGTGTTTGGTGCCTTCGACCCGAAGACCGGGGTGTGTGGCAGCGTGCTGGATCTGCCGGCCGTGGCGCAGCTGAACCACCATACCCGTGTCGAGGGCGGCCTGCTGGCGGCGGATTGCGGGCGCCTGCTGCAGGATTTCTTTGCCAAGCGTCGAGCGCTCCGGCGGGCGGCGCGTGACGCGCTGCGGGCCGAACAGGCTGCGCTGACCCAGTGGCTGGAGGGCGCAGAGGCCGAGCCGGCGGTGGGGATGCTGGTGCTGGATGAGGATCTGCGCAAGGCGCAGGATGGTTGAGCGGCCGGCTTGCCTGGGCGGCAGGCATCGGGCAGCCTGGCTGTCGACGGGGGACGGGTGGGGCTGCGGGCGTCGTGCAGGGCAGGCCGCACCGTACGGCGCTGCCCTGGGGGCCCCGGCAGATGGCCGGGGCGTGCGGCTGATTTACTTGATCTTGGCGGAGGCACGCAGGCTTTCCTGCAGGGCCTGGACCTTTTGACGCTCCAGCTGCTGCTGAAGCTGGCCGCGGATCTGCTCGAACGGAGGCGGCTCGGCGTCACGCACGTCATCGAGCTGGATGATGTGATAGCCGAACTGGGTCTTGACCGGCATGACGG
This sequence comes from Lautropia sp., assembly GCA_030532425.1. Taxonomy (GTDB): domain Bacteria; phylum Pseudomonadota; class Gammaproteobacteria; order Burkholderiales; family Burkholderiaceae_E; genus Lautropia. The sequence continues at coordinate 73,239 of JAUNLD010000003.1, read as the reverse complement.
TGTATTCACCCTTCTTCAGCTTGACCATCGCATCGGAGAACTCCTTGACGAAGGTTTCGGGCGTGTTCCAGCCCAGATCGCCACCATTGGCACCTGAGCCCGGATCCTTGGACTGCTTGGCCAGCGACTCGAAGCTCTCGCCCTTCTTCAGGGCCTCGACGATCTTCTTGGCCTCATCCTCGTTCTCGACGAGGATGTGACGGGCCTTGTACTCTTGGGCGCTGCCGGCCGAATCCTTGACCAGCTTGTCGTACTCGGCACGCACCTCGGCGTCGGTCACGGGGTTCTTCTTCAGTTCGTTGGCGATCAGGGCGCGGATCAGCACGTCCTCGCGGATCTGTTCGAGCTGTTTCTTGACCTCGGCCGAGTTGGGCAGGCCGCGCTTGGTCGCTTCCTGAATGAACAGCTCGCGCGAGATCAGCTCTTCGCGGATCATCTTGCGGGTTTCGGGGCTGTCGGGCCGTCCCTGTGCGGCCAGGATCTTGACGAACTCGTCGACGCGGGACGAGGGGATGGCCTTGCCGTTGACCACGGCAGCATTCTGGGCAGCCGCCGGTGCCACGGCCAGCAGGCCGGCCGACAGCAGAAGGGCGCAGCCTGCAGCGCGCAGCGGTTTGGCCGGCATCGCGGTGATCCTGGAGAGGGGATGGGTCATGTCGTTTCCCTTGGTTGAGTGGTTCGGAGAGGTGGAAGACAGGTGGAGCGCGGCCGACGGTGTCAGCGGGCCGTACCTGATCCGGCCTGGGCGGCCTGGGCCGGCGAGGCATCATGAGGGCCGTCTGCCCCGGCAGCAGCCGTCCGGGCGGTGATGCTGAGGGCATGGATGCGGTGGGGCATCCAGTCGGCGACTGCATCATACACCAGCCGGTGACGGGCTACGGTGGAGAGACCATCGAAGGCCGACGAGATCAGCGTGACGGCAAAATGCCCGGCGCCACCGGCCGCACCGGCGTGGCCTGCATGATGATGACTGTCGTCACGCACATGGATGTGGGCGTCGGGAAAATGTTGTTGCAATCGTTGTTGCAGTGCGTCAGGGCTTGGTTTCATGGCGGTCTTCTTGCTCTTGCAGGTGGGGGCCGAGGTAAAAACCCTGGACGATGATGAAGGCCAGCGTCAGGCCGATGGTGCCGAACAGCTTGAAGTTGACCCAGGTGTTGGTGCTGAAGCGCCAGGCCACCACCAGGTTGAGCACACCCATCAGTGCAAAGAATGCGGTCCAGATCAGGTTGAGCCGCTTCCAGATGGGGGCGGGCAGGCTGATCTGTCCGCCCATCAGCGCCTGGATCGGGCTCTTGCCCATGAGCATGGCCACCAGCAGGCCGACGGCAAAGCTCCAGTAGAGGATGCTGGGCTTCCACTTGATGAAGGTTTCGTCCTGGAGCGCCAGTGTCATGCCGCCAAAGACGACGATGATGCCCAGGCCCATCCATTGCATGGTGCTGACCGGGTGCTTCCTGAGCAGCGCCCAGCCGATCTGCAGGATGTTGACGACGATGGCCAGTGCCGTCGCCACGTAGATGTCTGCCAGCTTGAAGGCGGCAAAGAAGACGATGATGGGAAGCAGGTCAAATAACCACTTGTTTTTCATGAGGCACAGCTGGGTTGAAGGGCGCAGGTGCAAAGTCGACATGATAGCGGGCCGCCTGGCTGCCGTTTTTGGCAAGGTGGGTGTGCAGCAGGTATTGGGGATTGACGGTGTGCATGCGTTGCTGGCGGACGCCATCGCTGTCGCCCGGAGCCGACGGGGCAGCGGAATGGCGGAATGGTGGAGTGGTGGAGTGGTGGGATGGCGCTGGCCGGGCCGGCAGCGGTTCAGGGGCCTTGTCGGGCTATCCGGACAATGCGCGCAGTGGGCGTCCGGTTGCAAGGCATCTCCGGGTCGACCCGGAGCCAGCCGGATGTGGCCCTGGCGGCGCAAGCGTGTTGGAAATCCCTGTCAGGGTTTGTACGTAAACGGGGCCGAGGCCTCCCCGCAGCGGCGGCGACAACCGGATAATGCGCGCCTGGCAAGATTTTGAAAGGTCTGTTCATCATGTTTCAGGTATTGACGCGGTTTTCTGTCCGGCTGGTCGAGCGTTACCTGCCCGATCCCTATGTATTTGTCGTGTTGTTGACGCTGATCGCCGGGGGCTGTGCGATCGCTTTCGAGGGCAAGACCCCGATGGAGGTGGTGCGGATCTGGGGTGATGGCTTCTGGAGCCTGCTGCCTTTCACGATGCAGATGGTGCTGGTGCTGGCGATGGGCTTTCTGCTGGCCAGCACCCCGGCGGTGCGTGCCCTGCTCAGCCGGCTGGCCCGTCTGGCACGCACGCCGGGGCAGGCGATCGTGCTGGTGACGGTGGTGTCGCTGGCGGCCAACTGGATCAACTGGGGCTTTGGCCTGGTGGTGGGGGCAATCTTTGCCAAGGAGATGGCACGCCAGGTGCAGGCCGATTATCGGCTGCTGGTGGCCAGTGCCTATTCGGGCTTTCTGGTATGGCACGCGGGGCTGGCCGGTTCGGTGCCGGTGACGATTGCCACGCCCGGGCACTTTGCCGCAGACCGCATTGGCGTGATCCCGACCAGCGAGACGATCTTTTCGGGCTTCAACCTGCTGATCGTGGCCGCGCTGTTCGTGCTGGTGCCGCTGCTCAACCGGCTGATGATGCCGCGCCCGGAGCAGACGGTGGTGGTCGACCCGGCCCTGCTGGAGGAGCGCCAGGAGGAGGAGCGCGACGAGCGTCCGACCTTCGCCAGCCGGATCGAGAACAGCTATCTGCCGACGGTGGCGATCGGTGTGATGGGCCTGGTGTATGCCATCGACTATTTCTGGGTGAAGGGCGGCAGCATCAACCTCAACATCATCAACTTCTGCTTCATGTTCCTGGCGATCCTGCTGCATGGCACGCCGCGGCGGCTGTTGCGCAACCTGCAGGCCGCGATCCAGGGCACGGGCGGCATCGTCCTGCAATTCCCCTTCTATGCCGGCATCATGGCGATCATGACGAAGGCCGGGCTGGCCGCTTCACTGTCGGACTGGATGATTTCCTTCGCCTCCGCCGAATCGCTGCCGTTCTGGACCTTCCTGAGTGCCGGTTTCGTCAACATGTTCGTGCCGTCGGGGGGCGGGCAGTGGGCAGTGCAGGCGCCGCTGGTGATTCAGGCCACGCAGGAACTGGGCGCCGACATGGCCCGCACGGCGATGGCGGTGGCATGGGGAGATGCCTGGACCAACATGCTGCAACCTTTCTGGGCGTTGCCGGTGCTGGCCATTGCCGGGCTGAAGGCCAAGGACATCATGGGCTTTTGCCTGTTGCAGCTGCTGTTGAGTGGGGTGGTGATTTCGCTGGGTCTGGTTTTTGCCTGAATCATCCGTCACCTGATCCTGTGCGTCCGTCTGTTGGGGCTTGACAGACGGGTGGCAATGTCAAACTTGTGCAACAAAGAAAATGGTCTTGTATAAATGCAACAGTTGTTTCAAATTTCGAGGGTAGACTCTTCGCATGAAGAGAGCGATGGTGGTCAACCGGAACCTGGACTTCCTGTTGTATGAATGGCTGAACGTGGGGGCGCTGTGCCAGCGTCCCCGCTATTCGGCCCGAAGCCGGGAGGATTTCGATGAGGCGCTGATGCAGGCGTCGACGCTGGCGGATGAGACGCTGGCGCCGATCAACCGCCTGCTCGACGAGCAGGAGCCGCGCCTGCACGAGGAGGGCATCTGGACCCCTCCCCAACTGAAGGCGGCGCTCGACCGCGTTTACGCCTCGGGCCTGCTGGGGCTGGCCCATGACGAGGCCATCGGTGGCCGTCAGTTGCCCGCCGTCATCGAGAAGGCGGCCGGGCTGCTGCTCGACGGGGGCAGTGTGGCCGCCAGTGCGTATCTGCTGCCCAGCCGGGCCGGCAGCCGGCTGCTGTTGCAGGAGGCCGAGCCAGCCCTGGCGGAGCGCTATGTGGGCGCACTCCTGCGTGGCGAGGCCACCTGCACGTTCTGCGTGTCCGAGCCGCAGGCCGGCTCTTCGCTGGCCGATGTCCGTACCCGGGCCGTGCGCCAGCCTGACGGCAGTTTCCGCCTCTACGGCCACAAGATGTGGGTGGTGGGGGGCGACCACGAACTGACCGGCAACATCGTCCATCTGGTGCTGGCCAAGATCGAGGATGAGGTGGGCGACATCTGTGGCGAGCTGGACTGTCTGTCGCTGTTCGTGGTGCCCAAGTATCTGCCAGACACCGGGACGGCGCAGCGGGGCGAGCGCAACGATGTGGTGGCTGCCGGGCTGAATCTGCAAATGGGCCAGCGTGGTGCCAGCAGTTGCCTGCTCAGTCTGGGGGATGGTTACCATCTGCCGCAGGGGCAGGCCGGGGCCGTGGGCTGGCTGCTGGGCCAGGAAAATCAGGGCATGGCACTGATCGCCAAGGTCTTTCCGCAGGTGCTGCTGGAGGTTGGGCTGGCGACGGTTGCGCTCAGCTATGCCGGCTACGTGCATTCGCTGGCTTATGCACGCGAACGTTATCAGGGGCGCATTCCCGGGCGCCAGTCGCCGGGTGGCGGGCAGGTGCCGATCATCGAGCATGCCGACATCCGGCGGATGCTGATGTTGCAGAAGGTCTATGCCGAGGGGGGGCTGGCATTGGGGCTGTGGTGTGCCCGGCTGATCGATGACCAGGAGGCCCCCCTCTCGCCTGCCGCGGCGCTTCGGGCGAAGCACCTGCTCGCACTGCTGGCACCGGTGATGAAGTGCTGGATGGCACTTTACGGCATGCGCGCCAATTCGCTGGCGGTGCAGGTGCTGGGGTCTTATGGCTACACGCGCGATTACCCGGTCGAGCAGTTTTACCGCGACAACCGTCTGCATGCCATCGTCGAGGGCACCCACGGCATCCTGAGCATGGAGTTGCTGCGTGAACAGTTGCTGGGGGATGACGCCCAGGGCATGCAGTATTTCTTCGAGGTGGTGAACAAGACCATGCAGCGGGCTGCGGCACGCTGTGGTGACGGTCGGCACATGGGCGTGCAGCTGGGCAAGTATGCCGAGCGCTTCGGGTGGGTGATGGAGCGCTTGCGCCAGGAGCCGGACCTGAGCCGCTGTCTGGCCAATGCCTCGATCTTCATGGAGGCTTTCGGACACTATGTCATTGCCTGGGTGTGGCTTGAGCAGTGGCTGGTGGCCGAGGTGGCGTTTCTGTCATCTTACGGGGCCGAGCGCAATTTTTATGCCGGCAAGTGCCATGCCGCCCGCTTTTTCTTCCAGCATGAGCTGCCGGTGATCGAAAGCAAGCTCAACCTGCTGGAGCAGATGGACATGTCGACGGTGGAAATGCAGCCTGAGTGGTTCTGAGGCGGGAACGGTACGCCGCCTGTGGCAGGGCACGGTGGCTGGGGTTCAGGGGCTGACGGCCTCGAAATACTCGTGATGCCGCGCGTCGGTCAGGGCTGTCAGGCCGCTGTCGGCGGCATGGTGCTCGATCTGGCGGATGGCCTCGGCCAGGCCGTCGACGTGTCGCAGTGGATCGGGCCAGACTTCCATCCAGGTGTCGTGCGGGTGTGCCGCATCGGGGGAACGCCGCATCAGCTGCGGGGCAGGGCCGGGCCATGCCGGTTGCGCAGCCAAGAGCCGGGCGAAGGCAGCGCGCAGGGCGACGCGCTGCGCACGGGGCACCCGGTAATAGATGTAGAGTGCGGCGCAGGGCGCGCACGCCTGGGGCCGTGCCCTGCCTTCGGGGAGGGGGGACGGGGGGTCAGGCAGGCAGGGCATAGGGCAGTTGCAGCAGGCCGATGGCGGCATGGCCCACCCGCAGACTGGTGGCGATCATGCCGGCCGTGCGCGGCTGGGCGCCGATGACTTCGATACGTGCCTCGAACAGCATCAGGTAGCGACGACCGACTAGCGTGATCGGCAGCTGGCTGTCGGGATCACTTGGGTCGCTGTCGAGCAGGGCCGTCACTTCTTCGTCGGGCGTGGCCGAGAGGCTGGCCGTGCAGACCACCTGGCCCACCACGGTTCCGTCGTAGGCGATGATGTCGGTGCCCGGCCGTGGCAGCGGGCCGCTGCACAGCCCGGCAAACATCCGCCGCTTGACCTTGCCGCGATACTCGCTGCGGGCAACCACCTCCTGGCCGGGATAGCAGCCCTTGCGGAAGCTGACGCCATCGACCAGATCGAGGTTGAGCATCTGTGGAATGAAGCGCTCCTGGGTGTCGGCGCTGATCCAGGGCACGCCCGAGGCCACGTCCAGTTGCAGCCAGTCGCTGTCGTTCATCCGCAGGCGACGGGGTTTGCCGCCCTCGCCGGCCAGGGTGGCGGGCGAGACGATCAGCAGGCTGCGCAGCAGCTGGCGCTCGGGGCCGAGCAGGCGGCGCACCGGTGTGGTCAGCATGTCGGTGGTGGTTTCGGTCAGCGTCACATCGGGCAGGGCTGCCACCACGGGCGGCTCGGCACTGTCGGCCAGCGGAGTGCCTGCCCGGCCGGGCGTGCCGACAAACCCCAGCACCTGCCGCTGGCTGCTGAGGTCTTCCACCCGTGCCTTGGCGCGCAGCACGTACATCGACAGGCGTTTGGCGATGGCGGCGCTGATGTCGCGTGCGCACACCAGCCAGAACACCGGTTCTTCAGGCTGTTCGGGTTCGGGGGCTTCGTCCTGGCGGATCACCCAGAAGGTGGCCAGCAGGCGTCCGGTGGGCGTGAGATAACCGGCCAGTCGTGCCTTGCCGGCTTCCAGGCCAAGCACGTCGTTGGTCAGCTGGCCCTGCAGGAAGCTGGGGGCATCGGTGCCGTGCACCTTGAGCACGCCCAGATGGTCGAGCGGGGCGTAGGGCAGGGTGTTGCCGGGAAAATGCGCATCCAGGGCGGAGGAGATGTCGAAAGGCTGCATGACTGGGATGGGAGTCGGGGGCCGGTTGCCTGCGCGGCGTGGCGGCCGGGGCGTGGCAGGGGCCGTGCGCGCTCGCGGCGTGGGCCAGGCTATATGTATATCATAGGACGACAAATGCCACCGTGCGGCAACGCATGCCGCGTGGCTGCTTGCCGATTGGGGTGCCGGCCGATAATCTGGCGACCCGTGCCGATTTCAGGGAGTGCCTTGTTCAAGATGCGCCGTCTCCTTTTCCGTCTGTTACTGGTGCTGTTGCTGGTGGGGGTCTGCCTGGCCGGATGGCAGTGGTGGGACTATGCCCATCGCCCCGTGGTTGCCGAGGGTGAACAGGCGAGTTTCGAGGTGCCGCGTGGTCATGTCGGCAGCCGGTTGGCCGATGCGCTGAAGGAGGGGGGCATCGCGGTGGCCCCGTGGAAGCTGGCGCTGGCCTTGCGTCTGCGGGGTGATGCGGCGCGGATCAAGGCGGGCCAGTATGTGATTGCCGGGCCGGCCACGCTGCCACAGGTGCTGGGTGAGCTGGTCAGCGGCCAGATCGAGAAGGGGCGGCTGTTCACCCTGATCGATGGCTGGACCTTTCGCGATGTGCGGGCCGCCCTGAAGCGGGCGCCCGAGTTGAAGGACACGATCTCGGGCATGAGTGACGAGGTGCTGATGGCCGAGCTGGGTAGTGCCAGCACCCATCCCGAGGGGCGTTTTGCCCCGGACACCTATGCCTACCGTCCGGGCAGCACCGATATCGAACTGCTGCGCCGTGCGCACGCCCTGCAGCAGCGGCGGCTGGAGGCGGCCTGGGCCGGGCGCAGCGATGGGCTGACACTCAAGTCGCCTGACGAGCTGCTGGTGCTGGCGTCGATCGTCGAGAAGGAGACCGGGCACGAGGCGGATCGGGAGATGGTCGCCTCGGTGTTCCACAACCGTCTGCGCACGCGGATGCCCCTGCAGAGCGATCCCACCACCATCTATGGGCTGGGTGAGACATTCGATGGCAACCTGCGTCGTGCCGATCTGCGCAGCAAGTCGCCCTACAACACCTATGTGCACAAGGGGTTGCCGCCGACACCGATTGCGCTGCCCAGCCTGCGTGCGCTGGAGGCCACTGCCAGGCCGGCGGTGTCGGACAAGTTCTATTTCGTCGCCCGCGGCGATGGCCGCTCGGAGTTTTCGGCGGATCTGGCCAGCCACAACCGGGCGGTCAACCGCTTCCAGCGTGGCAGGGGACAGGGCCCGCTGCACGGAACGGCGGCCGGTGCGGCATCCGCAGAGGGCAGGACAGGGAGGCAGCAGCCATGAGTCGTGGGGGATTCATCAGCTTCGAGGGCATCGATGGAGCCGGCAAGAGCACGCATGTCGAGGCCTGTGCCGAGTGGCTGCGTGCGCGGGGGCTGACGGTGGTGCTGACGCGCGAGCCGGGGGGCAGCGAACTGGCCGAGAGCATTCGCCAGTGGCTGCTGTCGCACGAGATGCAGCCCGTCACCGAGGCGCTGCTGGCCTTTGCCGCACGCAACGATCATCTGGCGCGGGTGATCCGGCCGGCCCTGGCGGCGGGGCAGTGGGTGGTCTGTGATCGCTTCACCGATTCGACCTTTGCCTATCAGGGAGGCGGCTCGCAGGTGGACGGGGCGCGGCTGGCCGTGCTGGAAAACTGGGTGCATGGCGATCTGCAACCGGACCGCACCTATCTGTTCGATCTGCCGCCGGCGGTGGCGGCCGAGCGGCGGGGCGCGGCGCGGGTGGCCGATCGCTTCGAGGCCCGCGAGCAGGATTATTTCGAGCGGGTGCGTGCTGCCTACCAGGCGCGGGTTCAGGCGGATCCGGGCCGCTTTCTGGTGCTGGATGCCGGTGATGAGCGCGGGCGCATCCGCCGGCGCCTGCTGGATGATCTGGCGGCCTTCTGGCAGCACCGTACGGCGGCATACGCGGATGCGGGCCCAGGCCGGACCGGCCTGCCGGGGGAGCTGGCCTGCGGGACGCAGGCGGGTGATGCGGTGGATGCCGCCGTGCCCCGGGCAAGCCCGGCTGCTGCCGGCGCGCACATCCGTCCGGGAGGCGGGCGTTGAGCACCCGGCCGCTTTTTGCCGTGCAGCAGCCGCTCCTGCAACAGCTGCTGGCCGAAGGCGGGCAACTGCACCACGCGTTGCTGCTGTCGGGGTTGCCGGGCATCGGCAAGGCCGTGTTTGCACGCGCCCTGGCGCAGGGGCTGCTCTGCGAGCGGCGGGCAGCCGGACCGGAGCCGGCTTGTGGGCAATGTCCGGCCTGCACGTGGTTCGAGGCCGGGCATCATCCCGATTTTCGCCTGCTCTCGCTGGCGGGCGCCGAGAGCCGGGGTGCACGGGCCCGGGAGGGGGGGAGCGCTGCACGCGACATTTCCATCGATCAGGTGCGGGATCTGGATGGCTTCATCACCTCCAGCGCGGCCCGTGGGCAGGCGCGGGTGGTGATGATCGACCCGGCCGAGACACTGAGCACGCCAGCCGCCAATGCATTGCTGAAGATGCTGGAAGAGCCCGGGGCGCAGACGTGGTTTCTCCTGGTGACGCATCTGCCGGCCCAGCTGCCGGCCACGGTACGTTCGCGCTGCCGCGGTGTGCAGCTGCCGGTGCCGGACGAGGCGGATGCGCTGGCCTGGCTGGTGGAGCAGGGGGCAGGGGATGAGGCCCAGGCCCGGCAGCTGCTGGCCTGGTCGGGCGGGGCACCGTTGCACGCGCGCGAACTCGCCGACCCTGCCCGTCTGACCGTCCATCGGACGTTGCTGGAGTCGCTGGCGGCCTTGCCCGAGACTGGGCTGGACACGGTGGCCGACAAGGCGGGGACGGTGCCGGCTGCAACCTGGTATTACCTGCTGTTGCGCTGGATGGCCGATCTGATGCGCGCCCACGCCGGGGCGGCGCCGCGTTTCTTTCCCGAGTCCGCATCCCGGCTGGCCAGCCTGGCCCGGCGCAGTTCGCTGTACCGGCTGGCCGAAGCCTCGGCCGTCCTGCAGCAGCAGGCGGTGATGGTTCGCCATCCGCTCAATCCTCGCTTGTTCATGGAGTCTGCGCTGAGCACCTACCTGGATGTGTTCACGACTGGTCGATAACCTGACAGACGCGCGATTCCTCTTCGATGAGCACCTCCCTTCCCAACCCGGCCGACGGACTGGCCGGCGGCAAATCGGCCGCCCGTCCGGGCGTCATTCCCCTGTCGATCAAGGAAAAATCAGCCTTGCTGGCGGCTTACATGCCTTTTCTGGAAAACGGCGGGCTGTTCGTGCCCACCCAGAAGCCGGCGCAGCTTGGTGATGAGCTGTATGTGGTGCTGACGCTGATGGACGAGACCACCAAGACGGCGGTACCGGGCCGGGTGGCCTGGATCACGCCGGCGGGCACGACCGGCCGGCCGCAAGGCATCGGCATCCACTTCAACAAGGGCAATGCCAGCGAGGTTGCCCGCGACAAGATCGAGAAGCTGCTCGGCACTGCACTAAAATCAGCATCGCCTTCCTATACGATCTGATTTTTCTGCCGCATGTACGTCGATTCGCACTGTCATCTGGATTTCCCCGAACTGGCCAGCCGTCTTCCCGAGGTGCTGGCCGGCATGACGGCCGCGCAGATCGAGCATGCGCTGTGCATTTCCGTCACCCTCGAAAGCCTGCCGGGCGTGCTGGCACTGGCCGAGGCCCATCCGCGGCTGCTCAGTGCCTCGGTGGGCGTGCATCCCGGCTATGACGATGTCGAGGAACCCGATGAGGTGCGGCTGCTGGCGCTGGCCGCTCACCCCCGGGTGGTGGCCATCGGCGAGACCGGGCTCGACTATTACCGCACGCCGGCCGAGGAACTCGACTGGCAGCGCGAACGCTTCCGCATTCACATCCGGGCAGCCCGGGCAGCGGGCAAGCCCCTGGTCATCCATACGCGCGCGGCAGCGGCCGACACGATGCAGATCCTGCGCGAAGAGGGGGCACGTGATGCCGGTGGCGTGATGCACTGCTTTACCGAAGACTGGGAGATCGCCCGTCAGGCACTGGACATCGGCTTCTACATCTCGATGTCGGGGATCGTCAGCTTCCGCAATGCAAAAGTGGTGCACGAGGTGGCGCGGCAGGTGCCGGATGAGCGCCTGCTGATCGAAACCGATTCGCCGTATCTGGCCCCGGTGCCCCACCGGGGCAAGCTCAACGAACCGGCCTGGGTCAGCCATGTGGCCGAAGCGGTGGCAGCACTGCGCCAGACCACACCCGAGGCCATCGGCCGGCTGACCACCGCCAATTACGACCGGCTGTTCGGGCGTGGCCAGGCGTGAAGCGTGCCGTGAAGACTGGGGCTGCGTATCCTTGACGTCACGCGCGTGCACGAAACCGGCAGGCAGGCGACAATAACGACGATACAACACCGGTGTCCGGTCAGGTGGTCCGGGATGCCGCTCGTGCCCTCGTGGGCACCAGGTGTCTTGTGGCCGGTCCATACTCCGGCAACCTACATAAAAAATCGCCCCCGTGGTTTGCGACATGAAAAGCGCCTTCAAACGACAGCATTCCCTTTTCAAGACGTCGGGCATTCCGTCTGACCAGGTCGAGCGCAGCCAGCCGATGCCGTCCCGTCGTCTGGATGGCCGTAAAGCCGCCCGGGGCGGGCTGGCGCTGCTGGGAACGGCGCTGCTGGTGGCAGGCTGTGCTTCCGGGGGGCAGGGCGGAGGAGGGGCCGATTACAGCGGCAACCGGGCGCTCACCTCCAGTGCCGACATCCGCAGCCCTGCCAGTGAGCGCGTGGTGGATGGTGTCGTCGACATGGTCCTGAGCGACAGGCTCCATGCCAGCTTTGACGAGGCTGCCCGCCACCCCGTGCAGGCGGTGAGCGACGGCCAGCCTCTCTATGCCTATCTGCGGGCCAGCCGGCCACTGGGCGAGCTGGCCCATCCGGCCGATCCGTACGGCAACCTGGCGTTTTCGGGCTATCCCCATCTCTTCCTGCAGATCGGTGACAACCAGAGCCTGCGGATCATCAACACCTGCTATGTCACGCTGACGCCGGCCGAGGCACGTGCCACCGATCTGGTGGTGCCGCTGGCACCGCTGAGCAGTCGTGTTGGTGACCTGCCGTCGGACTGCTGGCTGGAGACGGTCACCCGCGCCGATCCGGTCCGTCAGACGCTGGAAGTGCGGCTGGCGGGTTTTCCCGGCAAGTTTGAAAGCTGGTTGCCCGTGCCCGACCTGCTGGCGGTGCAACCGGTGGAGGTCGATCTGAGCAAGGGGGTCAGCGGCTACGGCGCGATGCTGCGTACCAAGGCGGTGCAGGCACCGGTGCTGGCTGCACCGGCGCCGGCGGCCGATCGACGTGATCGCGCTGCTGCGGCGTCTGCCCGGAACGACAGGGCAGGGGCTGCCGGGACGGCGGGCCGCGTTGCACCTGAAGAGGGCACACGCGCTGAGCAGCCCCGGCTGCTGCGCGACAGCCAGGCAGCAGCGACGGCTGCCACCAATCGCCCCGAGGCTGCCGACGATGAGCGTTCGACCGCAGCAGCCCGTGCAGCCGCGGTTCGTGCCGCCGCTGCTGCTGCCGCGGTGGGCAGTGGCGCAGCGGGGGCTGCGGCGGCCACGGGGAGCAGTGTTGCCGCGGGCACGGCCGGCGGTGTGTCCGCCACAATGGCCGGCCGGGCAGGCAAGGGCCAGCAGGCCGCAACGGCTGAACCCACGTCAGAGGGCCGCAACGAGATCGTGTCGATCGCGCCGCGCAAGGACGCAGCCGAGCGTCCGGATGTGCCCGAAGCGCAGCGCATCGGTGACGCACGCCCGGCCGGCAGTGCCGGCGATGCCGTGTCGGCCGCCGCCCGGATCGCCCGCCTGCCGGCGGGCGTGAAGCTGTCGGCCCTGACGCCGTTGCTGCCGGCGGGACGCCAGAATGTCGGCACCCAGCGGATGGCAACCCAGCTGCACAGCATGACCAGCACCTTGCTGGGCCGTGAACCCAGCGAAACCTATTTCATCGACCGTCGCTGGCAGACGCAGCCGGCCGGGCGTGGTCAGCGCGGCAACCGTCAGGTGATGCGCGCGGTGGCCATCTTCAAGGGCGAGGAGTGCAGCTGGCAGTCACTGATGGTCAGCCGCAAGCCGGGTGCCGGTACGCTCAGCGATGTGGTGGCCGATGGAGACGAGGTCGTGATCCCGTGCCCGTATCTGCGTTCCGCCCACTGATGCTCCGGTGAGTGGCATGCGCTCCGGGTGGCTCGACCGTGTTCTGCACGGCTCACCGCTGGGGGAACGGGGTTTTCGCATCCTCTACACCGGGGCAGTGACCACCTCACTCGGTTACACGATGCAGTCGGCCATGGCCGGCTGGCTGATGGCCAATCTCAGTGGCTCTGCCCTGATGGTGGGCATGGTGCAGGCGGCCAGCACCATGCCCTTTCTGCTGTTTGGACTGGTCTCTGGTTCGGTGGCTGATCTGGTGGACCGCCGTTACATTCTGGTCGTCACTCACCTGATGATGGGAGTGGCGGCCGCAGGGGTGGGGCTGATGAGCCTGAGCGGCATCCTTCAGCCCTGGTCGCTGGTGTGTCTGACCCTGTTGTGCGGGCTGGGTTACACCTTCTATCAGCCTGCCCAGCAAGCCTCGATCAACAGTCTGGTGCCGCGACCCCTGCTGCCCAGGGCGGTGGCGCTGGGCTCGGTTGCCTTCAACGCGGCCCGCTCGGTGGGGCCGGCGCTTGCGGGCCTGATTGCGGCTGCGCTGGGGGACGGCCTGGCGGTGCTGGCTGCCGCCATCTTCTTTCTGCCGATGTTGCCTGCCTCGTGGTCGGCATTGCCGGCACGCACGCCCGCGCCACCCGGCGGACAGGAGACCCTCTGGCAGGGCGTGGTCAGCGGCATGCGTTTCGCCCGGCACTGTACCTTGCTGCGGGTGGCCATCCTCATCAACATCAGTTTCTGTTTCTGTGCGGCTGCCTTGTGGGCGATGTTTCCGCTGGTGGCACAGCAGCGCCTGGGCCTGGCGGCTGACGGCTACGGGGTGCTTTACAGTACGTTTGGCGTGGGTGCTGTCGTGTCGGCCCTGTATCTGCCGCGCCTGCTGGCACGCTTTGGCGTCGGCTGGGTCATTCGTGCCGCGCTCTGGGTCTGGAGTGTGGCCAGTCTGGCTGTGGGTTTCAGTCGCTGGATGCCGCTGGCCATGATCGCGACCTTCCTGGCTGGCACGGCCTGGGTCGGTGTATTGGCGGGCCTGTCGACCATTGCCCAGAGTGTGGCGCCGGCGTGGGTGCGCGCACGGGCCGTGGCCAACAACCAGATCGCCTTGCAGGCCGGTCTGGCGCTGGGCAGCCTGTTCTGGGGGGCGCTGGTCAACCAGAGCAGCTTGCAGACGGTGCTGGTGGTGTCGGCGGCGGTACTGGCGACCTTTGCGTGCCTGTCTGGGCGAATGCCGGTGGCACTGGGGGGAGAGGCCGAGGTGACCCCCGATCCATTCCTGCCGGCCGTGGGCGAGCCACCGTTGGTGGCGGGGCTGGCGCAGGAGGATGCAGCCGCAGCGGTGAGGGGGCCCGTGCAGATCGAATATGTTTACGTACCGGCGCCGGGCCGCCGGGCAGCGCTGGCCGCCGCCCTGCAGGCGCTGCGCGAAAGCCGCCTGCGCAACGGGGCCATCCGTTGGCAATTGCTGGATGCGGGGGCGAGGGCAGACGGGGCCGCAGACACGGCGGCTACGCGCCTGAGGATGGACAGGCAAGACGCCGCCGAAGCCGTTCTCGCCGAAACCGCCCTGATCGAGCGCTTCTGCCTGGACTCGTGGGCCGAATGGCAGCGTTTTCCCGCGCGCATGATGCAGGCTGACCGGCGCCTGTTTCAGGCGGCCGTGGCCGAACTGGCTGATCCGGCATCATCGCCCATGGCAACGGTTAACATCTTGCAAAGATCATCGGGGCAATCAGCTTGCAAATGACTGGAACAGTACCTATACTGCGAAGCTTAGCAGGAAACGAAACGCTGCCTTGGGTGCTTAGCTCAGTTGGTAGAGCGGCGCCCTTACAAGGCGTAGGTCGGGAGTTCGAGGCTCTCAGCACCCACCAAGAAATTTTCCTGCTAACGTGTTGATGACCAAAAATAGCTGTGTTATCATCATGTCTTCGGTAGAGATGCTGGAGCGGTAGTTCAGTTGGTTAGAATACCGGCCTGTCACGCCGGGGGTCGCGGGTTCGAGCCCCGTCCGCTCCGCCAGCTTCTTTATCCGGTTGCAGTCGACAAAATGGCCACCCTTGCGGTGGCTTTTTGTTTTGTACACCCGGACGCTGTACGCCCAGTCTGAGGGCGTACATGTTCAGCGCTGCGCAGGTTTAGACGCCCTGCGTAATCAACTCATCCCACCAGGGTTCCATGCGCGGCTATCCTGCCGCTCAGGCCCAGCAGGGGCGTCCGCAGGCCCAGCGGGGGCGTGTACCGTGAGCGCTTTCTCAGCCTTGCCCTTGTCCGACCGGCCGAATGAACACGACCTGGTCCATCGCAGGGCATTTGTTGTCAAATACAGACGCCGATGATTATCATTATCGACATGATGATCGACATGAAACACGTCTGATGCTCGTTCCCTTTCTCATCATGCTCCGCGAGGGCATCGAAGCCGCACTCATCGTCGGCATCGTCGCCAGCTATCTGAAGCAGACCGGGCGCGGGGATCTGATGCCGGCGGTCTGGGTGGGGGTGCTGCTGGCGGCTGCGCTGTCGCTCTTTGCCGGTGCGGGCCTGCAGCTGATGGCGGCCGAGTTTCCGCAGAAGGAGCAGGAGCTGTTCGAGGGCATCGTCGGCCTGATCGCCGTGGTGATGCTGACGTCGATGGTCTTCTGGATGCGCAAGAGTGCGCGCAGCATCAAGGGCGAGCTGCAGGCTTCGGTGCAGAGCGCCCTGGACGGCGGCCGAGCCCGGGGCTGGGCCCTGATCGGCATGGTCTTTCTGGCCGTGGCCCGTGAAGGGCTGGAGTCGGTTTTCTTCCTGCTGGCCATCTTTCAGCAAAGCCGCGGCTGGGAGGCCCCGGTGGGGGCGCTGGCGGGCATCGCCGTATCGGTGGCCGTCGGTTACGGGCTTTATTCCGGGGGCGTGCGGCTCGACCTGCGCCGTTTCTTCCGCTTCACCGGTGTCTTCATCCTGCTGGTGGCCGCCGGGCTGGCTGCGGGTGTGCTGCGCAAGTTTCACGAGGCGGGCCTCTGGAACCGGGCCCAGCAGGTGGTCGTCGACCTGAGCGAGACGCTGCCGATGGACAGTCCGCTGGGAGCGGTGCTCTCGGGGCTGCTTGGCTATCAGGCGGCTCCGGTGCTGGGTGAGCTCATCGTTTACGTGCTGTTTCTGGCCGTGACGCTCTTTCTTTTCCTTCGTCCGATGCCGGTGGCAGCGGCGCGCTGATGCCTTCCCGCGAAGGCTGATTTCAGGTTTCCAACGATGGCTGAACCCGAATCCAAACCCCAATCTTCATCCGGCCTGAAACTGGCCGTTGCCGGCTCGGCCCTGCTGGTGGTGGCGGGCCTGGCGGCCTTCTGGTATGCCTCCAACAAGGCGCAGCGGCAGGTGGCCAGCGATGGTGCCATCACCGTGACCATCGAGGACCGGGTCTGCAAACCCAACGACATCACGGTGCCTGCCGGGCGCACCACCTTCACCATCGTCAACAAGTCCGACCGGGCGCTGGAGTGGGAAATCCTCGATGGCGTGATGGTCGTCGAGGAGCGCGAGAACATCGCTCCCGGCTTTTCGTCGCGGATGACGGTGAAGCTGCGACCGGGTGAATACGACATCACCTGCGGCCTGCTGAGCAATCCGCGTGGCAAGCTGCATGTCACGGCCTCGGCCGATTCGGATGCCGAGGCAGCCCGCCCGCCGGCCACAGCCTTCATCGGACCACTGGCCGAATACCGCGTCTATCTGGTCGTGCAGGCCAATGCGCTGCACAAGGCCGCCCAGGCGCTGGTGGATGCCATCGCGGCCGGTGATCGCGCGAAGGCCCAGGCGCTGTACGTGCCGGCCCACCAGGCCTACAAGCGCATCGAGCCCACCGCCGACCTGTATGCCGACCTGGATCAGCGCCTCAATGGGCGGGCCGCCTATTTCGACAAGCGTGAGGCCGATCCGGCCTTCACCGGTTTTCATCGCATCGAGTACGGGCTGTTCGGACCCGGGCAGGGGGATCTGAAGGCCCTGGCGCCGGTGACCCGACAGCTGATGGCCGATCTCGATGCCCTGCGCACCCGCCTGCGCAGCCTGGAGATCCCGCCCGAGCGGCTGGCTGCGGCGGCCGGCAAGCTGTTGCGGCGCACCGCCGACAACCTGCCCGCCGGTGGGGAGCAAAGCTACAGCCACGCCGATGCCGCCGACCTGCAAGGCACGCTGGAAGGTACGCGCAAGCTGGCCGGGCTGTTGCAGCCGCTGCTGCAAAAAGCTGCACCGGCCCTGGCGCAGCAGGTGACGCAGGGTTTTGATGCGTTCTCGGCAGCGCTTGAGCCCTACCGTGAAGGTGAAGGCTTCAAGCCTGTTGCCCTGGACGAGTCTCGGCGCAAGGCCATCGCCAAGCCGATGCAGGCGCTGGCCGACACGCTGGACCAGGCCAACGCGGCACTGGGTCTGGAGTGAGGCACGGGTGCCCCGTATTCCCATCATCAGCAATCATCATGAACAAGAACGATCATTCCAAGCGGTCTGAAAGGCAGGGGGGAGACGCATCAGCCGTGCCTCTGCGTGTGTCGACGGTTCGCCGTCGCCTGCTGGGGGCCGTGGGCGCGGCAGCGGGCGCCAGCCTGGCCAGTGCTGCCTGCAGCCCGTTGAAGACGGCAGGGCCGCTCAATGGCCATGCCGATGGGGCAGGAGGCACAGACAAGCTGGTGACGGATGCCAACACCAGCACCACCTTCCAGCAGCGCGTGCCTTATCTGGGCGTGCATCAGGCTGGCATCACCACGCCGCGCCCCAATGCCGGCCTGGTGGCCTCTTTCTTCGTGCTGGCCGATGACCGCGACGAGCTGGAACGGCTGTTTCGCACCCTGACCAGGCGCATCGCCTTCCTCACGCAGGGGGGCAGGGAAGAGCAGCGGGATCCCAGGCTTCCGCCGGCAAGTTCGGGTCTGCTGGGGCCCGTGGTCCAGCCCGATGCCCTGACCATCACCGTGTCGGTGGGGGCTTCGCTTTTTGACGGGCGCTATGGTCTGGCAGCGCACAAGCCACGCCACCTGCAGCGGATGACCGCCTTCGTCAATGATGCGCTCGATCCGGCCCTGTGCCATGGCGACCTGTCGATCCAGTTCTGCGCCAACACGCCGGACACCATCAACAACGCGCTGCGCGACATCATCAAGAACCTGCCCGACCTGCTGGTGCTGCACTGGAAGCAGGAGGGCAACGTGCCGCCGATTCCGGCACGCCCCGGCCAGCAACCCGAAAGTGCCCGCAACTTCCTCGGCTTCCGTGATGGTTCGGCCAATCCCGACTCGGCCGATGCCGCGCTGATGAAGCGTGTGGTGTGGGTGGATGGGCAGCCCGGTGAACCGGCCTGGGCCGCGGGCGGCACCTATCAGGCGGTGCGCATCATCCGCAACTTTGTCGAGCGCTGGGACCGCACGCCGCTGCAGGAGCAGGAAGCGATCTTTGGCCGCACCAAGGATGATGGCCTGCCGCTGGATGGCGGCAAGAGCGAGTTCGACGTGCCCGACTATGCCAAGGATCCTGACGGCGCGAAGACGCCGCTCGATTCCCACATCCGGCTGGCCAATCCGCGCACGCCGCAAAGCGAAGAGAACCTGATCCTGCGCCGCCCCTTCAATTACTCCAACGGCGTTACCAAATCGGGTCAGCTGGAGATGGGGCTGCTGTTCATCTGTTATCAGGCCAACCTTGAAAAAGGCTTCATCACCGTCCAGAAGCGCCTGGACGGTGAGCCCCTGGAGGAATACATCAAGCCGATCGGCGGCGGGTATTTCTATACCTTGCCCGGCATCCGCCATCCGCAGGACTGGCTGGCCAGCGGCCTGCTGGCCGCCACCGCCCGCCCGGGTTGATGTTTTCGTCCATCACATCAGCAAAGCGCATCAAAGGAGAGAGTTCCCATGACCATTCGCCGTCGTCTTATCACCCTGCTGCTGGCCAACGCAGCCGCTTTTGGCACCCTGGGTGCCCAGGCCGCCGTGTCACCGTCCGAGCTGGTCGGCCCCATCGCCGAATACAAGATCTACGTCAACGAGAATGTCGATCAGCTGGTCACCGAAACCAGGGCCTTCGTGGCTGCGGTCAAGGCTGGTGACGTCGAGAAGGCCAAGAAGCTGTTCGCACCGACCCGGGTCTATTACGAGCGGGTCGAGCCGGTGGCCGAGCTGTTCAGCGATCTGGACGCCGCCATCGACTCGCGGGCCGATGACCATGAGAAGCGCGAGCAGGATCCCGAGTTTGGCGGTTTTCACCGGATCGAGTACGCGCTGTGGGAGCAAAAGAGCACGAAAGAGGTGCAGGAATACGCCGACAAGCTCGAAGCCAACGTGGTCGAGCTGCAGAAGCGCCTGACCGAGCTGACCTTCCCGCCCGAAAAGGTGGTGGGCGGGGCCGCCGTGCTGATGGAAGAGGTGGCGGCCACCAAGATCTCGGGTGAGGAGGATCGCTACAGCCACACCGACCTGTGGGACTTCCAGGCCAATTTTGAAGGCGCCTACAAGATCGTCGAGCTGCTGCGCCCGCTGATCGAGAAGGAAGACCCGGCCTTCCTGAAGAAGACCGACAAGAACTTCAATGTCGTCTTTGACACCCTCAAGAAGTACAAGAGCAAGGATGGTGGCTTCGTGTCGTACGAGAAGCTGACGGATCTGGACCGCAAGGTGCTGTCGGCACGTGTCAACACGCTGGCCGAGGACCTGTCCCAGCTGCGTGGCATGCTGGGCCTGAACTGACTGGCTCCCTGCGGTACCCGGCGTCGGCCATGGTGATGCCGGGCGGGTACCGTGATTCCGGCCCGCCGACCCTTTACCGGGCGGCGGGTTTTTTCATGTCGGGGGCAAGCTGCGGACCCATGCCTGCGGGCGTGGCGGCTGGTGGGGCCATCCGGCTGCCGAGCACCCAGAGCACGACCCCGAGGCTGACTCCTGCCAGATGGGTCCAGGCCAGCGCCTCGGCACTGTGAAAGACGTGCGGGGCGATGAAAGCCGAGACCAGCGAGAAAAAGCCCATTTGCACGAAACTCTGCAGCGAGGCAGCCAGGCCCCGCATCTGCGGAAAGATGCTCAGGGCCGCCACGGTCATGCCCGGCAGGGCGATGCTCATGCCCAGCGAGTACAGGCCCAGGGGCAGCACCGCCCAGGGAACGGTCGGGGTGGCCAGCCGGGTGTAGAGGACGCTGCTGATACAGGCCAGCAGCACCAGCGTGAACCCCAGGGCCGTCAACCGCTGAGGCGACACCTTGCGTGCCAGGCGGCGGGCGATGCTGGCGCCGGCCAGCATGCCGATCGTCAGTGGGATGAACATCCAGCCGAAATCGGTTTCCTTCAGACCGAGAATGCCGATCAGGTAGGCCGAGGCCGAACTGATGTAGAGGGCGATGCCGGTGAAGATCAGACCGATGGCCAGCACCATCAGCACGAAGCGGGGTGTGCGCAGGGCCAGCCCGTAATTGCCGAAAATCGCACCCAGGCGCATTGGCGTGCGTTGCGCCGGTGGCAGCGTCTCGGGCATGCCCCGGTGGCACAGCAGCCACAGCAGCAGGGCATAGGCAGCCATCAGGATGAAGACCGAGTGCCAGCCGAAGGCCTGCTGCAACCAGCCACCGATGACCGGAGCGACCGAAGGGGCGATGCTGAAGACCATCGTGATGAGAGCCATCACCCGCTGTGCCTCGGCACCGGCGAAGCGGTCCTGGACCACGGTGCGTGACAGCACCATGCTGATGCCGGCACCGACCCCCTGCAGCGCGCGTGCCAGCAGCAGCATCGTCAGGCTGTCGGCAAAGACGGCCAGCACTGAGGCGGCGCCGAACAGCAGCATGGCGCCCAGCATCACCGGACGGCGACCCAGTGCATCCGAGAGCGTGCCGGCAAAGAGGACGGTGATCGCCATCATGGCAATGTAGACGCTGAGCGTCTGCTGCATTTCAAGTGGCGTGATCTGCAGGTCGGTGATGATGGCCGGGAAGGAGGGCAGATAGGCGTCGATGCCGAGGGCACCGACCATGGTCAGCATCGCCAGGACGAGGGTGATGCCGGTGTTCTTGAACATGATGCGTGGTAACGGAGAAGGGCAGGACAGGGCCGCCTCGGCTGTTGCCCCATCGCATGTCATTAGGCGGCTTGTCAGGGCGGGCTGCCTGGCACGGCTGGGCGGCAGGGGGCGCATACGGTACGGCAATAATCGCTGATTTTCGCATATCCGGGCGGCGCCTGATGCCGGCTGGCCCTGCCGGAAGGGAGGCGTTTCTCCCGCCGGGGCTGCTGTGCAGGTGCTGCCGCCTGGGGCGTGCCGGCCTCGCGACAGTGAGACTTGCCGATGTTGCTGCGGCTGCTCAAGAATCCCGGTCTTGTGATGATGCAGAACATGCGGGATATTTTCGATGCAGCAGAGTAAGGCCGATGTGACAGCTGTCGCAGTGGGGCGCCGCCGGCAGGGGGCCACCCGTTTCCTGTTTCTGGTGGCCGGGCTGGCCACGGCGGCCTGGGCGGCGCTGGTGCCCGATGCCAAGGCACGCACGGGCCTCGACGAGGGCCAGCTGGGGCTGGTGCTGTTGTGTCTGGGGATCGGCTCGATTCTGGCGATGCCGACTTCGGGGATGCTCAGCACCCGCTATGGGTGCCGCCGCGTGCTGATGGTCTGCGGTCTGGTGATGTGCCTGATGCTGCCGGCCCTGGCCATGGCTTCATCGATCCTGCCGCTGGCCATCGCCCTGTTCGTGTTCGGCGCGGCCATCGGCCTTTTCGACAGCGTGATGAACATCCAGGCGATCATCGTCGAGCGTGACAGTGGACAAGCGCTGATGTCCGGTTTCCATGGTTTCTACAGCATGGGCGGGATCCTCGGTGCTGCCCTGGCCAGCGCCATCATGAGTGGGGGTGTTCCCGCATGGCAGACGATCCTGCTGCTGGGTGCCGTGGCGGTCGGCCTGCTGATACCGGGTTTGCGCCATTCCCTCGATCATGGCAATCCGGCCGAGGGGCCGCCCTTTGCGGTGCCGCGTGGCGTGGTGCTGTTTCTGGGCATCCTGTGTTTCATCGTCTTCCTGTCGGAAGGGGCGATGCTGGACTGGAGCGGCGTGCTGCTGACCCAGGCACATGGCTTCGGTGTCGAACAGTCGGGGATCGGCTTTGCCTGTTTTTCGGTGGCGATGACGATTGGCCGGCTGACTGGCGATCAGGTCGTCGAGCGGCTCGGGCGCACCTGGGTGGTGATCATCGGGGGGGCGCTGGCTGCCTCCGGCATCGTGCTGGCGACGCTGGTGCCCTCCTGGTGGGTGGCGCTGTTCGGTTTCGGCCTGGTGGGGCTGGGCTGCTCGAACATCGTGCCGGTGCTGTTCACGGCGGTGGGCCGTCAGACGACGATGCCGCAGCAGGTGGCGGTGCCGGCGATGTCGACGCTCGGCTATGCCGGTGTGCTGGCCGGGCCGGCCGGCATCGGCTTCGTGGCGCATCACAGCAGCCTGGTGATCGCGCTGCTGATGGTGGCGGTGCTGATGGCAGCCGTGGCGGTTGCGGGCCGTTTCCTGAAGTTCTGAGGGCCTGAGGGGCGCGGCCGGCAGCGATGATCCCGGATGGCAATCGCCCCCGGTAGGGCCGGGGGCGATTGCGGTGCCGCCAGATGGCCTGAGTGTACTCAGGCCATGCGTGAGGGGGCAGGGATGAGGGCGATCAGGCGCCGTAGACCTTCAGGCGGTCGGCCACCGGGGCGAACTGCTTCTCGCCGGCCGGTGCACCGATGCCACCGAAGACCAGCTGGGCACGCAGTTTCCAGTTGGCGGGCACGTTCCAGGTGTCGGCGACGGCCTGGTCGATGACCGGGTTGTAGTGTTGCAGGCTGGCACCGACGCCCAGGCTGGCCAGGGCGGTCCAGATGGCGTACTGGTGCATGGCGCTGGTGTGCTCCGACCAGATCGGGAAGTTGTCGGCGTAGGCGGCGAACTGCTCCTGCAGGCCCTTGACGACGTTCTGGTCCTCGAAGAACAGCACGGTACCGGCACCGGCGGCGAAGGAGGCGAGCTTGTCCTTGGTCGGCTGGAACTTGTCGGCCGGGACGATGGCTGCCAGGGCCTTTTCGGTCAGTTGCCAGAGTTTCTCGTGCTCGGCACCCAGCAGTACGATCAGGCGGGTCGACTGCGAGTTGAAGGACGAGGGCGTGTGCTTGACGGCGTGCTCGACCACCGAGACGACCTCGGCAGCAGGCACGGGCAGGTTCTTGGTCAGGGCATAGATGCTGCGACGGGTTTCAGCCGCTTTCTTGAGATCCTGATAGGACATGGAAGGAGGTTCCTCATGGGGGTGAAGGGCGGGCGAGGTGCCCAGGAGACGGCATGCGCATGAACCGTGCGGTGAGCGCGTTGTCCGTTTCGCCGGGAATGACGGCATGCTCGTTTACGGAGGGCATTATAAGGATGACAATCCGGGCTGAACAGTCGTTGTCATGAACATATTGTCTTGGTGGTTGGAACAATGGCGGGGATCGGCCCCTGGAGCGCCTCGGCAAGGAGGTGGCAGGGCGCTGCCGGGCCGGGGTGGCCGACGAACGGTGTGCCCTGCGGGGCCGGTGGTCATGGTCTCGTGTCGGGGCGGCGGGGGCTGGCCGGACGGCGTCAGCCGGTACTGGCCTGCGGCTGGGGGCGTCAGGGCGGGCCTCAGGCTGGTGGGGCCCTTTCAGGCCGGACGGTTGCTGTTGCGGCCGACCACGCCGGCGCAGCCTTCGGCCCCGTCGGCACGAGGGCGCAGGAAGACGGGCAGCATCCGCACGGCCTGCAGGCCGAAGGCGACACACCAGAGCAGGCCGGCCCCCTGCAGCAACGGGCTGTCGGGCCACCAGGGGGAGAATGCCCGGGCCAGGGCGGCGATGCCGAGCAGGAATGCGCCGATGGGTACCCAGCGGCGGCCGTCCTTGTCGAGGCCGCTGTGGGTGTAGCCGGCGATGGCGATGACGGTGTAGACAGACAGGCCGAGGGCACCGGTGCTCAGCAGGTGGATGCCCGGGCTGGTGCTGCCATGGCCGGACAGCAGCAGCCAGCCGATCAGGCCATAGCCGGCGGCCATGAACACGTAGCAGGCATAGAGCATCAGCGGCCAGCGCTGCAGCAGGGGCCGGCCGACGTGCCAGTCGTTGAGCAGGTTGAGCAGGGCGGCCGCGCTGGCCAGCGCGAGCCAGCCGGTGACGGGGCTGTCGGGCGCATGCCAGTGCATCACCGTGAACAGGCTGATGCAGAGTACGGCCAGATGCCGGCGTGGCGGCCGGGCCAGATAGGGGGCACGCTCGTCTTCGGTTGCGTGCGGGCCGCCCGGCTGCGGACGCCGGATGTCGATGGCATCGTTGACGATCGCCATCGAGATCCGGCTCATCGCCACCACGATCAGGGCCATCAGCACGCCCAGCATCGCATGCAGCCAGCGCATCGGCGCCTCATCGCGCAGCGCGTCGATGTAGAAACCGGCAATGGTGATGAACAGGGCGAATATCGACCAGGCAAAGCCCAGTTGCCGGCGGCCGGGGTCGTGCCACAGGCGCGGCAGCAGCAGCGCGCCCAGTTGCAGCATGAAGGCCAGATGGGCCAGGGCGGCCACGGCCAGGGCCGGTGCTGGCCACCAGCCGCTCAGCCAGAAGCTCAGGCGTCCCAGAAGCCACCAGGCAACCAGCTGCTGCACCGGCCGGATGTCGTAGGCGGGAGTGTGGGTGAATTCGGGGACGGCGGTCAGGGCGAAGCCGGCGACCGCGGCCAGCGATACCCCCAGCAACAGCTCGTGCACATGCCAGACGACGGCACCCCCGGGTACGGCCGGCAGGGGCCAGCCGGCACCGAGGAACAGCAGCCACAGGCCGAGCAGGCCGATGCCGGCCAGCAGGGTCAGGGTGAAGAAGGGCCGGAAGGCGCACAGCCACAGCGGATGAGCGGCATGCCAGAGGCGGGCAGCGTTCAGCATCGGCTGCTCCGGTGGCGTGAGCTGCCCGGCGGTTCGAGGGCGAGGCCGGCGTCGATGGGGGCGCTGCCGCCCTGCCCGGTGAATGCCGTGGCTGCCGGGCCGGCGCTGGGCGTGGCCGGCAGTGGGGGCAAGTCGAAGGCGGCCCGCACCACGGGCTGCGCCAGCAGGGCGGTGGCATGACGACTGATCCAGTCGTCATCACGCTGCTGGGCCGGGCGTGGCAGGTCGATGCGCCAGACCAGCCGGCCGGGGGCGGCTGCCATCACCAGCACGCTGTCGGCCAGGGTGATGGCTTCGTGGATGTCGTGGGTAATCATCAGCACGCTCAGCGCCTGCTGTCGCTGCTGCGTCAGCAGCAGCTGGTGCATCTGGGCCCGCAGACCGATGTCGAGGGCGGCAAAGGGTTCGTCGAGCAGCAGCAGGTCGGGGTCCAGCACCAGTGCGCGTGCCAGGGCAGCCCGACTCTGCATGCCGCCGGAGAGCTGGTGTGGGAACTGGGCCAGGGCCATTTCGTCCAGCCCGAGTGCATGGCCCATCGCCCGGGCACGCGTCTCACGCGCGCGGGCGCCCTTGCCCTGGGCCTTCAGGCCCAGGGCGATGTTGTCGAGGGTGGTTTTCCAGGGCAGCAGGTGCGGTTGCTGGAACAGGATGGCGGTACGCCTGAAACCATTGTCGATCTCGCCGCTCTTGTGTGTGAGCAGTCCGGCACAGAGGTGCAGTAGCGTGCTCTTGCCGCAGCCCGATGGACCGACCAGCGCCACCGTCCGGCCGGCCGGCACCTGCAGCGAGATGTCTTCCAGCACCTGGCGGGGGCCGAAGGCATGGTCGAGATGGCTGATGCGCAGGGCGGGCCGGGCCGGTGTGCCGAGGGAGGCGTCCGTGGCCACCGTGTCCGCCGTGGCGGTGTGGGCCGGGACGGTGGCGGCAGGCAGGGTGGGCATGTCGGCCAGGGGTGAGGGGGTCACGGGGTCGGTCCTCCGGCATCGCGCCAGCGTTCGACTTCGCGCTTGATCGGCTCCAGCACCAGATACTCCAGGGCCAGCAGGACCAGCACGACCGCCGCGATCCAGGCCAGCGTTGCCGACATGTCGAGCTGGGCGCGGCTGACGGCCAGGGCGGCACCGATGCCGTCGTTGGACGCAAGCAGCTCTGCCATCACCACCACCTTCCAGGCGCTGCCCAATGCCACGATCCAGACGGGAAACAGGTACGACAGCACATGGGGCAGGTAGAGGTCGGTCAGCCGCATGTGCCAGGGCAGCCCATAGGCATCGGCCAGGTCGCGCCAGCGCTTTTCCAGGGTGCGGGCGCCCTGCAGGCCGCCGGCGAAGATGACCGGAAAGCCAGCCACGAAGACGGTGAACACCGGGGTGCCATCACCGGTGCCGAACCACAGCATGGCCAGCACCAGCCAGGCGATGGGCGGTGTGCCCAGCAGCACCGTCACCCATGGGCGCGACATCATCGCTGCCGTCATCGACATGCCGGCGGCCACGCCCAGGATGCTGCCGGCGAGCATGGCCAGGGCAAAGCCGCTGAAGGCCCGCCGGGCCGTGATGAGCAGCTGTGGCCAGAGCCCATCGGCACCGGTCTGGCGGGCCAGCTGCAGCAGGGTGGTGGCAGCCTCGAAGGGTGTGGGCAGGATCAGCGGGCCGTAATGGGCCGCCAGCGCTTCCCAGAGGGCGATGCCGAGCAGCAGGCTGGCGATGGCCCCCCAGCCACTCCACAGATAGGCCGGCAGGCCTGCCAGCCAGGCACGCAGCAGCTTCATCGGGCGTGGTCCACCTGGTGCCGTTCATCCCGGCACCGACGTGCGGGCAGGCAGGGGCTGTCGGCACGGGGACGCCGATGCCTGTCATCAGGTGCCGTAGTAGAAATCCTTGCCGGGCAACTTGCCACCGATCAGTCCTGGTTGGAATTCGAGCAACTGCTGGTAGAAAAAATCGAGCTCGGCCCGCGCCTGGGCTGCCGGCACGATCTCGGCGTGGTCGACGCGGATGGCATCGGCCACGCCTTCGGGGGTGAGCAGGTCGATGCGCCGGGCCACCGCCTGGCCACAGGCCTCGGCGTTATTCTCGCACCATTGCAGCGCCTCGGTGCAAGCGCTCTGGAAGCGTTCTGCCAGCCGGGCGTTGCCCAGCTGGGGGCCCATCATGACGATGCCGGCCTGCGGGATGCGGGCGGGTCGCTTGAAGACGCGCCCCCATTCCTCTTGCAGGTTGACCCCCCGGTGCAGCGTGGGGGCCACCGCACTGACCGGAAACGACTGGGTCTTGCGCAGCCCGACCGAAACGGCCGGTTCGGCCAGCAGCGCGTTGTCGGCACGGCGGGTGATGAGCAGCTGCATGGCATCGAGCGGCGAGGCCACATAGCGCAGGCGGATGTCCCTGTCGGGGTCGATGCCCTGCTGGCGGGCCACCAGCCGGAACACGAAATCCGGCATGTCGCCGCGAAAGGGCATGACCACTTCCTGGCCCTTCAGGTCGGCCATCGTCTTGCGGGCCGGATCACGCGACACCACCCAGAGAATGCCCCAGATGCCGATGTTCATCAGTTGCAGGCGAACACCGCGGTTGTAGAGATTCGCGGCAACGTTGCTGGGCACGGCCAGAAAGTCGGCCTTGCCCTGCAGGGCCATCGCCCGCAGCTGGTCGGGGTTCTTCCAGCTGGAAAACTCCACCTGCTCTGCCAGATCGGCCAGGGCTCCGCTGTCGACGATGCGGATCAGCGGGTTGGAGACGGTGGCGAAGGGGCCGGCCAGCACCAGCTGCCGGAGCCGGGCAGTGGCCGGTGTGCCACCGGGGGCAGCCCGGGCGTCGGCTGAGGCCAGACCGGGCAGGCCGGCCGTCAGCGCCAGTCCGGCACCCGCCTGCAATAGCTGCCGGCGTGTGGGCCGGGGCAGCGGGGATGAAGGTGTAGCGCGGGAGGCGGGCAGAGCCATGAAGGTGGATGAGGTCTGGGAAGGATTAACGCAAGCCATCAGATCACTCCTCGAATGGGTTCAGAAACGGCCCTGCCAGGACAGCACCACGCTGCGACCGGGGGCAGGCAGTTCGCTGCCGGGAGCCCCCTCGGCCAGATGTTCATGGTAGCGTTTGTCGGCCAGGTTGCGCACGCTCAGCCGCAGGCTTTGCTGTGGTGCAAACTGCCATGTGCCGCCCAGGTCGATCAGGCCGTAGCCGGGGGTGGGATCTTCAGTCCCCCGGGTGAAGCGGGTGGCGATACGGCCCTGCCGGCGAGCCAGGTGCAGGTCGGCATCGACCGACCAGGCCGCATCGGTTTGATGGCGCCATCCCAGGCTGAGCTGGTCGGCAGGCATCTGGTAGAGCGGCTCATCCAGATCCCTGTTGGTGCCGCGCAGTAGCGTGTAGGCAAGATGCAGCCAGTGCTGGCGGGCAAACTGCCAGTCCAGAGCGGCTTCCAGACCGGATATGGTGACGTTGCCGAGGTTGACGTTGCGCTTGCAGCGGCTGGCGTAGGGTTGGCCGCAGGCGGCAAGGGCGGCGGCACCGCTTAATTCGGTGCCGGTGATGTAGTTGCTGATGCGCTGGTGGTGCACGGCGAGACCGTAATCCAGTGTCGGCGTGCTGCCTTTCAGGCCGGCTTCGAATTGCGTGGCGGTTTCGGGAGCAATCTGAGGGCTGCCTGCATAGAAAAAACCATCGCTGCGCAGGCCGGACTGATAGCGTTCACGCAGATCGGGGGCACGGAAGGCGCGTGCGATGTTCAGGTAGGGGCGCAGGGCCGGGCTGATTTCGTGGAGCACGCCCAGGCTGGCCGAGGTTGCATGGTCGCTGCGGGCCAGCCCTTGAGTGAGTTGTCCGTTGTTCATCGCGGTGGCACTGCCTTTGACCTGGTCATGCCGCACTCCGGCCAGGATCTGCCAGGGGCCGTACTGGAAGTCGTCCTGCAGGTAAAGCCCTGCTGCACGTACCTCACCATCCCGGAAAGGGGGGCTGGTCACCATCTGCGTGAAGGCGGGCGGCGTGGCCTGACGGCTGTCGGGGTTGGCACGCATCCGCCAGAGCTGGCTCCCGACCGACAGCAGATGGTGTTCATCCAGCTGCCATCCGGCGCGGGCATCCAGGCCGTCGGTGTTGAAGGTGACGTCGGTGGTCGAGATGTCGCGGCCCAGACCATCGGCATGGCCGTAGATACTGCGCTTCATGTCCTGCCGGTACAGGCGCACGTCCAGATCGAGCGGCCGTGCCGGTGTGGGGCCATGGCTGTATCCCAGTTCGGCCAGGCGCCGGTACTGATCGGGCGAGTGAGGGGTCAGGCTGCCGATGCGCGGAGCGGGGTGGGCACGGGTTCCTCCCGGATACCAGACGTCACGATCCTTTTGCTGTTGCAATGACATGCGTACCTGCTGATGGCTGTCGATCCTGAAACGGTATTGACCGATCAGGACCTGTGACCGGTAGCCGGTGCGTGCAACCTTGCCGTCTGGGGCGCGATAGTCGTCATGCCGGGCCAGCGTACTTCCGAGCATCAGTGCATGATCGCCCTGGCTGGTATTGAGGATGGCATCCGCCTGCCGGCCCCGGTCGGCCGAACCCAGGCTGGCGCTGGCCTGCACGGCCATCCCCGGCTGAAAGCGGGCCTGGGGCAGGCGGACGTTGATGACACCGCCCAGTGCACCGGTGCCATGCAGCACCGAAGAGGCGCCCCGGACGACCTCGACCCGTTCGGCCAGCCCCAACGACATGAATGAGGCGATCGCACCGGCAGGCTGTGCCGAATTGAAGCGCATGCCGTCGACCAGCAGCACGATGGATTCGCGCTTGAGGCCGCGGATGACGGGGTTTTGGCCCTGAGCACTGTCACTGTCGACCGCAAGCCCCGGTTCGTGACGCAGGGCTTCGCCGACGTTGGCCGCCTGGCGTTGCGCCAGTTGTCCCCTTGTCAGTTCGGTAATGGCCACGGGCGTGGAGGCGCTCTCGGCTGCGTACCCCTTGGCGGTGACGGTGATGCCGGATAGCTCGGTGGCTGGTGGGGTGGATGGGCTGTCGTGAGGGACGGGCAGGTGTGGAGGCTGTGTCTGGGGTGAGTCGGTGGTTGGGGGGAGGATGCCCTGACCGTATCGGTTGGCACGACCTCTTGCGCCAATACGGGTAATGAGGCCAGACTGCCCAGCGCCAGCAGTAGCGCTTGCACTGCGGGATGCAGCCGGAGAAAGGGGAGATGATGGGTCATCATTGAGATCGGATCGCGAGTGATTTGTTACCTTCCCTCATTATGATAGATGCCATGAAAATGGCAATGATGACCATGTTCGTATGGTATTTATTATTGCTGGCCAAGAGTGACGACTCGACCCGGCGCCTGATCTTGTTTGCTGGGGTGTTTTCGTGGTTTTGTCATGAGCGGTTTTATTGGCACATCTTGGGTTGTCGTGAAATTGATAATCATCAATTTCCCGTTATCCGTTGAGCGTCGTCAATGAAAATCCCGCGAGTGCGGCACCAGCTGTCCCAGCAGCAGGCTGAGGTCTTGCAGTTGACGGGCCACCAGGTGGTATACGCCGTCCACGGCTTCCCAGCGGCCGCGGATGGCCAGCAGCCGGCTGCTGAGCAGGGTGCGGCGCTGGCGTTGGGCCAGATCGGCCCAGACGACGACGTTGACGACACCGTGCTCGTCTTCGAGGGTGACAAAGACCACGCCGCTGGCCGAGCCGGGGCGCTGACGGGTGACGACCAGGCCGGCGGTGCAGACCAGGCTGCCGTGAGGATGTTGCAGCAGTTGGCGGCTGTCGAGGCAACCCTGCGCCTGCAAGCGTGTGCGCAGCAGGGCTAGCGGGTGGGGGCGCAGGCTGTACCCGGTGCTTTGGTACTCGGCGACGATGTCTTCAGCCAGCGTGGGTTCGGGCAGCGGTGGTGTTGCTTCGGCGGGGCTGTCGGGCAGTAGCGGCCGGGGTGGCTCGACACCAGCCACGGCCCAGCGGGCCGCGTGGCGGTGGCCAGCCAGCGATTGCAGGGCGCCAGCTTCGGCCAGCAGGGTGGCCTCGTGGCGATCGAGGCCGGCGCGGTGACAGAGGCTGGCGATGTCGGTGGGCAAGCTGGCCAGGCGGGCACGGACGATGCGTGCGCCTGCCTCGGACGCCAGCCCGTGCACCTGACGCAGACCCAGCCGGATGGCGGGCTGGGCACCGCCCGGGGTGCCGCCTTCGAGGGTGTTGTCCCAGTCGCTGTGCAGCACGTCGATGGGCAGTACCGTCACGCCGTGACGACGCACGTCTTGCAGTAGCGTCGAGACTGAATAGAAGCCCATCGGTTGCGCATTGAGCAGCGCACAGGTGAAGGCGGCGGGTTCGTGGCATTTGAGCCAGCAGCTGAGATAGGTGATGAGGGCGAACGAGGCGGCGTGGCTTTCGGGAAAACCGTAGCTGGCAAAGCCCTTGATCTGCTCGAAGATCTGCTCGGCAAACGGGCGGCTGTAGCCTCGGGCCTGCATGCCGTCGAGCAGCCGCTGACGGTGCACGTCCAGGTTGCCGTGGCGGCGCCAGGCGGCCATCGAGCGGCGCAGCTGGTCGGCCTCGCCGGGGCTGTAGCCGGCACCGACGATGGCCAGCCGCATCACCTGTTCCTGAAAGAGCGGCACGCCCAGGGTGCGCTCGAACACCTCGCGCAGCTCGGCCGACGGGTAGCTGACCGCCTCCTTGCCTTGGCGGCGGCGCAGGTACGGGTGCACCATCTTGCCCTGGATCGGGCCGGGCCGGACGATGGCCACCTGGATCACCAGGTCCTGAAAGCAGTTCGGCCGCAGCCGTGGCAGCATCGCCATCTGGGCCCGTGACTCGATCTGGAAGACGCCGATGGTGTCTGCGCGCTGGATCATTGCGTAGGTGGCGGGGTCGTCGGGCGGGATGGTGTGGGGGTGCAGATCCAGGCCACGGTGCTGGCGCAGCAGGGCCAGGCAGCGGCGGATGGCGCTGAGCATTCCCAGGGCCAGGCAGTCGACCTTCAGCAGCCCCAGCACGTCGAGGTCATCCTTGTTCCATTGAATGACGGTGCGTGCCGCCATCGCGGTGTTCTCGACGGGCACCAGCGTGCTGAGCGGCGCATCGGCAATGACGAAGCCGCCGACATGCTGCGACAGGTGGCGGGGGTGGCCGCGCAGCTCGTCGACCAGATGGCGCAGCCGGCGTATCAGGGGCGTATCGGGGTCGAAGCCGGCCTCGCGCAGACGCTGTTCGGGCGGTGCCTGCACGGCATGCCCGCCGAGGCAGGCCGCCAGGGCATTGACCTGCTCGGGGGCAAAGCCCAGAGCCCGGGCCACATCGCGGGCGGCGCTGCGACGGCGGTAGCAGATGACGTTGGCGGTGAGGGCAGCCCGTTCGCGGCCGTACTTGTTGTAGATGTACTGGAAAATCTCTTCGCGGCGCTCGTGCTCGAAATCGATGTCGATGTCGGGTGGTTCGTTGCGCTCGCGGCTGATGAAGCGCTCCATGAGCAGGGACGAGTGCACCGGATCGATGGCGGTGATGCCCAGCACGAAGCAGACCGCTGAATTGGCGGCCGAGCCGCGCCCCTGACAGAGGATGCCGCGGTTGCGGGCAAAGCGCACGATGTCGTGCACGGTGAGGAAATAGGCCTCGAAACGCAGCTCGGCAATCAGGTGCAGCTCGCTGTCGATCTGGCGCAGCACCTGCTCGGGTGCGCCGAGTGGCCAGCGTTCGGCCGCGCCTTGGCTGGCCAGGTGGCGCAGCCAGCTGGTGGGAGTGTGGCCACAGGGTACCAGCTCTTGGGGATAGGTATAGCGCAGTTGATCGAGTCGGAATCGGCAGCGCTCGGCGATGTGCAGGGTTTCGGCGAGCAGCGCGGGCGGGTAGACCTCGCCCAGGCGATGGCGGCTGCGCAGGTGGCGCTCGCCGTTGCGAAACAGGTGGGCACCGGCCTCAGCCAGTGGCAGACGGTGGCGCAGGGCTGTCAGCGTATCCTGCAGCGCACGACGGCGGCGGATGTCCATGTGCACGTCGCCGCAGGCCACCGCCGGCAGACCGCTGCTGGCTGACAGCGCCAGCAGCTGCGTCAGCGTGGCGGCATCGTCGCGGTCTTGGTGCAGCTCGATGGCCAGCCAGGCCGCCTGAAAATGCTGGCGTACCCATGCGGCCTCGGCAGGGTCGGGGTGCGGGCCGGGTAGCCATAAGCACAGCAGCCCCGGCAGAGGCCGGACTAGATCGTGGCGTTGCAGATGGTAGTGGCCCTTGGGAGCGGCCCGGCGTGCCTGGGTGATGAGGGCACAGAGGGCTTCGTAACCTTGCAGGTCTTCGACCAGCAGCACCAACCGCAGCCCATCGGCCAGACGGAATTCGCTGCCGACGATCAGCGGCACGCCGGTGTCGCGGCTGGCCTCGAAGGCGCGGACGATGCCGGCCAGCGAGCATTCGTCGGTGATGGCCAGCGCCCGGTAGCCGCATTCTTGCGCGCGCCGGAACAGTTGGGCGGCACTGGCGGCCCCGCGCAGGAAGCTGAAGTCCGACAGGCAGTGCAGTTCGGCATAGTCTGGCAGGGCTGGGTCCCCGGTGCCGTCGGCGCGGGGGGCCGTGCCGTCCATCTCGTCACCGGCTGCAGCCTTCATGCAAACCACCCGTGCAGCATCCACGGGCCGGGCTTGCCGACCGGGGTGAAGGCCCAGGCCCGCTGGCCGTGGCGGGTTTCGAGGATGTAGTAGTCGCGCCGCACGTCCTCGCCATCCCACCAGCCCGATTCAATGCGCTCGGGGCCGGCCAGGATGCGGTGGATGGGCGCGGCCAGCGGCTGGGGCGCAGGTAGCAGCCAGCCGGGGCGTGCGGGCAGTGTGGCGGGGTACGGGCCACCGTGGGCCAGGGGTGTGGCATGGGCGTCGGCATCCCGCTGGCCGGGGTGATGTGGCGTGCTGTCGTCGTCCGCCAGGCGCTGCCAGGCGTATTCGGGGCGCGGGTCGGGGTGCGGTGTGATCTGGTGGATGGCATGGGGGCCCAGGCGCACGAGCAGACGCTCGCGCAGCTGCTCCCAGGGCACGGCACTGGCAGGGCGCTGTTCGAACAGGTCGCGTCCACCGGGCTGAAAGGCGTGCAGGTGGCGGGCATGCAGGCGCAGGGCCAGCACCGGCCGCGGCAGGGTGAGGTGCTCCAGCCGGCTTCGCAGCAGCTCGAACAGCAGGGCTGGGTCGCGCTCGGGGGCCAACAGCTCGAGCGTGACGACGGTGGCGGGGGGATGGCTGTGTTCGAGATCGAGGCGCAGACTGGGCACGCCACTGCTGCGGCTGTCGAGAAAGGCGGCCAGATCCTGGATCATCCGGCGCAGCGGAAAGGCCAGCGGGGGGAGGTGCTCGATAGCGTAGGGCAGTTCCTGCCGCATGTCGTAGTGCGGTGGTGGCCGGAAGAAGTTCAGCACCGGAGGGCGTTGGCCGCGCAGCTCGTCGAGGTGTGTCAGCACGTCAGCGCCGAAGCGGCGGCGCAAACCGTCGGGCGGTATCGTCAGCAGCTGCTTCAGCTGGCGGATGCCCAGCCGGTGCAGGCGCTCGCCAGCGTCATCGGGCAGCCCGGCCTGGCGGACGGGCACACGCGCCAGCACGGCTTGCAGCTGGATGTCGTCGCTGACCTCCAGCCTGTCTTTCAGCCAGGCCAGCACGTGGGCCGCACAGGGGTTGGGGGCCAATGCGATGCGGTGTCGGAATTGCAGGTCGCCCAGCTCGCGGCGAAGCCGCGCCTGAAGGGCCGGCCAACCGCCCATCAGGCGCAGGCTGCTACCCACCTCCAGCACGAGTGCCCGGGGCCAGCCGGCATGGACCTGGCTGCTGAAACGGCAGGCCCAGTTGGCCAGCCACTGTTGCCAGCGTGCCTCATCAGCCGGGTCGTGCAGGACGGTCTGGAAGTCGTTGCAGATGGCCTGGGCGAGCATGAGCCGTTGGCCGGCGCGCAGCCCTTGCTGGCGTGCTGCCGGGTTGACAGCGAGCAGGCTGCGGCAATGAGGCGGGCCGTGCAGCAGCGCCAGTGGCCGCCCGGGATCGTCGCACCGGCGCAGCACGATGTCGAGCGGCAGCCGGGGCAGGGCAATGCAGGCCCAGAGCATGCTTCAGGTACTGCACCCGGTGCGGGCAGCACCGGGGGACGAGGGCAGCTGGAAAACGCGGGCCGGCGTGGCGCCGCCACGGCACTTGAGCACCGTCAGCCGTCCGCCTGCATGCAGGTGCAGGCGCAGGGCTGCGGGCGAGGGCTGGGGAGCATGGCGTTGGTGTCGCAGCAGAAAACCGGGGGTCTGGCCGTGATCGGCCGCCACCTGCAAGCGGCGAAGCATGGTGTGGTCGGCGCCTTCGGGCCAGCCGATCACTGCGGCACAGCAGGCCGAGCGCAGGCATTGCTCCAGGCTCCAGAGGGCATCGCCAGGCCGGGACGCCGTGATGATGCTGAGTCGTGCCAGGTGAACGCCGGCCTGCTGCCAGCCGATGGCATAGGGGATGAATGGAGGAGAGACCAACACGATCCGCCCGCCCTGCTGGCTGAGCCGGGCCAGGGTGGGCAGCAGCCATTGCAGCTCGTCCTGCCCCCAGGCCGGCAGGAGCAGCTCGGTCAGTGCGGCGGCGGGCCAGCCGCCCAGCGGCAGCGCCGCATCCAGCTCGGCAAAGCCGGTGGCGATGCCATCGCTGGGGAAATGACGAGCCTGCCCCTGCCAGATTGTGTGGCGGGCCATCAGCTGTGCAAGGGCAGGCGCCGTGTCGTGAGCCGGAATCGCGTTCATGAGCGCAGATGAAAGGAAGGGACGGGAAGGGCTGCCGTGTTGCTTCAGGGGCGCCGGAGCAGGCCGCAGTAGATGCCTTCGATGGCGAAGTCTTCGTGCGGGTCGGGGTCGATGGGGGCGTGGCGGGCATTGCGCGGCCGCAGCCGCAGCTGGTTATCGCGCCGCCAGAGGCGCTTGATGGTGATGCCGCCATCGACCCGGGCGATGACGATCTGGCCGTGGGTGGCTTCGGGCGTGTGCTTGCCGGCCACCAGGTCGCCATCAAGGATGTTGTCGTCGATCATCGAATCGCCCTGCACCCGCAGCAGGAAATCGGGCTGGGGGTGGAAGATCCAGCGATCGACCAGCAGGTGGCGTTCGACCTGTGCGCCGCTCAGGATGGGCTGACCGGCCGCGACCCGGCCGAGCAGTGGCAGGTGCAGGGCATCGGCCTGGTCGGGATTGTCGGCCGATGCGTCGTCCGCCAGGCCCGGCCTGGCAGGCGCGTGCCACCCAGGGCGGATGGCCCACGGGGGCATGGTGTCATCCGGGCCTGCAACGGAAGCGTCTGCCCCGGCATGGGTGGGATCATGGGGGCCCAGCAGGCGGATGCCACGGGCCTTGCCGGGGCTTAGGGCGATGACCCCCTTGGCAGCCAGTGCCTGCAGGTGTTTGGCAGCACCGGTGGGGCTGGACCAGCCAAAGGCCGCCATCAGTTCGTGGATGGTGGGTGGCAGGCCGGTGGAATGGATCTGTGTGCGCAGGAAGTCGAGTACCTGCTGCTGGCGAGGTGTGAGCGTCATGGTGTAAATTATTACACCACTAAGATCAGCTGGCAAGGCGCAATGGGTGGGCCATACGGAATGGATGGGCCATGGGGGCCATGAGGGGGCGGGCCGCACATGCCTGGGGGCCCAGGCCACGGGCGGCCAGGGCCGTGCGACGGTCCACGCCGCGTGCGTCGCCCGGGCGGGGGCATGGCCGTGCCCCCGGCTGCTTCATGGCATGTGGCTCAGGCGCTGGGGAGGGGGGTTTTCGGGGCGGGGGTGGGCTGCCGCACCCGGGAGGCCGGCACGGTGGTGCCGGGCCGGGGCAGTGCGTCGGCGGCCTGTCTGCCGGGTGAGGGCTGGTGCTGCATCCAGTGGCCGAAGGCGTCCACGTCCATCGGCCGGGCCAGCAGGAAGCCCTGCAGCTCGTCACATTGCAGGTCCAGCAGGATCTGGCGCTGGGCCTCGGTCTCGACGCCTTCGGCCACCACCCGCAGGCCCAGCTGATGGGCCAGCTGGATGACGGCGGCGACGATGGCGCGGGCATCGTTGCGGCCCTCGATGTCGGCGACGAAACTGCGGTCGATCTTCAGCTGCCGTGCCGGCAGCTGGCGCAGGTAGCTCAGGCTGGAATAACCGGTGCCAAAATCGTCGATCGACAGGTAGACACCGATCTGCGACAGGCCCTCGAAGGTGCGCTGGGTACTCCGGATGTCTTCCATCGCCACCGTTTCGGTGATTTCACACAACAGCTGGCTGGGGTGCAGGTGGTTGCGGCGCAGGGCCTCGTCGATGCGCTGCACCAGGGTGTCGGTGCGCAGCTGGTGTACCGACAGGTTGATGGCCACGCTCATGTGCAGGCCCTGTTCGGCCCAGGTGCGCATCTGCCGGCAGCTTTCGTCGATCACCCAGTTGCCCAGGGCATTGATGAGACCGAAGCGTTCGGCGATCGGGATGAAGACGCTGGGCGGAACCATGCCGTGTTCGGGGTGGTGCCAGCGCAGCAGGGCCTCGACCCCCTGCAGGCGGCCGTCGATGGCGTCGAGCTTGGGCTGGTAATGCAGTCGCAGCTGCTGGCGCTCGATGGCGTGGCGCAGGTCGTGCTGCAGGCACAGCTGTTCCTGCATTCCCTGGTTCATGTGGGCCTCGAACAGTGCATAGGTGTTGCCGCCGGCACGCTTGGCGGTGTACATCGCGGCATCGGCATGCTTGACCAGATGGTGCTGGTCGCCATGTTCGGGATACATCGCCACACCGACCGAGCCCGCCAGCGTCACCTTGTGGCCGTGGATCTCCATCGGTTCGGCCAGGGCCCCGATCACCCGTTGGGCCAGGCTGGCACAGTCGGGCAGACCGCTGACGTCTTCCATCAGCAGCACGAACTCGTCGCCGCCGATGCGGGCGACGGTATCGCTGTCACGGGTCTCGCGGCGCAGGCGCAGCGCGGCTTCCTTGAGGACCTCGTCGCCGATGGCATGGCCGAGGGTGTCGTTGACCGGCTTGAAGCCGTCCAGATCGACGAACAGGACCGCCACCCGGCGGGCGTCGCGGCCGGGGCGTTCCTCCTTGGTGCGTTCATAGCGCTGCAGCGCGTGGGTCAGGCGGTCCTCGAACAGCAGCCGGTTGGGCAGGCCGGTCAGTGGGTCGATGAAGGCACGCTGGCGCAATTCCTCGTTGACGCTGGCCAGCTTGCTGTTGGCCAGACTCAGCGAACTGCGCATCCGGGCATCGATGATCGAGGTCAGCAGCGTCATCGCCAGCAGCATGATCGAGGAAAAGGCCACGATCGAGCCCAGCTGGGTGCCCCCCAGCGCATCGGCGCTCAGGCAGATCGAATCGAGCGGAAACTGGGCCGCGGCCATGCCGGTGTAGTGCATGCCGCTGATGGCAAAACCCATCACCACGGCAGCCAGCGGTTGCAGGATCAGGGTGCGCTGCTCGTTGCTCTGGTTCAGGAAGGCGAAGATCAGCAGGGCGGCCGCCGAGGCACCGACGGCAATCAGGAACGAGGCAAAGACCAGCCACAGGTCCCAGACGATCAGCGGCGACATGTCCAGGGCTTCCATGCCCAGGTAGTGCATGGCACAGATGCCCACCCCCATGGCCAGCGCGCCGGAACCGATCTTGTGCCAGCTGAAGACCGGACAGCTGGCCACTTTCAGGGCGATGGCCGAGACCAGCACGGCCGTCACCCAGGACAGCACGGTCAGGGCGACGGTATAGCCCAGCTCGATCGGCAGGGAAAAGGCCAGCATGCCGACGAAGTGCATGCACCAGATGCCGGTGCCCATGCTGATCGAGCCACCGATCAGCCAGGTGGTGGCGATCTTGGGATCCGGTGCCCGGACGCGCTTGGCCAGATCCAGGGCCACATAGGAGGCAAAGATGGCGATCAGGATCGATGCCGTCACGCCCCAGGGGGAATAGCGGGTGGGCAGGAATTCCAAGAGAGGCTCGCAGCGGGAAGGGGTCCATCGTCACCGGCAGCCCCCCGCAACAGGCGGCTGCCGCTGCACCGGGCACAAGCGCCCGCAGGCGGCGCCCGGTACGAAACCGGCGCTTTTTTAACCGAGACGGATGATGATGGCGCAACGAGCCGCCGCGGGGACGGATGACCGGGACGAACGGTCGGTTGGCGTTGTCCGGGCCCGCGGCAAGCGGTGCCGAGACGACGATCTCAGCGCTCGACCCAGGCGTTGCCGTAGAGCGGGCGACCGAAATGGGCCAGCACGGCGATCATGCAGATCTCGATCGATACCGACCAGTAGATGTGGCCGAGGAATTCGCTCCACAGCTCGGCCTGGTTGAGATTCCACATCCAGCCGGTGGCACCGTCGGCATAGGCGGGGTTGCGGAAGCCGAACATCGGGATCAGCAGCCCGTGCATGATGACGGTGATGAGGATGCCGTACCACGCCCCCCACCACAGGCGGATCCGGGGCCACCAGACCGAACCCAGCACGTAGACCAGGGCGAAGACGAAACTGAAGCCCCAGTGATAGAGGGTGACCGCACCGGGCACGGTCACACCCTGGTAGACGTAGTCGAGCGAATGGGAATTGAAGCCCAGCCATCCCAGCCAGGCATCGATGTTGGCACCGGGGGGAGAGATTTCACCGGGCATGCGCGGGGGCATGTTGACTTCCGACCCCCACTTGACCAGCGAGCTGATGAAGCCGCCGATCAGCGTCGTCCAGATGATGACCTGGCGGTTGACTTTCTTGTCCCACATGATGATGAACTCCCTTGGGTTGGGCCGGCCGGGCCGTGACATGGCCTGCCACGTGTGCCGACCGTGCAGGACGGGGCGCCTCCCGGATGGACGCCTTGACAGCCGTCGTGCATGAATATCAATTTAACAAAATAAATAAAAGGTGTCTGAATGACATCCATCAGGGCAGGGGCACTGGTTCGGGTGGGGCCATGACCAGGTTCCCGGGAGGCTCTGGACGAGGAGGCCCTGAACAGGAAGCGCTGGACAAGCAAGTCCTGGACAGGGAGCCTGGCGGGCAGGGACTCGCACGGCATGAAGCCGGGGCGACGGGCAGCATGCGGACTCTTCGGTCCATCCTTCGGGATCAGTCCACCCCCAGCACATAGACGGCATAGATCGGTACGCCGCTCAGGGTACGGAATACCGTCTGCATCAGTGTGAACGGCAGGCTGTAGCCCTTCATCACCGCATGCTCGGCCCGCAGCACCAGCCGGGGGTGAACGGCGGCCAGCTCGGTACTCCTGCGCGGCCCCCAGAGGAATTCGGCCGCGGTATGCTGTACCGAAGCATGATGTCTGGCGTTCCCCACCGCTTTCCAGCACATCGCGTCAAACAGCAGGCGTGAGCCGGTCGGCGCATGCTCGCCAAAGGTACGCAGCAGGGCCGTGACCGTGGCCGGCGGCAGGTACATCAGCACTCCTTCGCAGATCAGGCACACCGGCGTGCCCTGGCGATCACGTGGCAGGCCCAGTCCTTCCCACCAGTCGGGCGTGCACAGATCCGTATCGAGCAGCCGGTGGCGCGCATGCCGCGATGGCATGATCTCGCGACGGATCGCCATCACCTCGGCCAGATCGGCATCCACCATCTGCATCTGCCCGTTGTCCAGCCATTGCAGATAGTCGGCCAGCCCGCAGCCGAGGTTGAACACCGTGGCATCGGGGTACTGTGCCAGGAAGGCACGGGCCTCGTCGCGAAAGCAGTGCGTGCGTGCCAGATTGCCGTAGATGCTCTTGCGATCCCGCAGCCACTGCTGGCCATCGTCCTGCATGCGCGCCAGGGCGGCGACGGCATGCTGGTCATCGAGCGCCAGGTGCGGAAACAGCTGGGCACCCAGTGCGCGGGCTGCCAGCGGAATGCGCAGCGTGGACGGCACGGCCGAGAGCGCGGTGGGGGTCTGAACCGGGGTATTCATGGCAGCGTCCCTCGTCTTGCGCCATGCGTCGCCGGCCCGGCAAGGCCTGTGGTCGCGGTGCATGGCCTGTCATTTGAATGATACGCGATTGCATTTCTAGTGGTGTGATGTACAGGAGAACGCATGGCACCGGGCATTGGCTGATGTGAAGCTGGCATCCCCCTGCACGCTGGGCAGGGCCGTCGGAAAGCCATGCTGGCCGAAGGGTTTCAGGGATGTGGGCCTGACGCTAAGATGGCCCGCGGCAAGGTATCCTGATGAAGCGAGACCCCCACCATGTCCATCACCCTTGAGGCGCTCACCGCCCACATCCGCGCCGAGCTGCACAACAACCCCACGCCGGCGCAACTGGCCGCGCATTTCGGCATCAGCCGCTTTGCACTCAGCCGCTGGTTCCGGCAGTGCACGGGGCTGTCGCTGCGCGATTACATCGCGGCGCTGAAGATCGAGCAGGGCATCGGCCCGCTGGTCTCGGGCGAGTCCATCATCAGCTCCCAGCTCGAAGCCGGGCATGCCAGCGCCGCCACCTACAGCCACCGTTTCCGGCTGCATACCGGCCAGACGCCGCGTGACTACCGGGCGCAGGCCGGCCGGCTTGGCCGCACGATGACCGAGCAGCTGGCCGATGCGCGCGCGCGCGTGCTGATGCACCACAGCTTCGATCCGGTTCTCCATCCGCAGCCGCAGGCGCTGACGGTGCATGTCGAAGGGGGCAGCAGCCCGCGTCATGTGGTGTTCGCGGGCCTCTTTCATGAGCCGATCCCGCGGGGTGTGCCGGTGGTGGGTGCGGCGCTCTTCGGCCAGCGCGCTTTCGTCATCGACGCCGTGCCCGATGGCCAATACCACCTGCTGGGCTGCGAAATCGCCCCGAGCGGCAACCCGCTGCATTATTTCCGCCTCGATCACTGCCCGCGTGGCATGCACCCGGCGCCGATCCGTTTTCCGCTGCAGGCACCGCTGAGTGTGGCGCTGCACCTGCGTCCGCTGCAGCCCAGTGACCCGCCCATCACCGTCAACCTGCCCCGGTTGCTGTTCGAGTATCTGCGCAGGCGAGGGCGCTGAGGGAGCGTGACCTGTTGTGGGGGACCTGCAATCCGTGACAAATGCCGATGGCGGCTTTGCCCTAAGCTTTCACCCGTGATGAGCGGATCGCCCCCGCGCGACAAGGGGGCGGAAGCGGCAGGCGCTGAACGGGCCCCGGGATCGGGCCTGCGTTTTCAGCGCATGCCCGACACTGTCTTCCCATCAGGAGCCGAACGATGCGTTTCACGCCCTATCTTCATTTCAACGGTGATTGCGCCGAGGCCATGAATTTCTATGCCCGGGTGCTGGGTGGCCAGGTGGTCGATCTGTACCGCTTTGGCGACATGCCGCCCGAGGAAGGTGCGCCGCCGCTGTCCGAGGCCGATCAGCAGAAAGTGATGCATGCCCGTCTGGTGCATGGCGGCGGGCAGCTGATGGCCTCCGATGTCGTGGCCGGCTTCTGCGGTGAGGAAGCCGGCTACCAGAAGCCGCAGGGCATCTGGATTGCGTTCACCGCAGCAGATGCTGTCGAAGGCGAGCGCATCTTCAACGCCCTGGCCGAAGGCGGGACGGTGACGATGCCCTTTGGCCCGACCTTCTTTTCACAGGGCTTCGGACAGCTGACCGACCGTTTCGGCATCCCGTGGATGGTGGATGTGGCTGCTGAAGAAGGTTCAGCCACGATTGGGAAGGGGAATCAGTGAAGCGTACACCCGTCCGGCCCGCAGGCATCCGCTGAACCGGATGGGTCGATGCCGTTGGCGTGGCCGTTTGCCTGGCCATTGGGCCTGGGAATGGGGGCGGCACCCTGACGTTCTGCCCAGGCCTTTTGCAGCGCGGCCTCGAACTCGCGTGTCGGCAGGGCGCCGTGCACGGCAAACAGGCGATCGAAGACGAAGAAAGGCACACCGGTCACGCCCAGCTGCGCGCCTTCGGCCTGATCCTGCTGCACCTGAGCGGCAAAGTCCTGCCCGGCCAGCATCCGGCGGGTTGCTTCCCCGTCCAGCCCGACTTCGGTGGCGAGCCTCACCAGCGTGTCGAGGTCGCCCACGTTGAGCCCATCGCGGAAATGGGCCTCGAAGAGACGGTCGACCATCGCCTGACCCTTGCCCTCGGCCTGTGCGAACTGGATCAGGCGATGGGCGTCGAAGGTGTTGCTGATGACGGCCTGGTCCATGTTCATCGTCAGGCCCACGGCCTGTCCCTGTTGCTGGATCCCGGCGCAGGTCTGGCGGGCCTTGTCGATCGAAATCTGGTATTTGGCCGCCAGATACTCGTAAACTTGCCCGGGCTCCCCCTTGGGCAGCGAAGGGTCCAGCTCGAAGCTGCGGTAAACGATGTCCACGTCACTGGCGTGGGCAAAACCTGCCAGCGCCTGCTTCAGGTATTGCTCGCCCAGGTAGCAGAACGGGCAGTAGATATCGGACCAGACTTCGATTTTCATGGGGCGCACTCGGCAGCAGGGGATCAGGGCGATGATAGCCGTGTGCTGGCCTGAGGCAGGAAGATGCCCGGATACCACGGACCGGGATGGGCGGGCGATGCACCGCATCCTTTCCTTCTGCCGCCGGTCGTCCAGATGCAAAAAAGGGACCCTGGGGTCCCTTTATGGGCCGACAGGCTGCGTAAGGCATCTGCCGGCCAGAATCTGGAGCGGGAAACGAGTCTCGAACTCGCGACCTCAACCTTGGCAAGGTTGCGCTCTACCAACTGAGCTATTCCCGCGTCAAAGACGACATTATAGACACAAGTTTTGGGTTTTGCAAAGCCCCTGACAAAAAATTTCTGCTCATCAGAAGCCGTTGTTGCCGGCAAGTGCGTCGATGTCCAGCCCATCCAGCATGTCCTCATCCTCATCGGCGCTGGGTGAGGGCAGGCGACCGGTGCGGATGAAGGACATCAGCTGTGGTCCGACATCGTCGTCGGCCGAGCCCA
This sequence comes from Lautropia sp., assembly GCA_030532425.1. GTDB lineage: Bacteria > Pseudomonadota > Gammaproteobacteria > Burkholderiales > Burkholderiaceae_E > Lautropia. Next base: position 29,472 of record JAUNLD010000003.1, on the reverse strand, counting down.
GCACGAAGACCGGGCTGACATGGTTGTGGTGGGGCAGATCGATCAGGGGCGGCAGCTGGCCCTGCTGGATCAGGAAGGCTTCACTGACCCGTGTGGCCTGCTGGCGGAACAGGGGGGTATCGAACTGCGCACAGGCAAACAGGCAGGGCAGGCGGGCCTGTGCCAGCTCATGCAGGCTGCTGTGGCTGGCACGCATCCGTGGCCTGATGCCGTAGTAGGACAAGGTGCCGGGATGGTCGATGTCGACGGCCGGATCGTAGAGGCCCGAGAGCATCAGCGCACCCGCCAGCTCGTGGGCACGGGCCTGACGGGTGAACTGGCCCACGGTGGCGGCCACATGGGCGGCGCCGGCCGAGTGGCCCATCAGCCAGATCCGGCGGGGATTGCCCCCCAGTCGCTGGGCATATTGCTGCAACCAGTGGATGACGGCAATCACGTCCTCGTGGCCGCAGGGCCAGACGTGGGAGGGGGCCAGACGATAATTGATGATGACGCCCAGCATGTCGTGGGCGGCAGCCCAGGCGCCGACGTTGCGATAGAAGGGGGTGTTGGCCCCGCCCTTGTCGCCGCCGTCAAAGCCGCCGCCATGCACGAACAGCAGGATGTCGCGCAGCGGACCGTCGGGACGGATGCCGTAGAGATCGAGCCGGTGGCGCGGATGAGGCCCATAGGGCTGATCGTGATGCTGAAGACCCTGCGCGGCATCGGGCACGGCCGCCCCCGGAGCCAGCAGCTCGGCGGTGGCCTGAATCGTTGATGGGGTCAGCACATCACCCAGTGCGGCGATGGCTTGCTGGAAGGAGGGACGCATGAAGGCCTCCGCGATGGTGCCTGGGCGATCTGATCGGCCCATTGTCCATACGGATGCCGCACGCGGCAATGACATTCATCTCAGCCCGGCTGATCCTTGCGCATGGCCAGAAGCGGTCATGACGGGGCATGCTCTTGCGCTGACGGGGGGCGGGAGCCAAGCCCAAAGCCGTCGCCTGGTGGCGGTGGCCGGCAAGGGTCGCAAAACCCGGTTTCCGGCAGGGTGTCAGGCAGCGGGGCATGGTCCCGGGCGATCCGGGAGGTCGTGCCGTGCAGAAATGAAAAAAGGGACCGCATGGTCCCTTTTTGAGCGGGCAGGCTGCTGATGACATCTGCCGGCCAGAATCTGGAGCGGGAAACGAGTCTCGAACTCGCGACCTCAACCTTGGCAAGGTTGCGCTCTACCAACTGAGCTATTCCCGCGTCGAAGAAGCCATGATTATAACGAAGCGTTTGAGAAACGCAAGCGCTGGGGCAAAACATGGCGTTGAACGGACACGACGGGCATGGCCTGGGGAGGCTGCCCAGGTTGTGACGCGTGCCATGAAGTGGTGCCCGAGGCCGGAATCGAACCGGCACGACCGAAGTCGAGGGATTTTAAGTCCCTTGTGTCTACCAGTTTCACCACTCGGGCGGGCAGGGTGGCGCTGCTGCAAACGCTGTTGCGGCAGGCAATATGCCATGCAGGCCTTGTCAGGGCTCCTGCATGTCAGGGGAGTAGCAGCGTTTTCAGTACAGGCCAGACATTATCCAACATTTTGGGCTGGGCGTCGGCGTTGGGGTGGATGCCATCGGCCTGGAACCAGCTGCGGTCGTGCCCGAATCCTTCCAGGATGAAGGGGACGAGCGCACTGCCGTTCTGTCTGGCCACCTGCACGAACATCTGCTCGAACTGCGTGGCGTAGGCACGGCCGTAGTTGGGCGGGATCTGCATGCCCACCAGCAGGGTGCGGGCACCGGCGGCATGGGCATCGCGCACCATCTGTTGCAGGTTGGCCGAGGCGGCAGCCAGGGGCAGGCCGCGCAGCGCGTCGTTGCCGCCCAGCTCGATCAGCACCAGGGCCGGCTTGTGCTGCTCGAGCAGCGCCGGCAGGCGGTTGCGGCCGCCTGCGGTGGTCTCGCCGCTGATGCTGGCGTTGACGACCCGCCAGTTGGGACGGCGCAGGTCACTCCCGTCATCGGCCAGCCGTCGGGCCAGCAGGCTGACCCAGCCCTGTTCCTGGCGCAGGCCATAGGCGGCCGACAGGCTGTCACCCAGCACCAGCAGCACCGGCCCGGCCGTTGTCACATCCTTGCCCGCACCCGTGGCTGTAGCCGTACCGGTGTGGGGCACCGTGCCCGTCGCAAGCCGGATCCCGGCTTGAGCCGCCTGCGGCGCATCTGCCTGCGGGGAGGCCGCCCGCCCGGTGCGTGCGCCGGCCAGCATGCCGCCCAGGGCTGCCAGGGTGGCACCCAGCAGCCAGCGGCGCGAGGGCCGACGGATGGCGGCGGCATCGGCGGGCAGGCGCATTACCATCGGGGGGCCGTCGTGAGCGCTGGCTGCAAGCGGCCGGGCTGCCGCGGCCATCCGTGGGCCGCGATGCGGCCGTCTGCCATTCTTCAAGGAAGTCTTCATGTCGCTGATTCGCGTCGAACAACTGGGCAAGAGCGTACCAGACAGTGATCGTACCCTGTCGATCCTGCAAGACATCAGCTTCGAGGTGGCTGCTGGCGAGACCGTGGCGATCGTCGGTGCGTCCGGTTCGGGCAAATCGACGCTGCTGGGCCTGCTGGCGGGGCTGGATCTGCCCAGCACGGGCCGGGTGCTGGTGGCGGGGCAGTCGCTGTTCGACTGGGATGAGGAGCAGCGTGCCCGCTGGCGGGCGGCCCATGTCGGCTTCGTCTTTCAGTCCTTTCAGCTGCTGCCATCGATGACGGCGCTGGAAAACGTCATGCTGCCGCTGGAGCTGGCGGGCAACCCGGCCGCCCGCGCCCAGGCCGAAGCGCTGCTGGCGCGGGTGGGGCTGGCCGAGCGCATGCACCATTATCCGCGCACGCTGTCGGGGGGAGAGCAGCAGCGGGTGGCCCTGGCAAGGGCCTTTGCGCCCTCACCGGCCTTGTTGTTTGCCGACGAACCGACCGGCAGCCTCGATCATGCCACCGGTGAGCGGGTGATCGAGCTGCTGTTTGCACTGAATCGTGACGCCGGCTCGACGCTGATCCTGGTCACGCACGATCTGCGTCTGGCCGCGCGTTGTGGCCGCCGGCTGGAGATCGAGCGCGGGCGCCTGAAGGAGGTTTGAAGGCGCCTTGAAGGGGGCGCGCAACGGCAGGTGGTTCCGCGGGGCCCCCAAGCAGTTCACGACACTGACACGCTTCAGCCCGCTTCAGGGGGATGCTGGACAGCACCCCCACGGCCCTCGGGATACGGGCGCCGGCGCTCAAGGGCCTGGGCATGGCGCGCCAGCGCCGCCAGGATCGCCGGGTATCCGCCAGCCACCTGGCTGGCCGGGATGCCGGCAGGCCCCCGGGTCTGGGCCAGCCATTGGCCGGCACGCCCGTGCAGCCAGGTGCCCAGACAGGCAGCCCGCCAGGCCGCATCGGTGGCAGGCACCTGCTGGCGCAGCAGCGACGCCAGCAGGGCGGCCATGGTGCCGGCCAGCACGTCGCCGGTGCCGGCCGTGCCCAGCACCGGATGGCCGCTGGTGTTGAGGGCATAGTGGCCATCGGGCCGGGCAATCACCGAACCCGCTCCCTTGAGCACGACGACGGCGCCAAAGCGGCGGGCCAGCCTGCGCGCGGCGCCGATGCGATCCGCCTGTACCTGGGCCATGTCGGTGGCCAGCAGGCGGGCGGCCTCCAGCGGGTGAGGGCTGAGGATGCAGGGCGCGGCGATGCGGCCCGGGCGAACCGCACCGGCGGCCAGCAGGTTGAGGGCATCGGCATCCAGCACCAGGGCGGCCTGGCTGGTCAGGGCCTGCTGTAGCCAGCGCCGGGCGGTGCTGTCCTGCCCCAGGCCGCAGCCCACCACCAGCACGGGCGCATGGCCGGGCCAGCCGATGCCGTCCTGCCAGACGAATTGCATCGTTTCGGGGTGTTGCGGGTCGATGGGGGCGGATGACAGCTCCGGCTGGAACGGCTGGGGGAGCAGGGCGGCACTGGCCGCCCGTGTTGCGGCGCGTGTGCCCGGGGCGTCGGGCAGGGGACGGGCACCCGGGTATCTGCGATGCGCGGACGGACCGGCGGGGGCTGTCAGACCCGGAGCGGGTGGGTGCATCGTGGCACGCGCCGGACTGGAAAGGGCAAGGCTGGCTGGGGCGTGCCTGCGCCGCGCGCGTGCCTGACGCGAACGTGCAGCCAGTGACGGTCGGGGAGGCTGTCCGGGGGCTTCGGTGCCAATCCAGACGCGGCCAGCGCCAGCGGCGGTGGCACCGCGTGCTGCCAGCCGGGCCGCACCGGCCATGCCCAGGCGGCCACCGACGATCAGCACATCACCGGCCGTGCCCTTGTGGGCATCGAGGGGGCGGTGGGGCTGATGCGCATGCGCCCAGGCGCTGTCGAGGCGGACGCCGCCGGCGGGCGTGGGGGGCGGGGAGGGTGGCGTGAGCAGGGGCGCCAGCCAGACGGTGCCGGCATGGCGCAGGCCGTCGCCGGTGTGCAGACCGGGTTTGTCGCCGATCAGGGTGACGGTCTGGTCGGCACGCATCAGTGCGCCCCCGCCCACGGCTGCACCGGTGTCGGCATCCAGGCCGCTGGGCACGTCGATGGCCAGCACGGTGGCACCTGCCGCATCGACCGCCTGGATCAGGGCCGCCAGTGGGGCATCGACCGCCCGGCTCAGGCCGATGCCGAACAGGCCGTCGATCACCAGCATGTCGGGCTGCAAGCGGGCAGGCACCTTGCTGAGCGGGAAGAAGTCGTGGCCGTCGGCACGCCAGGCCTGCCAGGCCGCACAGGCATCAGTGGCCCGGGGCGGGGTCTGCATCAGCGTATCGACAATGGCGGCCTGAACCTGAAGGCCGGCCCGGCGCAGGTGGCGCCCGGCCACCAGCGCATCACCGCCGTTGTTGCCCGGCCCGACCAGCAACAGTACCGGAGCATCGGCGGGCAGCGTCTTCCACAGGCGCAGCGCCACTTCGGCCACGGCAGCCCCGGCCGCCGCCATCAGGGTGCCGGGGGGCGTGCGCGCCAGTCCGTCTTCCTCCCGCTGCCGTATCGTCTTGATATCAAGAAAATAACCGGGCTGAAAGGATGAGGCGGGCCGGACGGTGGCTGAAATCAAGGGGGCGTCGTTCATCGGCGGACTCCGTGACGGAAGGCGGGTAGCGGCGTTGCCCCGGGCCGGGAGGCCGGCAGGGGCCGCGTCTGGCTGGATGCCTGCAGTCTAGCCCAGGTGGGGCGCCTGCCGGTGCGGAACCCGGGCCTGAATCCGGCCAGTGCCGGGTAGGCTGGGTAGGCTGGGCGGGGCCTGAATCACGGCGGGCTGGCCTGGTGCCGTGAATGAAGCCCTGCGGGAACGTGCAGCCGGTGGCCTGCCCGGGTGATAATCGAGCCTTCGCGGGAAGGGTCCCGGATCCAAGGAGAAACCGATGACGGAATCGCAGACGCGGCCGCTGCTGTCGGCAGTCGAGGCACGGGCGCTGGCGGTGTTGCTGGAAAAGGAAAGGACGGTGCCCGACAGCTATCCGATGTCGTTGAACGCGCTGCTCCATGGTTGCAACCAGCGCAGCAATCGCGATCCGGTGATGAACCTGGATGAGTCGCAGCTGCTGCAGGCGCTGGAGGGGCTGCGCGAGCAGTCGCTGGTGATCGAATCCAGCGGCAGCCGGGTGACGCGCTACGAGCACAACATGGGGCGGGTGCTGGGCATTCCCGGCGAAGCGGCGGCGCTGCTGGCGGTGCTGATGCTGCGCGGACCACAGACGGCGGCCGAGCTGCGGGCGCACGTCGAGCGGCTGGCGCGTTTTGCCGATACCTCGTCGGTGGAGGCCTATCTGCACGAGATGGCCGGCCGTGCCGACGGCCCCCTGGTGGTGCTGATGCCGCGCCAGCCTGGCGCGCGTGAGCAGCGCTGGCGCCATTGTCTGTCGGTGCCGGCCGATGCGGAGGTGGAGGCATCAGGCAGTGAGGCGGCAGTGGGTGGTGCCGGGGCGTCCGGTGCCGACGGCGGGCCGCAGGATCAGGCTGCACCGGCGGCGCTGATGCAGCGGCTGGCGGTGCTGGAAGAGCAGGTGCAGGCGCTGGGCGCCCGCGTGCAGGCCCTGGAGGCGGCACGGATGCCGTCTGACGGGGCCTGATGACACCTGGCAGGGCAGGCCGTCCGGGCGGGCAGGCCTGCCGGCTGCTGGCCCTGCCTGAAACGGGCAGGGCGGCTGCACCGGACCTGCTTATGGGTACAGACCGCGCTCGGCGCGGGCGCGCAGCACGCGCTCGCAGGCGATGATGTAGGCGGCGGTGCGCAGCGTCACGCCCTTGCTGGCCGCCAGCTGCATGATGTCGCGGAAGGCGTTGAGCTGGATGGTTTCCAGCCGCTGGTTGATTTCGTCCTCGCCCCAGAAGAAGGAGGAGAAATCCTGCACCCATTCAAAGTACGACACGATGACGCCGCCGGCATTGGCGATGACATCGGGCACGACGGTGATGCCACGATCGTTGAAGACCTGGTCGCCAGCCTTGGTGACAGGGCCGTTGGCCCCTTCGACCACCAGCCGGGCCTTGACACGCTGGGCGCGCCTGTCGTCGATCTGGCCTTCGAGGGCGGCCGGAATCAGGATGTCGCAGGGCAGGCCCCAGAATTCCTCGGTATCGAGCGCCTCGGCCTCGGCAAAGCCCTGGATGCCGCCGTTCTTGCGGGCGTAGGCCTGCAGGGCCACGATGTCCAGCCCCTTGTCGTTCTGGATGGCGCCGGTGTGGTCCTGCACCGCCACCACCTTGGCACCGCTCTCGGCCATCAGTTCGGCGGCGATGCTGCCGACGTTGCCAAAGCCCTGCACGACGACGCGGGCGCCCTGCAGGTCGATGCCGAGGCTCTTGGCTGCCTCACGTGCGGTGAGGAAGACGCCGCGGCCGGTGGCCTTGACGCGGCCGAGCGATCCGCCCAGTTCGACCGGCTTGCCGGTGACGACGCCGGTGACGACACCGCCCTGGTTGATCGAGTACGTGTCCATCATCCAGGCCATGATCTGGCCGTTGGTGTTCACGTCCGGGGCCGGGATGTCCTTGGAGGGCCCGATGATGATGCCGATCTCGCTGGTATAACGGCGGGTGAGTTTTTCAAGTTCGTTGGCGGAGAGCTGCTTGGGGTCGACGCGGATCCCGCCCTTGGCACCGCCGTAGGGGATGTTGACCGCTGCGTTCTTGATGGTCATCCATGCCGACAGCGCCATCACTTCTTCCAGCGTCACATCCGGGTGATAGCGCACGCCCCCCTTGCCGGGCCCGCGCGAGAGGCTGTGCTGTACGCGAAATCCCTCGAAATGGGCAATGGTGCCGTTGTCGAGCTCGATCGGGATGTCGACGATCAGGGCACGTTTGGGTTTTTTCAGGGTTTCGACCCAGCGGGCCAGCTTGCCGAGATGAGGTGTGACCTGATCGACCTGAGCGAGGTAAGTATCCCAGGGACTGCCGGCATGCGGCGTGAGATACGACAGGTTCGACATGAAGAGTCTCCGTGTGTCATAGGGAAATGGAAAACCCTATGCTACCCCCGAAGGGCATGACAGGCACGGTTTTGGGGGCTTCTGGCGCATGGGGGCAACCATTTTCTCTGGTGTCCTCCGGGCAGGCAGGAAACGGCCCCCTATAATCGCGGGTTCAGCACCATAACAGCCACAGCACTGGCATTCCGGCGGTCGGTCATCATGAATCTTTCCCACCAGCTCCTGCCCGGCGGGCAGGCCTTGAGCAGTTTCCGTGCCAAATCCCTGTTGCAGCGCCTGCAGGCGGTGGATGCATCGATCGAATCGGTCGAGGCCTCCTGGTTTTACCTGCTGGCCGCACGCGAACCCCTGGCAGGCGAGCGTCTGGAACGCCTGCAGTTGCTGGTGGATGAAGCGCCCCTGTCCGTAGCCGACGACGAGCGTCATCAGCGCTCGCTGTGGGTGACGGCGCGGGCCGGCACGCGCTCGCCGTGGTCGTCGAAGGCCATCGACATCCTGCACCATGCCGGCTTCGAGGACGTCGTCCGCATCGAGCGTGGCATCCGCTATCGCCTCGGTTTCAAGCGCGGGCTGCTGGGTGGCAGCAAGGCGGGCGAGCTCGACGGCCCGCGTCGCCTGGCGCTGGCCGGCTGCCTGCACGACCCGATGACCGAGAGCTGGTTCGATGCGCAGCCGGATGCGGCCCGGCTCTTTGCCGATCATGCGCCGGTGCCAATGAGCACGGTGGTTCTGGGTGCCGATGCCCAGGCTGCGCTGGCCGAGGCCAATGTCCGGCTGGGCCTGGCGCTCTCGGGTGACGAGATCGATTATCTGGCCCGCGTCTATGGAGAGGCGCTGCGGCGCGATCCCACCGATGTCGAACTGATGATGTTTGCGCAGGCCAATTCCGAGCACTGCCGTCACAAGATCTTCAATGCCGATTTCGTCATCGATGGCCAGCCGCAGGAGCGTTCGCTGTTCGGGCTGATACGCGAGACGCACAAGGCCCATCCGCAGGGCACGGTGGTGGCGTATTCGGACAACGCCGCCATCCTGCAGGGCGGCACCATCCAGTCGTGGGATGTCGATGCCGCTTCGGGCCGTTACCAGTGGTCCGGGCGCTCCGTGCACCGGCTGTTGAAGGTGGAGACCCACAACCACCCGACCGCCATCGCGCCGCATCCGGGCGCGGCCACCGGCAGCGGGGGCGAGATCCGTGACGAGGGAGCCACCGGGCGTGGCGGCAGCCCGCGTTACGGCCTGACCGGCTTCACCGTGTCGAATCTGCGCATCCCCGGCTGGCAGCAGCCCTGGGAGGCCGACGCCAGTCAGCCGCCGACGCTGGCGTCGCCGCTGTCGATCATGATCGAGGGGCCATTGGGGGGCGCCGCGTTCAACAATGAATTCGGCCGCCCCAATCTGCTGGGCTATTTCCGTACCTTCGAGACGGCACCGCAGGCCGATGAGGCAGGCCGTCAGGTGGCGTGGGGCTACCACAAGCCGATCATGATTGCGGGCGGCGTCGGCTCGGTGGACGAGATCCACCAGCACAAGAAGCCGCTGCCGCCCGGCACCTTGCTGGTGCAGCTGGGTGGGCCCGGCATGCGCATCGGCCTGGGGGGTGGTGCGGCCTCCAGCATGGGGGTGGGCAGCAATGCCGCCGAGCTGGATTTTGCATCGGTGCAGCGCGCCAACCCCGAGATGGAGCGGCGGGTGCAGGAAGTCATCAATGCCTGCCGGGCGCTGGGCGAAGACAACCCGGTGCTGTCCATTCACGATGTGGGTGCAGGCGGACTGTCCAATGCCTTTCCCGAGCTGGCCCACGATGCCGGCCGGGGCGCATGCTTCGATCTGGCCCAGGTGCCGGTGGCCGAAAGCGGCATGTCGCCGGCCGAGATCTGGTGCAATGAATCGCAGGAGCGCTACGTGCTGGGCATTGCGCCCGAGCGTCTGCCGCAGTTGCAGGCCATGTGCGCGCGTGAGCGCTGCCCGATGGCCGTGGTGGGCGTGGTGACGGACGCGCAGCATCTGAGCCTGACGGCCGAGGGACAGCCGCCGGCCGTGGACATCGGCATGGACGTGCTGTTCGGCAAATCGCCCAGGCTGCGCCGCGAGGGGCGCACATCCGGGGCGGCGCCGGCTCCCGGCATGGATCTGAGCGGGCTGACGCTGGATACGCTGGCGCGGCAGGTGCTGCAACTGCCGGCGGTGGCCAGCAAGGCCTTTCTGGTGACGATTGCCGACCGCAGCGTGGGCGGCCTGAGCGTGCGCGACCCGATGGTGGGCCCCTGGCAGGTGCCGGTGGCCGACTGTGCCGTCGGGCTGCTGGATTACCGTGGCCACGGCGGCGATGCGCTGGCGATGGGCGAACGCTCGCCGGTGGCGGTACTGGATGCGGCGGCCGCCTCGCGGCTGGCGATTGCCGAATCGCTGACCAACCTGTTGTCGGCCGTGCCCGATGAGCTGGGTCTGACCAAGCTCTCGGCCAACTGGATGGCCAATGCCGGCAGTGCCCGCGAGGACGCGGCGCTGTATGCGGCGGTGGAGGCGGCCAGCCAGCTGTGCATTCAGCTGGGCATCAGCATCCCGGTGGGCAAGGATTCGCTGTCGATGCGTGCCCGCTGGCAGGCCGACGATGTGCAGCACGAGGTCGGCTCGCCGGTGTCGCTGGTGGTGACGGCGCATGCGCCGGTGGATGATGTGCGCCGGGCGTTGACGCCTGAGCTGGTGGCCGACCCGCAGACCTGCCTGGTGCTGGTCGACCTGAGCGCGGGCCAGCAACGCCTGGGCGGCTCGGCGCTGGCGCAGGTGACCGGGCGCACGGGAGACAGGCCGGCCGACCTGGAACAGCCCGATCGCCTGGTCCGGTTGTGGGCGGCGGTGCGCGAGGCGCAGGCCCAGGGGCTGCTGCTGGCGTATCACGACCGCTCGGATGGGGGCCTGTTTGCCACCGTCTGCGAGATGGCGTTTGCCGGACATTGCGGCGTGTCGTTGCAGCTCGACATGCTGACCATCGATCCGAACGTGGCCGATGCCGGCGATTTCAAGATTCGCCCCGAACAGGTGGCACAGCTGCGCGAGGAGCGGGTGCTGCGGGCGCTGTTCAACGAGGAGCCGGGCGTGGTGCTGCAGGTCAGCCGGGCCCACCGTGACCGCCTGCTGGGGCTGCTGCGGCAGCATCGGCTCTCGGACCATGCCCACGTCGTTGGCCTGCCCAACGGGCAGGACACCATCGAGATCCACAACGATGCCCGCTGCCTGTTCAGCATGCCGCGGGCCACGCTGCAACAGGCCTGGGCCGAAACCAGCCATCGCATCGCCGCATTGCGCGATGATCCGGCCTGCGTGGCCGAGTCCTTTGCGCTGGAGGGGGCCGATGCCGGCATGCCGGCACCGTTGTCGGTGCATCTGTCGGCCTCCTCGACCGAGGCCTGGCAGAACATGCCGGCCCCGGCCATCGGGGGGCAGCGTCCGAAGGTGGCCGTGCTGCGCGAGCAGGGGGTCAACAGCCAGCGCGAGATGGCGGCCGCCTTCGATCTGGCCGGTTTCGAGGCCCATGATGTCCACATGAGCGACCTGATCGCCGGTCGCCGCCAGCTGGCGGATTACCAGGCGCTGGTGGTGTGCGGCGGCTTTTCCTATGGTGACGTGCTGGGCGCCGGCGCCGGCTGGGCGCGCACCATCCTGTTCAGCCCGCAGCTGGCCGATGCCTTTGCCGGCTTCTTCCAGCGCGCCGACACACTGACGCTGGGCGTGTGCAACGGCTGCCAGATGCTTTCGCACCTGAAGGGGCTGATTCCGGGCGCCGAGGCCTGGCCGCGTTTCGTGCGCAACCGCTCGGAGCAGTATGAAGGGCGTTTTTCCAGTGTCGAGATCATGCCTTCACCCTCGCTGTGGCTGCAGGGCATGGCGGGCGACCGCCTGCCGATCGTCGTCTCGCACGGCGAGGGCCGGGCCGACTACGGCCGGCCGGGTGAAGGGGCTGCTGAGCCGGCAGAGCTGGCCCGCCGCGTGGCTGCGGCCAACCCGGCGATGCGTTACGTGGATGGCCATGGCCAGCCCACCGAAACCTATCCGCTCAACCCCAATGGCTCGCCGCAGGGGGCCACCGGCTTTGCCAGTGCCGACGGTCGCGCCACGATCATGATGCCGCACCCCGAGCGGGTGTTCCGGCTGGCGCAGTGGTCGTGGACGCCGCGCGAGCTGGCCCAGTCGGGGCTGGATCACTCGCCCTGGATGCGCTTGTGGCACAACGCCCGCCGGCAGTTCGATTGAGGGGCGTCTCAGTGGACTGAGGCCCGGGCATGGCCGGCAGCGCGGCCATGCCATTGTCCGCTTACTTCATCGGAGGGCCTGGCCGGCTGGCTGCCGGGCCTGTTGCTCGCCCTCCCGCTCGCTCAGGAACCAGCGCAGCTTGCCACTTTCGCCGGGGCGGCGGCTGCGGTCGTCCTCCACGAAATAGCCGGTGCGCCGTGGTGCCTGTCCTGCCTTCCAGCTGGCCGGAAACTGCCAGGCCCGGCAGACCAGTCGCGCCAGATCGGGCAGGGCATAGTCCCAGCAGAGCAGTGCCTCGCGGGCATCACGCCCCTTGAGTACGCGCAGCTGCACGCGGGCATCGCCGTGACGCCATTCGTGCAGCGGCTTGTCGAAGGGAATCAGCCGGGTCTTGTCGACCTTGTACGGGGTGGTGGCGCTGAGCAGCAGGCTCTGTTCGGCACCGGCCTCGGCATGGGTGCCGGTCTGCAACTGCCAGTTCAGGTCCAGCGTGTGATTGATCGACAGCTGCGTGGCCGACGCGGTGATGTCGACCCCCAGCCAATGACGCACATAGGGAATGGTGGCGTTCTTGCTGGTATCCCAGCGATAGACGACGTCGCTGGTGGCGTTGTAGCGGGCGGTGCCGTCCAGTGTCCGGTAGATGCCCGGATCGTAGGGCGAGTTCTCGCGGTGGCCTGGGCTGGGATAGGCGTAGCCGTCGGGCGTGAGCCACTGGTGCATCGTGAGAAAGAGCTTGTGCGAGTCGGCTTCGGGCACTTTCGGTCCCCAGCGGCCACGGCCCTCGACGGCGTCGGCCGGACCGAACGGGGTGACGCCGTTGCCACGGGTGTCGAGCATGGCTGCCAGTGCCGCGCCGCTGATGCCGCTGGCCGAGATCGGGCCGCTGGCCACGGTGGAGGCGCGGCCCTGGCTGGATGCACCCGGGGCCGCGCTGGCGTCCGGGCGGGTGCTGTCGGCGTTGGCCGCCGGGGTATTGCCGCTGGGGGCGGCCGGACTGCTGGAGACGGCTTTTCCGCTGCTACCCCCGCCGCCGCAGCCGGCCAGACCCACCGCCAGCCAGGTGGTGGCGAGCAGGGGAGCGGCGTATCGGGCAAGGGGGCGGGGCGTGTTCATGCGCTGAGGCTCCGGCGGTTTTTTACAACACGGCGTCATGTTACATCTTTCTGCCGGCCCCGGCGCTTCGGGTGGGAATTTGCAGGGGTGAAGCATGGGGCTCAGGGATCGGTGCGGGCGGAAGAGGGGCGGCCGCGCTGACTCCAGGCCCGTTGCAGCCGGCGCTTGATGAAGCGGCCGGGGTCGGTGGCGCGTGCCAGTGCCGCGTCGACGACCGGTGCCTCGTGGCAGGCATGGGCGGCGATCATCTCGGCGCCGATGGCGGCGTAAAGCGAGCCACGGCCGGCCAGCCCGCACAGCAGATAAAGGCCCGGCTGACGCGGCAGCGGCAGCCGGTCGTTGCGGGCCAGCTGCCCGGCCTGCTGTGCCACCTGGGCGGTATCGGGGGCCGGGCCGATCATCGGCAGGTTGTCGCGCAGTTGCAGGCGCTCGCCGATCCGGCCGGGGTGCCAGCTTTCGGGACGGCCGATGAAGGCCTGGATGGTGTGCAGGGGGGGGCCGGCGCCGTCGTCAGGGGGCGAGGGCTCCAGAGGGACCTGACCCTGCAACCAGCGCTGGTGATGTTCGTCGTTGTGCAGCCAGAAGTGGCCGGGGCGTTCCAGGCGCAGGCCGCCGCCGCCGATGATCGGCCGCAGTGCCGGGCTGCCGGGGTCTTCGTCGGGCGGCCCGCCGTCGGCGCGTGCGGTCCAGACCCGGCCCGGACTCAGGCGCAGGCGGCCGTGGTCGGCCTCGTCCATGCCGGCCAGCGCAAACGCCTGTTCACGGCAGGCCAGCACCACCACCGGGGCATCGGCCAGTGTCTGGCTGCTGGCATCCAGCACGCGCCAGCGGCCGGCCTGACGGTGCAGCCGGGCCACGGTGATGCCGGTGCGCAGCTGCACGGCAGGACGTTTGCACACCTGCTGCCACCAGCGGGCCGGCGACACGGCCGCGCACTCGGGAAACCACAGCCCGTCGGTGGGCTGCTGCACGAAACGGGCGACCGTGTTCGAGACGTGTGACAGACAGCGCCGGGCCCGCGCAGCCTCCATGGGCTGAAAGCGGCCGCAGCGCTCGAATGCCGGCTGAAGATCGCGCGCCGGGCCCGCGCGCAGGGCGGCATGCAGCTGCATGGCCCCTACCAGGAGCCGGCTGCGCAGGTCGTTGTCGGGGGTGAGGGCCGGGTGCTGCGCCACCAGCGGCAGGCCGATGACGGCGCCACCCGGCTGCGGGCACTGCTCCAGCACCTGCACCTGCCAGCCCCGGCGCGAAAAGGCTTCGGCCGTGGCGCAGCCTGCCAGGCCGGCGCCAATCACCACAAGCCGTCGAGTTTCATCCATAAGGGCATAATACGCTCAGAGCGTGCGTCACCCCCGTCCGCCACCGCCGGGGCCGATGGGTGCGTGTCCGGGCGGATTGTGCCCGGCCTGGCCAGGGCATGCTCGATGATGCCGTCGTCCCGGTGGGCTGACACCAGGCCACGGCGCTCCGATTCCTGACTTGAGCGAGGTTTGCTTCTCATGGCGCATGCCAATGTAACGGTCGTCGATCATCCGCTGGTGCAACACAAGCTGACACTGCTGCGGCGAGCCGAAACCAGCACCAACAACTTCCGCCGCCTGCTCAACGAGCTGAGCGCGTTGCTGGCCTACGAGGTGCTGCGCGACATGCCGATGCATGAGGTCACGATCGAGACGCCGCTGGAGACGATGCAGTCGCGCCTGATCGATGGCAAGAAGCTGTGCCTGGTGTCGATCCTGCGGGCAGGCACGGGCATTCTCGATGGTTTCCTGTCGATCGTGCCCGGTGCCCGAATCGGCCACATCGGCCTCTACCGCGATCCGAAGACGCTGGAGGCCGTCGAGTATTACTTCAAGATGCCGCCCGAGATCGAGGAGCGTGACGTGATTCTGCTGGACCCGATGCTGGCCACGGGGCACTCGGCCGTGGCGGCCATCGATCGTGTCAAGAAGCTCAAGCCCCGCTCGATCAAGTTCGTGTGCCTGCTGACGGTGCCGCAGGGGATTCAGACCGTGCATGCCGCGCATCCCGACGTGCCGATCTTCACGGCCTCGATCGACCGTGAACTGGACGGTCACAGCTATATCCGTCCAGGACTGGGGGATGCCGGTGACCGCATATTTGGTACCAAATGATTGAGCCGATGGGGCCCTGGAGGTGATGGTGCCCCATTTTTCTTGAGAGAAAGATTGAATCGAATGAAGATGGAATTCGACCTGTTTGTGATCGGTGGCGGATCGGGGGGCGTGCGCGCTGCGCGGATCGCCGCCCAGCACGGTGCCCGGGTGGGCATTGCCGAAGGCTTTCGCTTTGGCGGCACCTGTGTCATCCGGGGTTGTGTGCCGAAGAAGCTGCTGGTCTATGCCTCGCGTTTTTCGCAGGCCTTCGCAGAGGCGCAGGGCTTTGGCTGGCAGGTGCCGCCGGCCACCGTGGACTGGAATGCGCTGGTGGCGGCCAAGGACAAGGAGATCAGCCGCCTGGAGGCCGCCTATGCCGCCAACCTCGACAAGGCGGGCGTGACGCGGTTTGCCGAGTATGGCGAGATCATCGCACCGGGGAAGGTACGCCTGTCCTCGGGGCAGCAGGTCACGGCCCGCGAGATCCTGATCGCCACCGGTGGCGAGCCGCTGATGCCGTCTGCCGACGAATTGCCGGGCGCCGGGCTGGCCATCAGTTCGAATGAAGTCTTCGACCTGCCGGCATTCCCGAAGCGTATTGCCGTGGTCGGCGGAGGTTATGTCGGCGTGGAGTTTGCCGGCATCTTCAACGGTCTGGGCGCCCAGGTCACGCAGATCCACCGCGGACCGCGCGTGCTGCGCGGTTTTGATACCGGCATGGCCGATCTGCTCATCGAGGCCTACCGCGAGAAGGGCATCGACATGCGCCTGAACAGCACGCTGAAGCGTCTCGACAGGGGGGCTGACGGCTCGATCCGCGTCACGCTCAACGATGACAGCCAGCTGGATGTGGATCAGGTGCTGATCGCAACCGGCCGGCGCCCCGCCACCTCGCGTCTGGGGCTGGCCTCGGTGGGCGTGGCCACCGGCAGGAGCGGCGAGATTCTGGTGGACCGTTTTGGCCGTACCAGCGTGCCGGGCATCTACGCGGTGGGTGATGTGACGGGCACGATCGCGCTGACGCCGGTGGCCATCCGTGAAGGTCACGCCTTTGCCGACACCGTTTATGGCAACAGGCCGTGGGTGCCGGATCTGCGCTTCGTGCCGACGGCGATCTTCTCGACGCCGGAGATGGGGACGGTAGGCCTGAACGAGGATGAGGCGCGCCAGCAGGTGCCGGTACTGGACATCTATCGTGCCAGCTTCCGCACGCTGAAGGCCACGCTGTCGGGAACATCGGAGCGGGTGCATCAGAAGGTGCTGGTCGATGCCAGTACCGACCGGGTGGTGGGCGTGCAGCTGCTGGGGCCGGACTCGGGTGAGCTGGTGCAGGTGATGGCCACGCTGCTGAAGATGGGCGTGACCAAGCATGATCTGGATCAGACGATGCCCTTGCACCCCAGCAGCGCCGAGGAACTGATGACGATGCGCACCCCGTCGGAGCGGGTGGTGCAGGCCTCCGTGCCACCAGGCGGGCAAGGCTGAGCCAGGACAGCGCCGGCGTCCTGCGTGGCCGTTGCCGGCCCGTCGCGCAGCGCGGATGTCGCGGCCGTGCTGACGGTTCGTGACGATGGCCGACCGGCGGTCGGCCGACAGCAGACGAATAGGCGCCCGATGGTGTGGCTGGGCATGCCGCAATGGCATGCTTGGCTGAATGAACCAGCCTAGGAGTTTGGGCGTCAGAAATCGCGATGCCGGACATGGGCCCCACCGCGTGCCGTTTGTGCCCGATGCGCAGCCTCGTGGCCGAGCCGCGAGTCAGGAAGTGTGGGCATGATGGTCCGGTACGGCCGGCATGCAGTCCGCGCATTTCCTGCCGCCCAAGCCAGCAGCGTCCAGCCAGCTTGTCCGGGAGTCTTCAGTGCCAACCACGGGTAGTTTGATCGAACAGAGCAATCTGGAGATCCTGCGGGAGATCCGTCAGCCGATCCTGCATGCGCTCAATCGCTGCTTCAGGAGCGCCTTCGTCAGTGTGGTTGATTATCTGGTCGAGCAGATCGTGCTGGAAACCTCGTGGGAGCGACAGGACCAGCTCAATGCCTCGCTGGACCTCCTGCGCAACGGCAAGGGCAGCATCGAGAAGCAGTTCGAGGATGCGTGCTGCCGCAGCTGGCAGCGTCGTACCGGCATGGCGGCCGATGGCAGCTTCAGCATGCCCGAAAACCAGATGCTGATCGACGAGCCGCCTACGCTGCGTCTGGTGGACGACGAGACGGTGCGCGATCAGCTGCTGGTGTCGCGCATTTCGGCGCGTTCGCGTCGTCGGATGGAAGAGGAGCTGACCGATGGGCTGCGTGCGCGCTTTGGCGCCTTGCTGGGCCAGGACTGGTTTGCCGAGAACGAGTACCCGATCGCGCCCGACCTGATTTTCGAGATGCTGCGCGAGATCTTCGCCGCGCATCAGGGGCAGGGCGGTGCGCAGGTGGCGTCGTTTCTGCTCGACATGTTCGAGCCGAAACTGAGCGTGGAACTGAACGAGCTGTACCGCGACGTGAACCGCCGGCTGGTGGCTTACGGTGTGCTGCCCGAGCTGCGCTACAGCATTGCCAAGTCGCGGGCTGCCGCCCTCATCGGCGCGGCAGCCGAGCTGGACGAGGCCGACAAGGCAGGCCAGCCGGGGCACGGTGGTGCCGGCAAGGGGCAGGGCGGCAGCGGCGAGGGCGGGGCGCACGGCATGGTCAGTGACGTCGAGCTGGGCCAGTGGGCCGAACAGGTGGCCAGCCAGCAGAACGCCGAAGCGCTGGCCTCGGCCACGCGTTATCTGGCGGATCCGCGCCAGTTTGGCCGCAACGGTCAGACGATTGCGCATCGTCAGGCCACGTCCGAGCAGCTGATGGCGGTTCTGAACGAGTTGCAGACCCGCACGCAGGAAGCCAACGACGACGAGGATGGCGGGCTGCTGATTCAGGACGTGCGCCAGCAGTCGGCCGAAGCCGCGCAGACGCATGGTTCTCCGCTCGATCGCCTCATCATCGAAACGGTGGCCCAGGTCTTTCAGCACGTTTATGAAGATGATGCCATCGCCAATGCCATCAAGCAGCAGCTTCTGCGTCTGCAGGTGGCAGCCTTCAAGGCGGCGCTGATCGACCCGAGTTTCTTTGCGCGTCCCGATCACCCGATGCGCCGCTTCGTCGACCGGCTGGCCGAAATCGGTTCGGATCCTGATTATGAGACCGAGCCGGCCTCGCCGCTGGTGAAGGACACCGAGGCGCTGGTGACGTGGGTACTGGACAATTTCGAGCGCGAGCTGGTGGTGATCGGTGAGGCGCTTGACCGCACCGAGAAGATCATTGCCGAGGAAACGGCACGCCGCGATGCCCGTCTGGAAAAGATTGCCGAGGCTGCCAGCCGTGCCGAGCGGATCGATTCGCTGCGGGCAGAAATCCGCCAGGGCATGCAGCAGCGCTTGCAGCGGGGTGAGGTGCCCGAGAGCATTCGCAACTTTGTCGACAGCAGCTGGGTCGAACTCATCGTCCGCTTGCGTGACGAGACCGAGAATCTGCCCTTTGACGAGGCCCGCGCACAGCGGGTGCTGGATACGCTGCTGTGGAGCGTGCAGCCCAAGCGCGCCAGCGAGATCGGCGAGCTGGCCAAATCGGTGCCGCAGCTGATCGCCGACCTCTCACGCGGGATGGCCTTCATCGCCATGCCATCGGCCGAGCGCGAGCGTTTTCTGGGCGAGCTGATGGCCTGCCACGGCAAGGTCATCGAGCAGAGCAAGCAGCGACAGGCCGACGGGGCCGCCCAGGCCGTGCCTGGCCCGGCGCGTGCCGGAATCGGCTCAGCATCGGGGCAGGGCGTGGTGACGCCCTCATCCGCTGCTGGCGCAGCCCGCCCTGCCATGAGCGGCATGATGGCGGCTGATGTGTCGCGGCCTGCGGCGGGAACGGCTATGGCGATGTCGGGCCATGGTGGGGCTGCTGCTGCCGGGCCGGCTGCTGCTGCCTCCGGAAAACCGGATACCGGACGCGGGGCGATGGACGGCATCGATGCCCCGGCGGCCACGCTTGAAGCGATGCGCCGTGATGGCGCACCAGGTGACGAGGACCGGACCTGGGATGCCGTCATGCAGTCGGGGCTTTCGCATGGGGACGAGATCGAACGCAAGATGCCGCCGGCCGAAGACGGCACCGAGGCCGACTGCAAGCGATACAAGCTGGGTTGGGTCAGCCCCTCGGCCTCGGTCTTCATCTTCTCGCGTTATCCGCGCGAGCACTGGACGGTGAACCGCAGCGAGCTGAACGCGCTGATGCAGAAGCAGCAGGTCCGCGTCATCCGCAAGACGGCGCGCATCAGTGCCGCCATCGATTCGATGAGCCAGTCGCGCTGAGCGGGTGCCGGGATGGCACGAACCTGAAAAAACGCTGCTGCTGATCTCAGGCGTCGGCCTGGATCACGCCACAGGCGGCGCGTGGACCCGAGTTGCCCGCAGGCTGGCTGGTCAGGTCGTCTGCGCCGTGATGCACGATCAGGCCGCGGCCGATGATGTTCTGCGGCACGTTGCCCAGCGAAATCTTGCTGGCCGAGAAGCGCAGGTCGACGTGGGCGACGCCATCCTTGTCGGTGCGGATGTTGCCCATCGCGCCAGCGTGTTCGTTGTGGTCGATACCCGGAGCGCCGTGCAGCTGGCCATGCAGGTGAAAATGGCCGCCGGTACTGGTGCCGTCCGGTGCGCTGCAATCGCCTTTTTCATGCACGTGAAAGCCGTGGCTGCTGAGCGGTTTCAGGCCCTTGACGGTACCGGTCACGTGGATCTTGTCGCCCTCCATCTGGAAGCGGACATGACCGGCCACTGTCGAGCCCGCGGTGGGCTTCAGTTCGGCATGGGCGGCCTGGGCCGTGACGATGGGCGCCTGTGCGTCGGCTGCTGCATGATGCTGGCCTTCATGGGCGATGACGTTGAGCGACAGCAAGGCCAGCGCAGCAACACTGGCAACGGCAAAAGGCTTGATCGTGGATGCCATGAAGAAAATCTCCTGTCTTTGTCCTAAAGCAGGCTTTGTCTATCTGGCGGCCCAGACATTACGCGACAGACACCATCTTTAAACTTTTGGGCCGGATGTCGCCAGCGCTGACACGCAGGCGGTGAACCGGTTGGCATTGCCTGATGATGAGGCCATTGCCTGGTGAGGTGTTGCCTGGTGAGGGAACTTGATCCATGTCTGGATGGCTTGGGCCAATACTTCGCATAATGGTTATTATGTCAAATTAGAGAAGACTATCGATCAGGCGGTTTCGATAGCCAGAACCCAATGCGGTGCCCTGGTCAACCTCCTGGCGATGGTCGAAGGACCGGCAAACGAAAACAGCGCCCAGAAAATCGTCGACAGACTAATCAGGCATGGCCGGATGCCACGAAGGATTGATTACAACTCGGTGCGCTGGAAAATGGATAGAGAAAATGAGTCAACCGTATTTTCTGGCAGACGTGATCCACTCGGAAGACATGAACCCGGGCCGCCGGGTCAGTGAGAAGACAGGCCGGGTCTGGAGCCTGTACCGTGTCCATTGCGTCGTGCAGCTCAATGAGCAGGAACGCCGGGTCTGCCAGCTCATCAATGACCAGCCCATCGCTCCCGGCCGGTACAAGATCGGCATCGGCATGGCCGAACGCGACGGCCGGACCGTCTTTCAGCCGTCGGGCTTCTTCCATGTGCCCCAGACGGCGCCCGGCAAGCAAGCAGCGGCCTGAACACCTGGACCCACACCGGCCATGCGTGCGGCCCGAGCGCATGGCTGGTCTCGTCATCCGGGCACTGGAGAAATACCATGATCCGCAAACTTGCCATCGCGGCGCCGCTGGGCGTGCTGGGTGCACCGGTTTTTGCCGCTGTACCTGAAGGCGTGACTACGGCCATCAGCACCGCCCAGACTGACGCCACCACCGTTGCGGCTGCCGTCCTGGTCGCCATCGTGGCGCTGTTCGGCTTCCGCCTGATGCGTCGCGCGCTGGGCTGATCCAGCACCCGGCCGGCCGTGGGCCATCCCACACCTGCGGCTGGCCGGGTTTTTTGGTGAGCGGACATGGGCTTTCAGGTTGGAACAGCCTGCTACGAGACGGCGGAAGCGGCTGCCTCGGCGGTTGCGTCGTCCGTGGGCGGCACCTTGCAGCAGATCGGTCCCCAGTTGTACGCGGTGCAGACGCTGGGCGTTGGTCCAGACCGGATCACGTACGCGATGCATGGCGTCAGCCAGCCAGGCACGATCAACGTCACGGTGCCCTTCACGCCGCAACCCTGCGGGCTGCTGACCGCGGCCGATGGTGTGGCCGTGGGCTGGCAGATTGCAGGTGTATGGGTGGTCGCCTGGGCGGCCATGATGATCGTGCGCGCCATGTGGGCCGCGTATGGGAGTGACGACGATGGCAAACCCTGATTTTTTGGCCGGATTTCTGGCGGTGACAGGATGCGCAGCAATCCTTTTCTTCTCGCGCTGGTAGTCGCCGGGCTGACGTGGGCGATGGTCGCGCCTCGCGCGGCCAGCGCCTTCGTCAGCCCCTCGCCCCCGCCCGGATTCGAGCGCGGAAGCGATGGGCGCTGGCGCTACAAACCCCCTTCCCCCGTCAACCGGCCTGGTTCGGGGCTGCTGCCGGGTGGCACGCTGAACCTGCCCAAGCCGGGCGGTGGCACGCATCCCGTGCCGGTTGGTTTCAAGCCGAAACCGGGCGCCATCGGTTCGGCCATCGGTGGCCTGATGCGCCGGCATCCGGGCGCGGCCGCAGCACTCGGGCTGGGCGGCTGGCTGCTTGATAACTGTCTCAAACACATAGGCGGCAGCTGGCGTATCAGCTGTGGCGATGACCCCGAAATCAGCTGGGGCCCTTGGGAAGAACCCTATGGAAAGACACGGCATCACTCTGCTGATGCCGCATGCAAGGCGGGACACACCTATCAGCAAGGTGGTCGGTTGAGCCCGTCAGATACGCCCTATGTAGCGCACTTTGGTGATTTTGATCCTAATAAGCTTGGTAGCGTCTGTTGTGGGCCAGCAGGGACAACGAATTGTGGCTTTGCCGTAACTCGCCCACAGATCATCGGTGATCCTGAGATCGTGCCCGACGACAGGCTGGACGAAATGCTGGAAACCGCGCCCATTCCGGCCCTGCCCCCGATCCCATATGAAGCCGATCCCATCGTCAATCCGTCGCCCGGCCCCGATCCACAGCCCATGCCGTTTCGCGTGCCCATTGGTGATCCGGTCCCCCGGTTTGACCCGGATACCGGAGAAGAGCGTTGGGTTCAGCCTGGCATGGAGATGCAACAGCTCGGTACCCCGCTTGATCCGTTGCGCCTCGACGCACGTCCCTATGAAGAGCCGGTATCTTCGCCTCAAGGCAGTAAGCCGCCAGGCGACAAGCCGCCGACACGTCCTGGTACCGAAACCGGTGTACATACGCCTGGTGGTGGTGGCGGCGGTGGTCCTGCGCCCGACAGGCCTGATGTCTGCAAGGCCAATCCTGACATTCTGGCCTGCCAGAAATATGGTGATGTGAAGGAGCCGCCCAAGCTTGAAGAACAGTTGATAAAGATGGAGTTTCGGCCCTATGGCAATGCCTCGGCCGGTTCCTGTCCGGCGCCGCGGCGAGCCTCGTTTTTCGGGCGGCCGCTTGACATCAGCTATCAGCCCATTTGCGACTTCGCGACCATGATAAGGCCGCTGATTATTGCGTTTGCCTACTTCGCGGCTGCCCTGATCTTCGTCGGCGCAGCAAGGAGGAGCTGAGATGCAAGGCTTTGCGGCATGGATGCTGGCCCTCGCGGCACCCGTGGCCATCAAGGCGTTGGCGGCGCTCGGCATTGGTGCCGTGACCTACGTTGGTGCCGACGCCGCGCTGCATGGGCTGCTGGATCAGGTGCAGGCGGCCATGGGGGGCATTTCGGGTGAGCTGGCCGGGGTGCTCGGCCTGGCCGGCCTCTATCAGGCCGTGTCGATTGTCAGCGGTGGCATGGTTTCGGCGCTCGCCTGGTCGCAATTGACGCGCCTGGGCCTGCTCACCGGCACCGGTGGCAAGCGATGATTACGCTCATCACCGGAGCACCTGGTGCGGGCAAGACCGCAGCCCTGGTCGATCTGCTGACCACCGTCGGCAAGGGCCGCCCAGTGTACGTCGATGGCATCCCGGACCTTGTCGTTCCGGACGTCGATATTTCGCCCCTGGGCGATCCGCACGAATGGCATCAGACCGTGCCTGATGGCGCCGTCGTCGTCATCGATGAGGTGCAGCGGGTGTGGCGACCGCGGGCCCCTGGCAGCCGCGTGCCGCCTGACATCGAGGCGCTGGAGACGCACCGGCACAAGGGCATCGACATCTACATCATCACGCAAGGCCCGAACCTGCTGGATCGCAACGTGCGCACGCTCGTTGGGCGCCACGTGCACCTGCGCGATATCGGTGTGCTCGGCCGCTATTGGTACGAGTGGCCCGAGTGCTGCGAGCAGCCGGCAGCCGCCTACCGTTCTGCACCGATCAAGCGCCGCTACCGGCTGCCCAAGCGCGTTTTTGGCCGCTACCGTTCGGCCAGCGTCCATATCAAGCCGGTGCGCCGCATTCCCCCTGCCCTGGTCATCTTCGGGGTGGCCGTCATCGGCGCTGCCATATTGGGGTGGCGCTCGGTTGAATCGATCCGCGCCCGCGGTGCCGAGCCGGCCACCGAGCCGGCCCCGGCGGCCCAGTCAGTCCCTGCCCTGCCCGTCAGCCAGGCAGCGCCGAAGCCGGCCGTGTCGCCAGCTCCGGCGCCATCTGCCTGGAGCATGGGCGGTGCAGGCCTCATCGATGACCGGACCGCCTGGATTCCAAGGGTGTCCACCCGGCCCGAGTCAGCGCCAGCCTATGACCGTGTGCGAGAGGTCCGCGTTCATCCGGTCGTGGTCGGCGGGGCTTGCATGGGGGGTAGGTGCCGCTGCTACACTCAGCAGGCGACCGATGCCGGGCTGTCCAGTGACGCGTGCCGGGAGTGGATCGAGCGGCCACCGTTCGATCCGTACACCCCCGAGTTCTGGCCAGTGGCACCAACACCGGCCGCGCCGGTCGAGGTCGCATCTGGTGGGGCAGCACAGCAGGCGGCCCCTGTCGATGGCAGGAACCCGTAGGAGGGACTGGACATGGAACATCCGCTGATTCATAAGGTGCAGATCCAGCAAGACCCGTCAGACAAGCGCCCCCATCATGAGTGGTTGAACGAGCAACTGGCGCTCGGAGAGGAAATGGGTGGGGAATTCACATGGGAAGAGGTAGAGGCCTACCTGGACGAGTATGAAAGAGCGCAAGCGCTTGAGGGTCGTTTACAACAGGCTTGCACGGCGCCAGCTGGCGGAGATCCTGTTGCACGTACAAAGTGAGTTTGGCAGCGCGGTTGCTGGGCGTGTCAGACAGAACTTCCGGTCAGTGAATGGTGTGTTGTCCCGCTTCCATCAGATCGGAATGGTAGTGGAAGAGAATCCGAAGTACCGGAAAACAACCGTTGGCGGACGGAACCTGCTGCTGTACCGACTGGAAAAGCGCGGGCGTGAAGAGATAGTCATCGTCTCGGCCATCTACGTGGCAGGCCAGAGCGTGAACTACGAGAAGATGGACGATTGAGCATGCGGCCAGCCTGTAGCGTGGGCTGGTTCATGGATTGGGCCTGCGACCCATCAGCTCGCCGTGCCTGGCACGTGTCGGGCGCCTACGCTTGCGTGCGCGGCACGAACGCGGCGGGCCTGCCGGTTGTGCGCCTGGAACGGCAGCGCCTGGTGGACCGTCGAGTCTGGGATGTCGATGCGCTGCGCACCGAAGCGCTGGTGATCGAGGTGTGCGGCTTCGATGGTCGCCGGCTGCCAGATCGGCCCGGAGGCCGCGCCAACACGCCATGGCCCCCTGCTGGCGCGCAGGCCACCCTGCAAGAGCGGCGCTACTGGCTGACCGACGCGGAAGCTGCCCAGGTGGACGCCCTGTTGCGGCGGCTGCGCCAACATCTGCTGTGAGCTGATCCAGTCTGGCCCCCTGCCCGGCCTGCTGGCCCGCCACGCCGCGCAAGGCGCTCTGGGCCGGCCAGAGGCCTTCCATCGCGCCTGTCGACCCCCCCCCTTGGCCAGGGGGCGTTCTGGCCGTTGTCAGCCATAGAGCCGCCATTGCGGGGGGGTATCGGGGGCACCCCCCGATGTCAACCGTGTCATGAACGAAGGGGTACCCCTTCCTACCCGGTTCGACCACACCTTATCTGCCGCCCGGCCAGCCCCCACGGCCGGGACTGACGCCGCCTGGCCCCTTGGGCCGCCGCATTGCGTATCATGTGACGACCGCCGGCCCTGCCCGGTGGTCAATGGTTGACCCGAATCGACCGTCCGTCGCCCGTTTGGTGACGGTGGCGAATGCGGTCAAAAAAAAACCGCCAGCTGTTTAGACTGGCGGTTAATCCATTTAATGGAAAACAGAACTGCAATGCTACCAGATAAAAATGCCGTGGGCGGCATGAAGGCGGACGCGCCGGCTGATCTGCCTGCCGAAACGGCGCAAAATCGCGCCGGAACCGATGAATCTTTCCCCCCCTCTGGGCCGAAGGGGGGTCTTGGTGGGGGGGAATCCCCGTGGAGTAATCACGGGGTAAAAGTCCCCCACGAAGTGCTGACCGCTGCAAGCTTAACCCCCCGGCCAGACGCCGGCGCCGGCCACGGTGGCCGTCTCGGCCGGGTGCTGGACATGGCCGTTCAGGAACCGGAAACCGGGGCGCGTTTCGTGGCCTCGGTCGACTGGATTTCCTGTACCTTGCCCGAGATCGAGGGCTGGCGTGAGGTGGTCGACCGGGTGGTTCTGGGCATCTGTGATGTGCGAGAACCCTTCGTCGAGCAGGAGCGCGGGATGCTGGGGTACGAACGTTCCGCCAGGTATGGTCCGGTGGTCGTTGCCTGGGGGGGCGAGTCTCAGCGCAACACGGTGTACCTGTCCATCCCTGGAGTGGTTGCCGGTGCCCTGTCAGCCCACAAGCTTGCTCAAGTGGCTGTTTTGCTTGAGAGTTTCGGCGCCCGGCTGACGCGCCTGGATTGCGCAGTCGACGATTACGACGGCCGCTTCCTGACCGTCGAACGGCTGCGCAAGTGGTACGGGCAAGGGAAATTCATCAGCAACGGAAGGCCGCCAAAGGCTACGTTCATCAGCGATGAAGGCTCAGGCGGAGGCTGCACGTTTTATGTTGGTAGCCGTGGCGCCGGGAAAATTTTGCGCTGTTACGAGAAGGGAAAGCAGCTTGGCGATCCGTCGTCGCCCTGGGTCCGGGTGGAGATTCAGCTGGGCAACAAGATGCGCGAACTCCCTTGGGAGGCGCTATCGAGACCTGCGGACGTGATAGCTGGCGCCTATCCTGCCCTCTCCGCCGTCAGTCGGGCGCCTCTCGCGGTCAATGGTTATTATGTCAAATTAAGGAAAACCCTGCGCCTGCGAATCAGTGAAAGCCCTGTTGATGCCGCAAGTGCTGCGCCATGCCATGATGCGCCCTCTGCCAGTAACCCGGCGCCCGTGCCGGAGCCGTTTGCCGACGAGATCTGAGGGATGCCGGATCGCTTTGGGCTGGCAGGAAGAAGCTTTTTGTGCCGGCCCGTTATACCATCGGGGCAACGCAGGCATGCCGTTTGCAATGCGGGTGCGCCGCAGGTGCCACGGGCTGCCGTTTCCCGATCCTTGTCCTTGTCGATTTCCGCCATGAAAACCCTGATCCGTCGTCGTCTGTTGCTGGCTGTTTCTGCTGCGGCCGTGGTCCTGAGTGCCTGTACCAAGTCTGCCGACACGGCGGCGCCGGCTGCTGCCGATGGGCTGCCCAAGCGGATCGTCATCGGTCTGGACGACAATTTCCCGCCGATGGGGTTTCGTGACGAGAAGAACGAGCTTGTCGGCTTCGACATCGACATGGCCCGCGAGGCAGCCCGGCGACTGGGTATCGAGGTCGAATTCAAGCCGATCGACTGGAACGCCAAGGAGGCCGAGCTGAATGGCAAACGTGTCGATGCGTTGTGGAACGGCCTGACGATCACCGAGAAGCGCAAGGAAAACATCGCCTTCACGCCGCCGTACATGGAGAATCACCAGATCATCATCGTCCGCAGCGGTTCGCCGATCACCGGCAAGGCCGGCCTGGCGGGCAAGGTGGTGGGAGCCCAGGATGGCAGCAGTGCGATTGACGCCATCGAGAAGGAAGCGGCGGTGGCCTCGTCGCTGAAGGCGCTGAAGAAGTATGGCGACAACGTGACGGTGCTGCTGGATCTGGACGCAGGACGCCTGGATGCGGCCGTGCTGGATGAGGTGGTCGGTCGTTATTACGTGGCCAAGAAGCCCGAGCAGTACGTGGTGCTCGAAGAGAATTTCGGGACCGAGGACTATGGTGTGGGTCTGCGCAAGGACGATACGGCGCTGACCGCGAAGCTGGGCGATGTCATCGACGAGATGAAGAAGGATGGCAGCGCGGGCAAGATCGCCGAGAAGTGGTTTGGCAAGAACATCACCAAATAACAACGGGCGCAGCCTGCCTTGGACTACGTACTGAGCATTCTCGGGCCATTGGGCGAAGGCTCTCTGGTCTCGTTGCAGCTGTTTTTCATCACCTTGCTGCTGTCGATCCCGCTGGGCATCGCACTGGCGCTGATGCGCCTGTCGCGCTACCGGGCATTGGGGGTGGCCGTGAGCGGCTATCTGTGGCTGATGCGGGGCACCCCGCTGATGTTGCAGCTGCTGTTCATCTACTACGCCCTGCCCCTGTTGCCCGGTGGTGGCATCCGGCTGCCGGATTTCCCGGCTGCGGTGGTGGCCTTCGTGCTGAATTATGCCGCCTATTTTGCCGAGATCTTTCGGGCTGGCATCCAGTCGATCGACCGGGGCCAGTATGAAGGTGCCAAGGCACTGGGGATGAGCTATCCACAGACGATGCGCCGCATCATCATGCCGCAGGTGATCCGGCGCATTCTTCCGCCGTTGTCCAATGAGTTCATCACCCTGGTGAAGGACACCTCGCTGATCTACGTGCTGGCGCTCAACGACCTGTTGCGGGCGGCGCGGGGCATCGTGCAGCGGGATTTCACCATTACCCCGTTCATCGTGGCGGCCGTCTTCTATCTGCTGATGACGCTGCTGCTGACCTGGATGTTCCAGAGACTGGAAAAACGCTATGCCAGCCACGACGCCTGATTCGCCGATGATCGTTGCCCGTGACCTCTGCAAGCGCTTCGGCCAGCTGTCGGTGCTCAACGGCGTGTCGATGCAGATTCACCGTGGTGAGGTGATCGCCCTGATCGGGCCGTCCGGCTCGGGCAAGAGCACCTTTTTACGCTGCCTGAATCATCTGGAAATCGTCGACAGCGGTGAGATCACCATCGCCGGCGAGACGATGGTGAAGAACGATGCCGAAGGTCGGGCGCGTTATGTGCCCGAGGCCGAGATCCGGCGCATCGGCCGGCGCATGGGCATGGTGTTCCAGCATTTCAACCTCTTTCCGCATTTCACGGTCCTGGAAAACCTGATCGAGGCGCCGATCACCGTCAAGGGGATGAAGCGCGAGGCGATCGTGCCCAAGGCCGAGGCGCTGCTGGACAAGGTGGGCCTGCTGGACAAGCGCGATGCCTATCCGGGACGGCTGTCGGGCGGTCAGAAGCAGCGGGTGGCCATTGCCCGGGCTCTGGCGATGGAACCCGATATCCTGCTCTTCGATGAGCCGACCTCGGCGCTCGACCCGGAGCTGACCGGTGAGGTGTTGCGGACGATGCGGCAGCTGGCCCAGGAGCGGATGACGATGCTGGTGGTGACGCACGAGATGGCCTTTGCCCGGGAGGTGGCGCATCGGGTCTGCTTCATGGATCAGGGCCGGATCGTCGAGGAACGGGCGGCACGGGCCTTCTTTGATGATCCACATCACGAGCGGGCCCGTGCCTTTCTGGAGCACGTGCTGCACTGAGCCGGGCTTTCAGCCCTCGTGCGGTGGCAGCCCGGTGCTGCCGGGCTGCCCGGGCGCCACGCCACGGCTGCCCTCGCCTTCACCGGTGGCTGACTGCGGATTGCATTCGGCGCACAGCCCGTAGAGCGTGACCTCATGACGGTCGACGGCAAAGCCGGCTGGCGCCATCTGCTCGAGCCCGCCGGGGCAGCCGTGAATGTCGAAGACCTTCTGGCAACGGTTGCACTGGAAGTGATGATGGTGGTGGCCGTCGGCCTGATGGCTTTCATAGCGCGGGTTGTCGCCCGGCAGTGGCACGGCAGCGATCAGCCCGTCCTTTTGCAGGTCACGCAGGTTGCGGTAGATGGTGGCGATGCTGAGGGATGGCAGGTACTGGCGGCCGGCATCGAGGATTTCGGCCGGACTGAGCGGACGACGCGCCTCGTCGATGACCCGCTGGATCACGGTGCGTTGTCGGGTCAGTCGTTTCATAGGCCGCGGTGTCGAAGGGGCAGTGTGTTGGGCGAAAGCTCGGTGCCGACAGTATAAAGCGCAAGGGGGCTTGCTGGCCCCCTGCCCCATCGGTGGATGAATCGGGATAGGGGGCTGCCCCAGGCAGCACCCCTCCCACACCACCCGGCATGC